>JBARKH010000438.1:0-12121 GCA_049801295.1 Allostellaceae bacterium | reverse complement strand
CCCCGAAATAGCCGCCGACCGCGCCGGCCCCGAGCACGAGGAAGCGCATGTCCTGTTAACGCGCGGCGGTGCGGCCGTTGACGAGGGCGAGGCCGCGCAACACGTCGACCGCCTCGCTCAGCTGCTCGTCGCTGGTCGTGCCGATATCGCCGGACGCGACGGTCGGCTGATCGCCCTTGGGCGGCTTCGCGGTGGTCTCCGGCGGCTTTACCGGCGCCGCGCTGCCTTTGACCGCGTCGCCGACCGGTTGGGCGATGTCGGGGTTCTTCAGCGCGCCGCGCAGATCGGCCTCGTGGCGGTGCTCGGCTTGCGCGTATTTCTCCAGCTTTAAGGGCGAGACGACGAGGTCGGGGTCGAGACCCTTGCCCTGGATCGGCCGGCCGCTCGGCGTCTCGAAGCGCGCCGTCGTCAGGCGGATCGCACCGTTGCCGGCGAGCGGGATCAAGGTCTCGATCGCGCTCTCGCCAAATGTCTTGCTGCCGAGGAGGACCGCGCGGTGGCTGTCCTGTAATGCCCCGGCGACAAGTTCCGCTTCGCGCGCGGTCCCGCCATTGACGAGCGCGACAATCGACAGTCCGTTGGCGAGGTCTCCCGGGGTCGCGGCGATCCGCTTGGCGCTGTCGGGTTTGCGGCTCTTGACGATCGCGATGTCGCCCTTGTCGATGAACGCATCCGCCGCCGCCACCGCCGCGTCAAAGCTGCCGCCGGGGTTGTTGCGCAGATCGAGGATAAAGCCGATCAGCTTGTTGCCGGCCTGCTGGCGCAGATCCTTGACCGCTGCGGTGAGCGCGGCCGGTGACGCGTCGTCGAAGCCGGCGAGGCGGACATAGCCGACATCGCCGCCCTCCAGTCGGGCATCGACGGTTGGGAATTTTCCGGCAACGCGCTTCAGCTTGACATCGATCGGCCCGCCGCTGCCGCGGCGCAGCACCAGCGCGACTTCGCTGTCGGCGGGCCCGTTCAGCTTTTGCTCAACTTCGGACAGGGTCAGGTCGTAGGTCGGCTCCTTGTCGATCGTGAAGATGAAATCGCCTGGTTTGATGTCCGCCTCCGCCGCGGGCGATCCGTCGCGCGGCGCGACGATTTTCACCTGCCCCTTGTCGAGAGTGACGACGAGCCCGGTTGAGGCGCCCTCGCCCGCGCTCTCTTTCTGCAGCCCCTTGTATTCGGCCTCGCTCAGATAAACCGAATGCGGGTCGAGGCCGGCCAGCATGCCGGCGATCGCAGTGTCGATCAGCTTTTTGTCGGCGACCGGGTCAACCGCGTCGTGACGGATCCGCTCGAAGGCCTCGCCGAACAGGTTGAGCTGCTCGTAGACGCCGCTATTCCCGCTCTTGGCTTGCGGCAAGGCCGCGGCGGGCGCGAGAAAGACAATGAGGCCGAGCGCCAATGCCGATTTACGCATAAAATCGCTTCTCCCGAGCGGAGATTTAAAGAAAGCGCCCGCACACTATCCCAGTCAGCCCTTATTGCAATCCCCGGGGATGGCGAAATGATGGCACTGGCGCCCGACGCCGCGACTGCTCGCCTTGACATCGCCGGCGAGCGACCGTACCGGTTGGCCCCCTTCCGCGGCACATCACCATGCCCGACAACCAGCCCATCGTCTTTTACGGCCGCCTCGTCATCGTTGGCTTCGGCAGCATCGGCCAGGGCGTCTTGCCGCTGCTGCTGCGCCATATCGATATCCGCCCCGATCAGATCACGATCATCACCGCCGAGCCGCGCGGCCATGAAGTCGCCGCCGAGTATGGCATACGCTTTGTCGAAACCGCGCTGACCCGCGAGAATTACCGCGCCGTCCTCGAAAGCCGACTTGGCAGCGGCGACTTCCTCCTTAACGTCTCGGTCGACGTCTCCAGCGTGGCGCTGATCGAGTTTTCCCGGGAAAAAGATGCGCTCTATCTCGACACCTGCATTGAGCCTTGGCCCGGCGGCTATACCGACCCCAACCTGCCGCCCTCGGCGCGCTCCAACTACGCGCTGCGCGAGAGCGCGCTCGCACTGCATTCGCAACGCGGCAACGGCCCGACCGCGGTCATCACTCACGGCGCCAATCCCGGGCTGGTGTCCCACTTCGTCAAGCAGGCGCTGATCGACATCGCCCGCGACGAGGATCCGTCGGCCGCGATGCCCACCGATCGCACCGGCTGGGCGCTTCTCGCCGAGCGGCTTGGCGTCAAGGCCATCCATATCGCCGAGCGCGACACGCAGGTCGCCCTGATCCCCAAGGAGCCGGGGGAATTCGTCAACACCTGGTCGATCGACGGGTTTGTCAGCGAGGGGTCGCAACCGGCTGAACTGGGTTGGGGCACCCATGAGCGGCATTTGCCTACGGACGCACGGCACCACGATTTCGGCAGCCAGGCGGCGATCTACCTGTTGCGTCCGGGCGCGGCGACGCGGGTGCGCAGCTGGACCCCGCTCGAAGGGCCCTACCTGGGCTTTCTCATCACCCATGGCGAATCGATCTCGATCGCCGACTACCTGACACTGCGCGAGGGCGAGGCAGTGCGCTACCGCCCGACCTGCCACTACGCCTACCACCCGTGCGACGACGCTGTCCTCAGCCTCCACGAACTCGCCGGCAAGAACTGGCGGGTGCAGACCAATAAACGGCTGATGATGGACGAGATCGTCAAGGGTATCGACGAGCTCGGGGTCTTGCTGATGGGGCCGCAGAAAGGCGTCTATTGGTATGGCTCGCGCCTGACGATCGAGGAAGCGCGCCGGGTCGCGCCGCACAACAACGCAACCTCGCTGCAGGTTACCGCGGCGGTCCTCGCCGGGGTGATCTGGGCGATCGAAAACCCGAACCGGGGCATCGTCGAACCCGACGAGATGGATTTCGCCCGAATTTTGGAAATCTGTCGGCCCTATCTCGGAGATGTCGTCGGGGTGTGGGGGGATTGGACCCCGCTTCAGGACCGCGAATCGTTGTTCCCCGAGGATCTCGACCGTGGCGACCCCTGGCAGTTCAAGAACATCCGGGTCCTCTGAGCGGGATCGCGCGCAGATGGGCCGTCGGCTATGGCTGGTTGGACTCTGCGTCTATGCACTGGCCGCCGCGGCCGATGCCGCGGTGCACCTGCGCAATGACACGCTGGCGGGCCAGGAGTGGTGGGCGCCCGACAACCTCACCGTGGCGTTTTCGGCCGGGCTGTTCTGGCCGGTCGATCTGTTCGCCCGGAAGCTCCTCACCCTCTGAGGCCCCGCGAGGCGATGTCTCCTTCCGCCCCCTCATGGAACGTGGCACCCTAGCGGCCGCGAGAGACGCGCGACGGGGTCGCCGACGGCATCAATGATCGCACAGCGCCTGATTTCCTGGGCCGGAACGGTGGCCGCAATCTATGCGATCCTGCTTCTGACCTATGTCGCGAGCTGTCTCGCCGTCGGCCGGCTGAACCGGCGCGTCGCCGCGGCGAAGATCCAGGCGCGCCACACCCCGCCCGCGCAAATCCGCCGCGATCAGAAGCAGAGCCTCATCTCACTCGCGGGAATCGCGGCGATGTTCGGCACCGGGCACTGGCTTTACGCCGAGTTCGGCTGGGGCCTTGCCCCGATGCATGGCGTCCTCGGCATCGGGCTCGCGTTTCTCGCTTCGCTGGTATTGTTCGACGCGTGGTTCTACTGGCTTCATCGGCTGATCCACACGCGCCGCTTCTACGACCGGGTGCACCGCTGGCACCATCTGACGGTCAGCCCGGTCGCCTGGTCCAACAACAGCGACCGGCTCGTCGATAATCTCTTTCTGCAATCCTATTGGCTGGTCGCGCATTTCCTCGTCCCGGCGGCGCCCGCGGTTCTCCTCGCGCACAAGCTGTACGACCAGGTCACCGGGGTCATCGGTCATTCGGGATACGAGCACGGCGGGATCTGGTGCCGGCCCCCCTCGCCGCTCGTCGGCGTCACCCACCACGACCAGCACCACCGCTTCTTCCGGTGCAATTATGCGACGCATTTCACGCTGTGGGACCGGCTGATGGGGACCCTGCATCCCGACCACGACCACGAGCTCACGCGCAACCTCGCCCTCACCGCCGCGGCAAGGCGCGCCGCCCGCGAGCCGGCTGTTAGAGAAGTCGCCAACGCGGCCGTACCCGGCGATACCGAACGGGGCGCCAAGTGATTCCAATCGACAACCGATTGACGCATCAGGCTTAGAGCGAATCCCAAAACCGGCGGATCTGCTCCTTTTGCCGCGCGTCGGGGAGGCGGCCAAAACCGGCTTTAAGGTCGTCGGCCATATGCTCCGGGCTGCTTGTCGCGGGGATCGCGCAGGTCACCGCGGGTTCGGCGATGATGTATTTGAGGAAGAGCTGCGCCCAGCTGGTGCAGTCGAAGTCGCCGGCCCATTCCGGCAAAGCCCGCCCGCGCACGCGGGCGAACATGCCGCCGTCCTCGAACGGCCGGTTGACGATAACCGCGACCCCGCGCTCCGCGGCAATCGGTAGGAGCGCGATTTCCGCATCGCGCGTCCCCAAGGAATAGGCGCACTGCACAAAGTCGATGCCGGGCTCGGCTGTGAGGATGCGGGCAAGTTCGGCGAGCGCGCCGGTCGTGTAATGGGTGATCCCGATATAGCGGATTTTGCCCTCCGCCTTCATCGCCCGCAGGGTCGTAAGATGAATGCGCCAGTCCTGGAGGTTATGGATTTGGATCAGGTCGATGACGGGACTCTTCAGCAATTCGGCCGAGCGGCGCATCTGGGCGATCCCCGAGTCGCGGCCGCTCGTCCATACCTTGGTCGCAAGGAAGATTCGCGTCCGCACGCCCGCCGCGGCGACCAGATCGCCGGTCACCGCCTCGGCTCGGCCGTACATGGGCGAGGTATCGATGATCCTGCCGCCCGCTTCGACCAGCGCCTGCAGCACGGCGCGCAGCGGTTGCCGCGCCCGCTCGTCGGCGCCGACATCGAAGACCTGCGAGGTGCCGAGCCCGATGACCGGCATCGCCTCGCCGGAAGACGGGATCGGACGAGTAATCATCGCGGGAGCGGCCATGGCGATCGTGCTCCGAAATAGCGGCGATGCGAGGGCGGCAGCGCCGAGCAAGAGGTCGCGCCGGTGCATCACGGGTGCGCCGTAGTCGTAGGGTGGGTTGAGCAACGCGAAACCCATCGTCATCGGCGATCGTTTCACAAGTGATGGGTTTCGCTGCGCTCAACCCATCCTACACATTGGCGCCCTCGAGCCCCAGCATGAGGGTCAAATTCTGCACCGCGGCGCCCGAGGCGCCCTTGCCGAGATTGTCGAGCCGGGCGACCAGCACCGCCTGCCGGCGCGCCTCGTTGGCATAGACGCTGAGTTCGAGCCGGTTGGTGTCGTTGAGCGCTTGTGGTTCGAGCTTGCCGTCGCCCGCCGGCGCGACCACGCGGACATAGTCGCAGCCCTCGTAGTAGGCGGCGAGCGCATCGTTTAGATCGGCGCCGCGCGGGCGCCCCGCGAGCGCGTCGAGATGGAGCGGCACGCTGACCAGCATGCCCTGGCGGAAATGCCCGACCGACGGCACGAAGATCGGGCGGCGGGTAAGCCCGGCGTAAAGCTGGGTCTCCGGCACGTGCTTGTGTTCGAGGCCGAGCGCGTAGAGTTCGAAGGCCGGGCCGCCGTTCCGGTCGTGCGCCTCGATCATCCCGCGCCCGCCGCCCGAATAGCCGCTGACCGCGTTGATCGAGATCGGGTAGTCGCGCGGGATCAGCCCTGCTTCGACCAGCGGCCGCAGGAGGCCGATCGCGCCCGTCGGATAGCAGCCCGGATTGGCGACCTTCTTCGCGCCGGCGATCTGCCCGGCCTGGCCCGGCATCATTTCGGGAAAGCCGTAGGTCCAGACCGGATCGACCCGGTGCGCGGTCGAGGCGTCGATGAGCTTGGGGGCGTCCGGCCCGAGCCCGTCGGCAAGCGCCGCCGCCTCGCGCGCCGCCTCGTCCGGGAGGCAGAGGATGACGAGATCAGCTTCGGTCATGATGTCGCGGCGCGCCGCCGGATCCTTGCGCAGCGCCGCGGGCAGGCTTTTGAGCGCGATCTCGGGCAGCGCCTCGAGCCGCGCGCGGATGCCGAGCCCCGTCGTCCCAGCCTCGCCGTCGATGAACACCACCGGCTTGTTCGATGCCATCCCATACTCCTTCAAACAAAAACCCCACCGGGCGCAACCGGCGGGGTTCTGATCTGTGCGATCGGCAATGCTGGTCAGCGCGGCGTCAGGGCGCCCTTGCGATGACCGGCAGAATGCCTCGCGCTCGACACGAGAGCCCCGCCGCTGGTGCGGCGTCGGCGTCGTTCGGTGCGCGCGAGGATCAAACTCATGGCGCGCAGGCTAGGGGTTGCGCGGCGTTTCGTCAATTCTCCTAAGCCCCCGCCGTGGCACCAAATTCGGCGAGGAGGGCGTCGCGCACGGTGTCGAGATCGAGCCGGTTGGCCTCGATCATCGGCGCGGTCTCGGCGATTATCTCGTCGATGTCGCCGATCAGCTTCAAGCGCTTGTAGAGGTCTTCACTATGGAGGCCCAGCCCCTGCCCCAGGATCTCCATGAAATTGACGATCTCGAAGCTGCGCCCCTCGCCGGCGTCGCAGATCGACCGATGGCACGCGTGATAGATCGTCGCCAAGGTGGTCACCCCGGCATCGGCGACCGCGGCCAACTCGCGGCTGACCAGCTCGCGCTTGAACTTGGGCAGCTGCGCGAGCGAGTTGGCCTGGGTGCCCACGCGCGGCACGTCGATCTCGACGAGCTCGGCTCCGGGCACGATTGACAGGAGTCTTTTGACCGCTTCCGTGACCTCGGGGAAGACCGGACGCTCGTGGAGCGCGATGCGCTTCTCGACACGGTGTTTCATCAAACCCGCCAGCCGGTCTGCGTGCGAGGCGAGAAAGGTCAGGAACGGGTTCATGTCGAACGGCTTTTCGCCGAACTGCATCTGGTAATTGGGCAGCGACACTTCGCCGATCGAGATCATGCAGGAGGGGCACCACGCCAGCACCGTCGGCGCGCCGGCTGCGGCGAGCCCGTCGATCGTCGCGTAGGCCATCTTGCTGTTGCTGGCGAAATCGCCGGCGCGATACTGATAAACGCCGCAGCACTGGCCGACCCCGCCCATCACCTCGTAATCGATGTCGAGAAGGTCGAGGATGTCGAGGCAGAGGAGCGCGATGTGCGGCGTCTTTATGACGTTGCAGCCGGTATAGAAAACCACGTCGGGCGGGGTCGTGCGCGCCTCGTGCGAGGGAGCAAACCGCGCCAGAATTTCGGGCGCCATCTGCAAGCGCGACAAGACGCGCACGCCGCGGCTCATCGTCTGGAACCCTTTTCGCCAGCTCGCCGCGAGCGGGGCCGGCCCCCGCGACGCGCGGGCCGGTTCGAGGTCGACGGCGTTGCGGCGGGCGAAGCCGCGTGCCAGCTGCACCATAAAGCGCGGGTTGATGCCGTGCTTGCAGGCGGGAATGCAATAGCCGCTGCCGCTGCACGCCTCGGCCCAGCGCACCGCCTCATCATTGCCCGCGCCGCCGGTGATCAGGTCGACGATGGCGCCGGCGGTCTCGCTTGGGTCCGCGTCGGCGATCCCCGCCGGCCCGGTCATCGGGCAGGCGCGAAAGCAATCGCCGCAACGGGTGCACGCATCGGCGATCGCCGCGCCGCGCGCCCGGAAGATGTCGAGGAAACCGTCAGTCTCGATCGACCCATTCATCCCGTCCACCTCGCTTCGCTCCGGCCGGCCAGCACCAGCCGCGATCATAGCGCAAGCGAGCGCGAAAACCGCACTGCTTCGCCGCTATTTTCCGCAGCTGCTGTTGCGCGCCCACCCAGCCTGCGCAGAAATGCATGGCTGCCTTGCAATTCTGCATCGGAATGAGCCGTGTTACAAACTGTTGGCATTTTGACATCAGTGAGACACCGACGTGCCAAAAACGGGCGCATCGCCACGGACTGTTACAGCCCTGAATTTCCAGCAGCGGAAGAAACAAGTTGCCATGTACCTCGCCGTAAAACACCTCGCGGTGGAACCCCGGATCGCAAGGTGGATGGTCGACCGGGATATCCGCGACTTTCTCGCGGGCCGGAACGAGGGCGAAGCCCTTTTCCACGCGCTTTATGACCATGTTCTCGAGGAGCCCGTTCCGGAGCGCCTGCGCGCTTTGCTCAAACACTGATTCGTCGCGACGGACACGGGATTCTGGCCCGATAGTGCACCGGGTCTTTGCATTATTGCCACGATTTGCTGAACAATTAGGCGGGACGTACACCGACGTTCCGTTTTTTTGCGCGCTACGATAGCCTCCCCCGCCTTGGTGAGCTGGTTTCGGCGGCTCGCCCCAGGGGGAGGAACGACCGGATGACAAAGTCGACACGAGCGCGACCGGCGGCCACCGCGGCAGCACCCGCCGCGCCGGCGGCCGTCGCGCTGCCCCTCAATCTGCCGTTCATCATCGGTGCCTCGTCGGTCGGCACGCTGATCGAGTGGTACGATTTCTACCTCTATGGCGTGCTGGCGCTGTTCTTCAGCAAGCATTTCTTTCCGCCGGGCAACGACACGATGGCGTTCATCGCCAGCCTCGGCGTGTTCTGGACCGGTTTTGTCGTGCGCCCGTTCGGTGCCATCGTCTTTGGCCATCTCGGCGATCTGATCGGCCGCAAGTTCACCTTCATGCTGACCTTGGCGCTGATGGGCGCGGCGACCTTTGTCGTCGGGCTGTTGCCGGGCTATGGCACGATCGGCTTTCTGGCGCCGGTGCTGCTCGTGTTGATGCGCGTCGTCCAGGGGCTGGCGCTTGGCGGCGAATACGGCGGCGCGGCGACCTATATCGCCGAGCATTCGCCGGACGGCCAACGCGGCTTCTACACTTCGTGGATCCAGACGACGGCGACGATGGGGATCGTCCTGGCGCTCTTGATGATCCTGATCTGCCGCCTGGCGCTTGGCGATAAGGCGTTCGGCGACTGGGGGTGGCGCGTACCGTTTCTGATCTCGGCGATCCTGGTTGGGCTGTCGATCTATATCCGCCTGAAGCTCGAGGAATCACCGCTCTATGCCCGTCTCAAGGCACAGGGCAAATCATCGGCCAACCCGGCGCTCGAAAGCTTCAGCAGCGGCAAGAACTGGGGGCTCATTCTGTTCGCGCTGTTCGGCGCTACCGCCCCCGAAGGCGTGGTCTGGTACACCGGACAATTCTATGCGCTGTTCTATCTGACGACCGTGCTCAAGGTCAGCTACATCACCGTCTATATCATCATGATGATAGCGCTGACCCTCGGCGCGCCGTTTTTCATCGTGTTCGGGGCACTGTCCGATCGGATCGGCCGCCGCAACATCATGACGATCGGCTTCGCTCTCGCCGTCATCACCTATTGGCCGGTCTTCACCTGGCTCGGCACCTTCAAGGACAACCCCTTCATGCTGGGGGTCCTGGTATTCTACATGGTGATCCTGGTGACGATGGTGTACGGCCCGATCGCGGCGTTCCTGGTCGAATTGTTCCCGGCGCGCATCCGCTATACCTCGATGTCGCTGCCCTACCATGTCGGCAACGGCGTGTTCGGCGGGGGCGTGCCCTTCATCGGCGCATCGATCGCCGCGGCGACCGGCATCCCGCTCGGCGGGCTCTTTTATCCGATGGCGATTGCCGCGATCGGGGTCGTCGTTAGCCTAGGATTCCTGCGCGAACCCTATCACCATGTGAAGATCTGGGACGAGGTCGGCGGCGCGCCACTGGTGCCTGACCAGCCCTGAACGGCGCCAGACAAACGAGCGGGCCGGGCGTTGTCCCGGCCCGTTCCTTTTCCATTACCCGCCGGCAATGCGCTGGGCCGATCAAAAATGGATCTCGTATTCGAGCTGCCAGCGCAGCGTCTGCCGCGGCGCGGCCGGGGTCAGGCCGAACAGGATGCCGCCGTTCCAGATCAGCGTGCCGGGGCCGAGCTGGTGGATCTCGCCGAAGAGCTGCGGCCCGACCCGGTGATCCTGGGCGCTGATCGGTAGGAAATGGCCGAACGCGCCGGGCTCGCCATAGGCCTGGAAGCCCGGGTCGACGAACCCGCCAAGCGCGAGCCGGGTTTCCCATGCGTAGATGAAATTGGGCCGACCGGCCGAAAACCTCCCAACATCCTTTTCGACGAACAGGTTCACCGTGTTGATCGTCGGACCGATCTCCTTGCGCAGGATCGGCCCGAAGGTGGTCTCGTCCGGCGCGCCGCCGATCATCGCCCGGCCGTATTCAAAAAAGAAACCGGCATCCAGCCAGTACTGGCCGCGCTCGGTGAGCTGTAGAAAATTCTCCCAGGTCAGCTGGTCGAATTTGAGGTGTTGACCGGGCCCCCCGAGACGGTTGGTCTCGAATTCGAGCGCGGTTCTCCAGAAATTGTTGACGCCATATTCGAGCTCGTGGACGAAGCTCTGCTCGTTATCGGTGGCGCTGCGGCCGCTCCTTCCGTAGTTGCCGATGGTCTCCAGCTCGAATTCGCCGGGCTCGGCATCCGGCATCTTCACCTTGAAATCGGCGCGGGCGGTGGATGCCACTCCGATCGCGGCGATCAGTACAAGGACAGCCTTTTTTATAAGAGTGCAACTCATTTGCAACTCCGCAGCAAAAAATTTCGCTGGCTGTCCGAGGGCTACTCAGCAGCGCCGACGCGCGGCTGGGGATTGGGGCGGGAGCTCCGCGTGCTGGCCGACCCCTGGCCGCTGGTGACGCGCATCAATCCGCCGATCAGCAGCAGCGTCGCAAGATAGAACACGATTTGAATGCCGGAGGGCTGCGCCGTATAGCCGATCAGCGTATGGAGTATCCGCCCCGGGAGGCTGTGATCGGATAACAGGAAGGACGTATCCCACAAATTGACGCCAAGCGGCGGCAGCAGATCGGCCTGCAGCAGAAAGGCGGCGCCCTGCGAGGCGAGGCCCGCCGCCAACAGCAACACCAGCCAGCTCGTCACCGTGAACAAGAGGCGCATCGGGATGGTGACGAGGCCCCAATAGATCCCGGTCCCGGCCGCCACCCCGAGCGCCAGCCCAACGGCGCCGCCAAGCACCATCGCGACCGCGCCGCCCTGGCCGGCCAGCGCGATGCCGTAGAGAAACAGCACCACCTCCGAGCCTTCGCGCAATACCGCAAGCCCAACCGCAAACGCGAGCGCCCATAAGGGCTCGGCGCCGGAGCGTACCGCCGCGCCGAGCTGCACCGCGTGGTCGGCAAGATCGCGGCCGTGCCGGCTCATCCAGATGTTGTGCCAACCAAGCATTCCCACCGCGACGAACAGTATCGTCGCGTCGAACAACTCCTGCCCGATCCCGGCGGCGGCCGCCGAAATCGCCCCGGCGCCGGAAGCGACGCCGAGCGCTCCGAAAATCCCGGCGAGGATGCCGCCGGCGACCCAACGCTCGCGCCCCAGCGCGCCGCGGCTCGCCGCCATCACGATGCCGACGATCAGCGCGGCCTCGAGCACCTCGCGGAAGACGATGATCGCGGTCGGTAACATTTCTACCTCGCCGGCCCTTGGGTCCACGGGTCTGGGGTTGTCACCAGATGCCCGCGAGTCTCAGGGTGGAAATCATCGAAGAATTCATAGCTTCCCGCGCCCAGCGGCCCGACGAAGACAGTGATCTCGCCGCCGGGGTTGACGATCTTCTCACGATGCAAGCTGGTACTCTCGAACTCTGCATTTGTCGCCTGCTCGTTGCGGATAATCAGCCTGACCTTGACCCCGGCCGGGACCGATACCTCGGAGGGTACGAACTGATGATCGCGCAGGACGATCGTAATCGTCGGCTCGTCTGCAAAGGAGCGGACCGCATATACACATATCAAGAGGAACGCGGCAACGACAGCTCGGGACATGCCAGTCACGTGCAATTGATAATCGCTCGCAACATACCAAGGCGGTTGCAATCGGCAAGCGGGTTTGGCGCCGGGCAGGTGCGCGAAATCGTCGCTGCCGGCATCGAGCGTCCCCGCGGGAAGGTGTGCCGGATCGCGCCATCTCGGCTATAACGACCCCCACGAACGCGGCAACAACCGAGAAAGACAGGAGGAAAGATGCTGGATCTGGGCATTGCCGGCCGGAAGGCGATCGTCTGCGCGGCGAGCAAGGGGCTGGGGCGCGCCTGCGCGACGGCGCTGGCGCGGGCCGGGGT
>JBARKH010000437.1:0-15051 GCA_049801295.1 Allostellaceae bacterium | reverse complement strand
GGGTTCATCGATCATCACACCCATTTCGACCCGCAGGCGGTGTGGGACCCCTATTGCGGCTCGTGGCTGCAGAACGGCCACACGACGGTCATCGTCGGCCAGTGCGGCCAGGTGATCGCGCCGGTGCGTCCGGGCGACGCCGAATGGTATCTCGAATTTTTCTCCGATGCCGAGCAGATCCCCCTGCCGGTCTTGAAGGCCGGCGTCGACGTGACCTGGGAGTCGGTCGGCGAGTATCTCGATGCGCTCGGCAAAAAGCGCGGCATCAATGTCGGCACGCTGATCGGCCATTCCGGCATCCGCCGCTATGTGATGGGCGAGGCCGCCTCGGAGCGCGAGGCGACGCCTGAGGAGATGGCGGCGATGCAGCGCCTCATTCGCGAGGCCATGTATGATGGCGCGCTCGGCTTCTCGACCGCGCCCAAGGATCGCGGCGATCCCGCTGGCGTCCCCGATGACGCCGAGCGCTGGGCGCTCGCCAGCGTCTTGGGCGAACTCGGCACCGGCGTCTTCCAGGTCGCCGGCGGCGCGCCCGGCGGCACCAAGCAGACCCGCGCGGTTGCCCGCGAACTGGCGGCTCGCACCGGCCGCCCGTCGATCTACAACTTGATGTCGGATCCGATCGGCAATCCTGACGAGTGGGTCGAGCACCTGAAATGGCTCGAGGACGGGTTCAAGAGCGGCGCGCGCTGCTATGGCTCGTGCCTCTCCACCGTCGCCGGGGCGATCTTCAACCTCGAGCGCGGCCTAAACGTCCCGCAGGACGAGGACATCACCCATCCGGAGGGCTTCTTCCGTGGCATGCCGACCTGGGACAAGGTGATGGCGCTGCCCTATCAGGATCGCATGCGGGCGCTGCGCGATCCCGAGATCCGCAAAGCGATGTCGGCCGAGGCGGTCGAGGGCACGGTCGCCCAGCAGGGCGGCATGACCGACCGGCGCGGCCGCGCGCGCGGCCTATTCAACCGGCGCTGGGACCTCGTCGAAGTCTTCATGACCGCGAAGGGGCAGAACCGCCACCTCGAAGGCAAGAGCGTCGAGCAGATCGCCAAGGAGCAGAACAAGGGTGTGATGGACGCGTTCCTCGACCTTTCGCTCGACGAGGATCTACAGACCTGCTTCCAGGCGATCGACCGCAACCACGATCCGAAGGTGCAGAAGCACATCCTCGGCTCGGCCTTTACGGTCATCGGCACCAGCGACGGTGGTGGTCGGCCGCACACCGCCGACCGGCACGAGACCAGCACCAACCTCTTGGGCCACTGGGTGCGCGAGCAGCAGGCGCTGACCTTGGAAGAGGCGGTCTACCGCCTGACCGGCAAGACCGCGCTGATGCACGACATCACCGAGCGCGGGTTTATCGCGGCCGGCAAGGTCGCCGACATCACGATCTTCGACCCCGATACGATCGCGTCGAAACCGCGCGAGCCGGTGGCAACGCTTCCGGCGGGCGGCATCGAGGTCAAGCGCGACGCCGTCGGGATCGATCACGTGATTGTCAACGGCACGGTGCTCCTCGACAACGGCGCCCTCACCGACGCCCTACCCGGCCAGATCATCCGCGGCCCGCTCTACCAGGGCGCCCGCGCCTAGCTGGCCAGGCTCGACCGGATCTGCGATTCACCCTGTCCCGCATAGGCGGGGCGGGGTGAATTCACTTTAGCGGCTGCCCATAACGGGCCAAGGTGCAGCCGCCGAGCGCGAATGGCTTGTTACACCGCGCTGCGCAGGCGGGGGTCGACCATGTCGCGGATGCCGTCGCCGAGGAGGCTGAAGGCGAGCACCGTCAGGGTGATCGCGCAGCCCGGGAAGAGCACGAGCCACCACGGTGGTATCAGGCCCGCATTCAGGGAATCGGCCAGCATGTTGCCCCAGGTCGGGGTCGGCGGCGGGATGCCGACGCCAAGAAAGCCGAGCGAGGCTTCGATGATGATCGCCACCCCGAGGTGGGTCGTCGCCAGGATCAGATAGGGTGCGACGCATTGCGGCAGGATGTGCCGCGCCATCATTCTGAGGTGCGAGGCGCCCAGGCCGTGCGCCGCCTCGACATAGGAGAGTTCCTTCAGTGACAGCACGACGGCGCGGATCACGCGGCCGCCGAACGGAATCCGGGTGATCGCGATGGCGACGATCACCGTGCCGATCCCGGCGCCCAATGCCATCGCGATCGCCATCGCCAGGATCAAATCGGGAAAGGATTGCAGGAACTCGATGATGCGCTGCGAAACGATGTCGAAGCGCCCGCCGAAATAGCCGCTCGCCAGGCCCCATAGCGCCCCGAGCGTGGTGCCGAACAAGACCGCGCCGAACGCGACGGCCAAGGACGCCCGGCTGCCGTAGATCACTCGAGACAGCGTATCCCGGCCGATCTGGTCGGTGCCGAAATAGTGGGGCGCGGCGGGCGGCTTCGTCATGTGCCGGAAATCGGATTTCAAGGGCTCGTAGGGCGCGATCAGCGGCGCGGCGAGCGCCACGACGACGATTGCGGCCGCGACGCAGCCCCAGAACGCCGACAGCGGCGAGCGCCTGACGAATGTCCGCAACGCGCGTCCCACGCTGCGCCACCGTGACGGCTCGACCGCGGGCGACACGCGGTCGATCGGAAAGGCGGTCTCGGGGTCGGTGACGGTCATTGATAGCGGATCCTCGGGTCGAGCCAGGCGATTGTCACATCGACGGCGATGTTCAGCATCACGATGACGAGGGCATAGAGGAAAACCAGGTTCTGCATGACGAAGACATCGCGCTCGCTGACCGCGGTAAACATCGCATAGCCAAGCCCTGGCGCCCCGAAGGCGCGCTCGACCGGGATCGAGCCGGCAAGGACAAAGCTGAGGAGGATCCCAGAGAGCGTGATAACCGGGAGGAGCGCGTTCGGCAGGGCGTGGAGGCTGATCACCGAGCGTCCGTTGAGCCCCTTGGCGCGTGCGGTACGCACATAATCCTCGCGGATCACCTCGAGGAGGCTCGAGCGCGCCATCCGGGCGATATAGGCGCCCTGTCCAAGGCCGAGCACGATCCCCGGTCCGATCACGATCTGCAGGTTCTTCCAGGGGTCTTCCAAGAGCGAGGCGCCGGCGAGCGGCACCCGGTAGCCGAACCAGAAGAGCGAGGCCAAAACGATCAGCATGCCAACCCAGAAACCCGGCACCGCCAGAAACAGGATGCTGAAAAAGCGGGAAATATTATCGGCGATGCTGTTGGGTTTGAGCGCGCTGACGATAGCCACCGGGATCCCGACAACCCACGACAACACCACCGAGATCAATGCGATCTCCGCGGTCAAGGGTCCGCGCCGCTCGATCATCTCGGCAACGCTTTCGGCGCGGAAGAATGAATGCCCAAGGCTGCCGCGGGCGATGTCGCCGATCCAGCGCAGGTATTGCACGATGAGCGGGTCGCTCAACCCGAGCTGCGCCATATAGCCGGCGCGGTCGGCTGCACTGAGCTTGGTAAAGCCTTCCGGGCCGAAGATCGCGACCAGAGGGTCGCCCGGCAGCACCCGCAGCACGAAGAAGACGACGATCGAGACGCCCACCACCGTGAGCGCGCCGAAACCCAGGCGACGGACGATGTATTGGTACATGGTTTAGGGCTTCCGCCTCGCCGGGTTTCCTGCCCACGCAGACTGAGGCCCGCCCCACGACCCGGTCAAGGGGTTCCGCCGCCCGGGGAGCGGCCGACCACCGCGATCAAGGGATCGCTCTGATCCTCCACCCATTCGGCAAGCCGGTGGGTTTGGATGCGAGCGAACCCGGCATGGCGCAGATAGCGCTCGACCAGGGCGGCGTGGCCGTCGTCGTCGAGGGCGCGCCAGACCGCCACGGCCTTGGTCCAGAAGCACCGGTTGGAAAAGCTGATCACAATGGGGCCGCCCGGGCGCAGCACGCGGGCGACCTCGCGCAAAACCGCGACCGGCTCTTCCAGGTACTGCACCGAGACGCAGATCATCGCCGCGTCAACGCTGGCATCGGCCAAGGGCAGCGTCGGGTCGCGGTTGAGGTTCTGGACAAACCGGCGGGCGAGCCGCTTGTTGGCGGCAAGCTCGGTCGCGTTCATGCCGAGCCCGATGACCTCGGCGTACTCGGTCTCGGGCGGCAGATGGCTGACCCAGCTGCTCATCAGGTCGAAGAGGACGCCGCCCGCGGGCAATACCGCGCGGTAGAACTCGGTCAGGGCGGCGACCGCATTGTCGTCGATGTGGTAGACGAGGCGCGGCTCTTCGTAGAAGTGCTCGTCTCCCTCGCCGTCGATCTTGCCAAACGCGCCTTGCGGCAGCCCGAGCGGTTCGTCCATGCCCTGCTCCCATTTGAACGGCCGGGTTCTAACAGTATGTACCCAGATCCGTCATTCCCCGGAATGGCGCCCAGGGTTGGGCGCGCCTTGCCGATTGAGGCGGGGCCGTGTTATCGCGTCGGCAATATTTTGGGAGAGGGCGAATGCGCTTCGGGTTCTTCGACCAGTTGCCGTGCGCGCCCGGCTATACCGAGCAGCAGCGCTATCAGGATATCCTCGCGCAGATCGAACTCGGCGATGCGGTCGGGTTCGATACGGTATGGCTCGGCGAACTGCATTTCAGCCGGGGGTTTTCGATCCTTGCCGATCCGTTGATGGTGCTGGCCGCCGCGGCGCAGCGCACGAGCCGCATCCGGCTCGGGACGGCGGTGACGCTTCTGCCGATGCACAACCCGGTCAAGATCGCCGAGGAAGCCGCGATCTGCGACATCCTTTCGGGCGGCCGGCTCGAACTCGGCGTCGGCCGCGGCACGGCGCCCCTGCACTATGCCGGCTACAACATCCCCCAGGAGGAGAGCCGGGCGCGCTTCGACGAGGCGCTCGACTTTTCGATAGGGGCGTGGACGCATGAGGCGTTTTCGTTCGAGGGGAAATACTTCCGCGCGCAGGAACTGAGCGTGGTGCCGCGGCCGCTGCAGTCGCCCCATCCGCCAGTGCGGATCGCCTCCAACAGCCCCGACACGTTCCCCTTTGCCGCGCGGCGGCATTTCCCGATCTTCGCGACCCCGATGATCAACCCGCCTGATAAGCTCAAGGCTGGCTTGGCGGTCTACCGCGAGGGGCTCGGTGGCAAGCCGGCCGACACCGCGCTCGCCTTTCCGGTGCATGTCGCGGCCAGCCGCGCGGCGGCGCGCGCCGAATGCGAGCCCGGCCTCATGCGCTTCATGCACGAGGCGGCGGCGCGGCTGCGCCCGCTCGGCGACCACGACGTCAAGAGCTTCGAGGCGTTTGCCCAAGTGCTCGCCCGTATGGACCGCGTGACCTTCGCCGACATCGACCGCGAGATGGGCGTCTTCGGCGACCCGGATTATTGCGTCGAACGGGTGCGCGAATTGCGCCGCGACTACGGCATGGACGAGTTCATCTGCTATTTCAACCAGGGCGGGCTGATGGACCCGGCGATGGTCAGAGAGACGATGACCCTCTTCGCCAAGGAGGTCATGCCGCATTGCCGCTAGGATAGGGGACCTACATGAACAATCAGCCCCGCCAAAAGCAGCCGCCGCTGCCGCGCGGAATCCATCACCTCGCGCTGTGTACCGACGACATGAAGAGAACGGTCGATTTTTATGTCGACGTGCTCGGGATGCCGCTCGTCCATGCGATGAAGGTGCCGCCGGGGCTCGGCACCGGCCCGAATAACCGCGGCAACCCGCCCTATGAGGCGCTGCGCCACTATTTTTTCGATATGGGGAATGACAGCCTCCTGGCTTTCTTCGAGATCCCAAAAGGCAAGGAGCCGGCCGGCAACCGCAACGCCATCGGGGCGATGCAGCATTGCGCGTTCACGCTGACCGCTGCGCGCTTCCGCGAGGTCGAAGCGCGGCTCAAAGCGCGCGGCATCGATTATATCGGCCCGATCCCGCAGCTCCCCGGTTTGCTTGGCATCTATTTCTACGACCCCAACGGGATCCGCCTCGAATTCGCCTGCCAGCCCGAGGATGGCGAGCTGCCTGAGGTGATCGCCTGCGTCGCCCAAACCAAGAAAGAGGCGCGCGCGGAGCTGGCCAGCCTGCCCGGGGCGACGCCCGAGTGGATCGAGGAACGCCTGTCGGCGCTGGCGGAGTGAAAACGGGAGAGCGTCCGGGAGAGGAGAGCTGCCGTGAAAAACGGGTTCCGCGTCTACGATTCTGACACGCACGTGCTGCCAGCCGCCGAAATCATCGAGCGCTATGTCGACCCGGAATTTCGCCCCCGTCTCGCCGAATTCGCGCAATACCGCGTGCCGATCCGCGCCTCGGCCGAACATTCCGGCGGCGGCATGCACGGGTACCGGGTCGCCCAGCAATATTATCGCCGGGTGCTCGGCGAAGCGGCGCCCCGCGAGGGCCACACCGGGCGCGATACCAAATGGCGCGGCAGCCAGTTGCCGCGGGCGGGCGTCCAGGACGATGAGGCGGCAAACCGCGTCAAGGACATGGACGAGGAGGGAACCGACGTTCATTTCCTCGTGCCGGGCGGCTGGACCGGTCTTATCGGGCTCGACGACCCTTCGCTCGAAACCGGCATGATCCGCGCCTTTCACCGCCACATGGCGGAGTATTGCGGGCGCTTTCCCGAGCGGCTCAAGGGCCCGATCGTCGCCTCGACCCGCGACGTCGACGCCGCGGTCAGGGAAATCCGCGAGTGGGGCAGGGCGAACTGGGCGGTCGCCGTCAAGCCGGCGATCGACAAGGTCCCGGCCGATCATCCCTCGCTCGACCCGATCTGGCGGGAAGCCGCCGAGCACGACCTGCCCATCGTCCATCACAGCTCGACCTGGAACCCACCCTATTACCCGGGGCACAACGACCTGTGGGATAACATCTTCCTCGGGCGCCTCGCCTCCCACCCGTGGGGCGCGATGCGCTTTGTCGCCGCGTTTATCGGCGGCGGCGTCCTCGACCGCTACCCGAGCCTGCGCTTCGGGACCCTCGAATGCGGCTTCGGCTGGCTGCCGTTCTGGGGAAGGCGGATGGACGAGCAATACGCCTATGTCGGCTCGACCCAGCAACTCCGGATGAAACCGAGCGAATACCTGGCGAGCGGCCGCTTCTTCTGCTCGATCGAGCATCAGGAGGGCGAGGACATGTTCACCGCCGTCACCGGCTTTCTCGGTGACGGCGTGTTGATGTACGCCTCGGACTATCCGCACTCGGAGTGCCAGTTCCCCGAGTCGGTGGACCACATCGTCGCCTGGCAGAGCCTCAAGCCGGAGACCCGAAAGAAACTGTTGTGGGACAACGCCGCGCGGTTTTACCGGCAGAGCTGACGGCGTTCACCCCAAACACGCCGTCGGAAATGGATCCCGGCTTTCGCCGGGATGGCGGAGCCGTAGGCGGCGACCTATACTGCGAGCGGCTCAACACGCCGGGAGCAAGCGATGATCGTCGAACAGATCTGGACCGCCAATGCGGGGCGAAATTTCAATTACCTGATCGCTTGCGGCGAAACCGGCGAGGCGCTGGCGGTCGATCCGCTCGACCACGAGAAATGCTTGGCCCGGGCGAAGGCGAAGGGCTGGACGATCACCCAGATACTCAACACCCACCATCACCGTGACCATACCGGCGGCAACGACCAGGTGATCGCGGCGACCCACGCCAAGCTCCTGGCGCACGCGAACGCCAAGGACCAGATCGAGGGGATCGATCGCGGGCTCAAGGCCGGCGACGTCATCAAGGTGGGGAAGTCCGTCGAACTCGAATGCATGGACACGCCGGGCCACACGATGAGCCATATCTGCGTGCGCTCGCGCGGCGACGTCGCGGCCCTCTTCTGTGGCGACACGCTCTTCAACGCCGGCGCCGGCAATTGCCACAATGGCGGCCACCCCAACGAGCTCTACAACACCTTCGCCGCCCAGCTCGCCAAACTGCCCGAGACGACGCTGGTTTATCCGGGCCACGACTACATCGCCAACAATCTGCGCTTCACGCTCGACCGTGAGCCGGATAACGCCAAGGCCAAGGCGATGCTGCCGGCGATGGAGCGGCAGGATACGACAAAGCCCCTGGTGACGACGCTGGCGCTGGAAAAGGAGATCAACACCTTTTTCCGGCTGTCGAGCCCGTCGGTGATCAGGCGGCTGCGCGAAGCCTTCCCCGACCTGCCCGAGCACCCCGATCAGAAGACCGTGTTCCTCAAGCTGCGGGAACTCCGCAACAAGTGGTGACGGGCCAATTCCAAGGAGGTTCCGATGGCAAAGCATTATGATCGCAAGGCCGAGGATCTCGGCAACATCACCGGGCTCGAACACGTCAACCTGCAGATCCCCGATCAGGCGCTGGGCAATCTGTTCTATGTCCAGGGGCTCGGGCTGACGCGCGACCCATATATGAATACGGGCCTGGCCAACATGTGGATCAATGTCGGCAAGAGCCAGTTCCACCTGCCGACCGGCGACCCCTGGGTGTTGCGTGGCGCGATTGGACTCGTCACCCCGGACCGCGACGCCCTCTTGGCCCGCCTCGCCGCGGGGAAGAAACAGCTCGCCGGCACCAAGTTCGCCGTCGCCGAAAACAACGATTATGTCGAAGTGACCTGCCCGTGGGGCAATCGCTTCAACATGCACAGCCCGGACGAGGAGCGCTTCGGGCCGATCAATCTCGGTATGCCCTATCTCGAATTCGATGTGCCGGTGGGGGCTGCCAAGGGGATCGACCGCTTCTACCGCAAGATCTTCGGCGCCAAGACCAAGCTTGAGGAGAACGGCACCGGCCGCGTCGCGCGGATCTGCGTCGGCTTTCACCAGGAACTGGCGTTCCGCGAAACGTCGAAGCCGATCCCGGCCTATGACGGCCACCACATCCAGGTCTACGTCCAGGATTTCTCCGGTCCCTACAAGCAACTCCTAAAGCGCGACTTGTTGACCGAGGAGAGCAACGCCTACCAGTACCGCTGGGAGCGCATCGTCGATCCGAAGACCGACAAGTGCGTGTTCGAGATCGAGCACGAGATCCGCAGCATGACGCACCCCTTGTATATGCGCCCGCTGGTCAACCGTAACCCGATGCAGAGCCAGCAGAGCTACCAGATGGGCGGCGATGCGTGGGACTGGGAAATCCGCCGCTCGAATGTGCGGCTGCCGAACGTGCCCGCGCCCACCGGCCCGAGCGCCAAGGCCTACGCCGAGCGTCGCGCCACCCGGATGGCCCGCCCGGCGATGTAGTCCAGTCCTTCGGGCTGGGATTGGTCCTTCAAGTCCGTCATCCCCGGGCTTGTCCCGGGGATCCACGTGGATGGCCGGGACAAGCCCGGCCAAGACGGCAATTGGAAGCCATGCTGTAAGAGGCCCGCCGATGGCTGTCGACATTCCTTATCGCCGCGACATCGCGTTCGAGTACGGCCGGCTGGAGCGCGTGGCGCCGGGGGTGCGCCGGATCGTCGCGCGCAATCCGGGTCCGTTCACCTTCAAGGGCACCGGGACTTACGTCGTCGGCGAGGGCGAGGTTGCGGTCATCGACCCCGGCCCGGAGCTTGAGGAGCACGTCGCCGCGCTCATTACGAGCCTCGCCGACGAAGAGGTCACCCACATCCTCGTCACCCACACCCATCGCGACCATTCGCCCGCCGCGAAGGCACTGAAGGCGGCGACCGGCGCGCCGACCTACGGTTTCGGGCCCCACGCCGGGGGCAAGCGCGGCGAGCCCGGGATCGAAGAAGGCGGTGATTGGGATTTCGTGCCCGATATCGTGGTACGCGACGGCGACTGGATTGCCGGCGGGAAATGGCGTTTCGAGGCAGTGCATACCCCCGGGCATACCTCGAACCACCTCTGCTTCGCCCTGCCCGATCCCGGTATCCTGTTCAGCGGCGACCATGTGATGGGCTGGTCGACCAGCGTCATCGCCCCGCCAGATGGTGATATGGCCGACTACATGGCCTCGCTCGACAAACTCCTCGGGCGCCCTGACCGCGTTTATTGGCCGACCCACGGCCCGGCGATCACCGAGCCGCAGCGCCATGTCGGCGCCTTCATCGCCCATCGCCGGGAGCGCGAAGCTGGCATCATCGACTGCCTCAAAGCGGGCATCGCGACGGTCGATGCGATGGTCGAGCGACTTTACCTCGGCCTCAACCCGGCGCTGCGGCGGGCCGCCGGGCGCTCGGTGCTGGCGCATCTCATTGACCTGATCGGCCGCGACATCGTTGCCAGCGAGGGGCCGGCAACCGTCGAGTCGCGGTATCGCCTGCGCCATATCGCCCGCCATCACTGATCGCTCGTCCGCGCGATTCGGTGAGCGCCGCGGTGGGCCGGCGTCGCCCGTGGCCGGCGCAGCGCGAAAATGGCGCGGCCGGCGGCGAGCGGCAGGATGTTTGATTCGCCGCTTTAGTGGATTGAACGAAAGTGCTATGCCCGCGGCATTACCGTGTGCGCCGTTCAGCCTGGGAGAGAGTCGTGCTCAAAATAGTCCAACCGTTGATTGTCGCCTCCGTCTTGGCGCTGCTCGCCGCGTGCTCCAGTGCGCCGCCGCCACCGCCGGTGGTGGCCCCGATGGCCCCGATGGCGGCCCCCGCTCCGCCGCCGGAACCTTATGTCGCGCCGAGCACCGCCCCGGTGCGCCACCATGTTGCGATGCACCACCACCATCACAAGCACGTCGTGCATCATGTTGTGCACCATGTCCACCACGTGCACCACAAGGCGAAGAAGCCGGCGACGACCCCGGCCTCGACAGCACCGAGCTCGACGGCACCGTCCTCGACCGCGCCGGCCCCGATGGCCCCGATGGCCCCGGCCCCGACGGCACCGGCTCCGAGCGGCCTGGCCCCGGCGACCCCGCCACCCAGCGGGCATTAATCCCGCTCTTTCGGTTACGGGCGCAGCCTAAGTTGGCTGCGCCCGTTTCCATTCAACCGAGATGGCGCAGGTATTGCGCGACGAAGTCGCAGCCGACCTCGTGCGCGTAAGCTTCGGTTAGCCGCCGCGTCACCGGGCCGGGTAAGGGGGCGGGCAACACCCGGCCGCCGATGCTGCGCACCGGGCATAGGCAGAGGCTGGTCGAGGTCATGAAGATTTCGTCGGCGGTCGCCGCGTCGTAGAGGTCGAGATCGACTTCGCGGCACTCGATCCCGAGCGTCGTGCACAGATGGATGACCATCGCCCGGCTGACGCCGGGCAGGACCCAGCGCCCGTGCGGGGTCAGGACCACGCCGCCCTGTACGACAAAGATGTTGCTGCCGATCCCTTCGGCGAGGTGGCCTTGCGTGTCGAGCAGCACCGACCACGCCTCCTTGTCCTGCGCCTTCGCCTCGAGATCGGCCATAATCAGGTTGAGGTAATTGTGGGTCTTGGCGCGTGGGCTAAGTGCCTCGGGCGCGACCCGCCTTGTCGGCGGCACGACAATGTCGATGCCGTCGCGGAAGAGCCGCGCGCGTGCCTTCAACGGGAGCGGAATGCATTCGACGATGACGTTCGGACCGGTATGGTCCCAGCCCTCGTCGCCGACCGCGTCGACCCCGCGCGAGACTCGCTGCCCGAGCCAGTAATCGGTCTCGGGGGTGAGGAAATGGCGGTTCTTTTCCAGCACCTCCTCGCTGACCGCAACCATCTCGGCAGGGCCGAGGCCGGGGTCGATGCGCAGATAGCGCAGCGAGCGATAGAAGCGGTCGATGTGTTCCTTCAATTTGAACGGCCGTCCGTTAAACGTGCGGGTCATGTCGAAGGCGGCATCGCCGTATTTGAATCCGCGGTCGCGGAACGGCACGACGACCTCGCGCTCGGGTACGATCCGCCCGTTGAAATAGGCGACGCGGTGATTGGCGCGGGTGTCGGTCATGAAATGTCTCCGAATAGCGACGCCCGGGTTTCGGCGAATTCCTCGACGGCGGCGATGAGCTTGTCGGCGTCCGCATCGTCGAGGGCGATCGACAGCGCCATCATCCCGCGCTTGGCGATCCAGATCCCGCGCGCCAGGAGATCGAAGTAGAAGAGGTCGAGGAGCCCGGCGTTGCCCTTGGCCGCGTCGGCTGCTGAGTGGATCGGTGCGTCGGTCATGTGCACCCCGATCATCGAGCCCAACCCGGTGAACTGCATCGCCAAACCGTGCCGGCGAACGGTGGCGTTGAGCCGCTCGCGCAAGCCCTCGCCGAATTGGTTGAGGACGCGGGCGCGCTCCGGCGTGTAGATTTCCGTGAGGCCGACCAGGCCGGCGTTCATTGTGAGGACGTTGTTGTTGAAGGTCCCGGCGTGCTGGAACCCGTCCTTCTTACGCGGGTCGAACCATTCCATCAGCGACGCCTTGCCGCCGAACGCGCCAAAGCTCATGCCGCCGCCGACATATTTGCCCAAGGTCGTCATGTCGGGGAGGATGCCCAGCGCTTCCTGCAAGCCGCCGGGCGCGAGGCGCGAGGTCATCACCTCGTCAAAAATGAGGATGGCGGCGGTTTCGCTCGCGAGCGCGCGCAGATCGGCGAGGAATTCGCGGCTAGCCGGGATGCAGCCGCTGCCGCCCAGCATCGGCTCGACGAGGATCGCGGCGAGGTTGTCGCGGTGCGGCGCGACGAGCGCGCGAGTGCCCGGGATGTCGTTGTAGTCGCCGATCAGAAACTCGAAGGGCGCGTTGACGGCGCTGCCCTTGCCGCGGAAATAGAAGACCCCGCCATGATAGCCGCCGGCGAAAACCAGGATCTTGGCGCGGCCGGTCACGGCGCGGGCGAGGCTCACCGCCATCAGATTGGCCTCGGTGCCGCTATTGGTGAAGCGCACCAGGTCGATCGAGGGAAAGCGCGCGCAGATCGCCGCCGCGAAGCGCGCCTCGGCCGGCCCCTGCGCCCCCATGTTCCAGCCGCTGTCGAGCGCCGCGTCGAGGGCGCGCCGGATCAACGGGTGCGAGTGACCGTAAAGGCCGGCGGTGAATTCGCTGAGGAAATCGACGTATTCGTGGCCGTCGAGATCCCACAAGTGCGACCCCTCGCCCCTGACCATGGTCAGCGGAAACGGTTCGGCGAAGATAGAGTGGCGGGTGTTGCCGCCCGGGAGCGCGGCGCAGGCCTCCGCGTATTGCGCCAGGCTCTTTGGGTTCGCCGCGCGGTACGCCTCCTGCGCCTCGGCGAGCGCGGCGGCGATATTTATATTGGCGGGATGGGTCGTACTCATCGGCTCTCCATCACCCTGGATACGCGCGGCGGCCGTGGTCGCGCAGCCACAGGCGGACGAGGTGACGGCGGCGCTCGGGCTCGGGGAAATCCTCGAATTGGGTGCGGGCATGCCCGAGCACCCGATTGTCGACGAATTGCAGTTGGCCGGGCTCCAAATCGAAATCGGCCGACAGCGACTCGTCGTCGAAGAGGTCGAGGAGGGCGGAGAGCGCGGCCGCACCCTCGTTGTCAAATGGCTCGCCCCTTAACGCATAGCCGCCGCGGATCTGGTGGGCGCTGAAGCGGGCGTGCAATTCGTCGCCCGCGGTGAATACCGGCGCGGCGAAGACCGGCGTCTCGCCGGGGTGGTATTCGCGCTGGCGGTCGAACCAGAACGGGCGGTAGAGCCGCGCCAGGCACTCCGGATGGCGCGCCAGGAGCGCGTTATGGAGGGTGTGAAAGCTCGCCACCCGGCTGTGGCCGCCCGTCTTGGCGGGCTTGAGGCAGAGGAGGACGATCGTGTCGGGCGGGGTGGCGTTATAGGAATTGTCGGTATGGAACTTGAGTTCGATATTGGTCTGGTCGGGCCGCACCCCGGAGCCGGGCAAGGCGGCGCGGCCGGTATCGAGCACGTCGTAAATCAGCTTGCCATCGAGGCTCTGCGCGACCGGGCGGGCGACCATCGAGGATAACAGCCAATAGAGCGAGGTCGCCGCCTCGGCGCCGATCTCGTCGAGCGGCAGGCGGTCGACGATCGCGAAGCGCACGCCCTCATCGAGGATATAGCGAACCTCTTCCATCGCGGCCCGGCAGGCGGGCATATCGAATTCGTGCGGCAGGCGCAGGATCGTCGGCAGGGGAAATTGGCGCAATTCATCCGCGGCGCGGCGGATCTCGTCGAGAGCGGCGGGCGACAGCGCGATCCGGTGATCCTCGGTGACGAGGTCGCCGCGACGCCAGACGCTCGGGCCGGCGATGGCAGTGGGGGTCAATGCACTCCTCCCTTGCCGATGATCGCGCGATAAGACTATGGCGAAGGCAGGCGCCGCAAGGGCGTCGGATAATCGAGGGGGCGGGGATGGATGCGCTGGCCAGGCTCAACGCGCTGAAGCTGCCGTTTGCCGAGCTGATGGGGATCGAATTTGTCGAGGCGGCGCCCGAACGTGTGGTCGCAGGGATGAGCGTCCGCGCCGAATTCTGCACGATCCCGGCGGTGTTGCATGGCGGTGTGATCATGGCCTTTGCCGACACGCTCGGCGCCGCCGGGACGATCCTCAATTTACCCGAGGGCGCCGGCACGACGACGATCGAGAGCAAGACCAACTTCATCGCCGCCGCCCCCCTCGGCAGCCGAATCGCCGGGACGGCCACCCCGCTGCATCGCGGCCGGCGCACCCAGGTGTGGCAGACCCGGGTCACGACCGCAGAGGGCAAGCTCGTCGCGCTGGTGACACAGACCCAGCTGGTGCTGTGACGATGCGGGTTGCGGCCTAGGAGAGGCCAATGGCGAGCGCGGCGCTCTGGTGAAGGAGCTGCGACGAACCCTCCCAGATCATGCGAAACGCCACCAGGGTGATGATCCCGAGGCCGACCCAGGAGAGCCAGAACGCGCGATCGAGCAGCCGGGCGATAAAGGTCGAGGCGACCCCCATCAAGGCGACCGAGAGGACAAGCCCGACCACCAACACAAACGGGTGGTCGCGCGCCACCCCCGCGACCGCGAGGACATTGTCGAGCGACATCGAGAGGTCGGCCACGACGATTTGCAACAGCGCCTGTGCCTGCGTCTTCTCGCGCGGAAGGCGACGCGCCCCGGCCCCGCCGGGTTCGCCAACCGGATGGGCCGCGCTGATCTCCCGCTGCATCTTCCAGGCGACCCATAAGAGCAGCAATCCTCCGGCCAAGGTCACGCCGATCACGGTTTGCAGCAATTCGACGGCAACAAAGGCGAAGAGGACGCGCAGCACCGTCGCC
>JBARKH010000436.1:0-3911 GCA_049801295.1 Allostellaceae bacterium | reverse complement strand
GGCTCGACGAGCCGCCGCCGCGCCCCGACAGCACGGCGGCGAATGCGCCCGTGGCGGAGGCGCTCGGCGAGATTGAGACGCCGCCCAGCCCCGCCGCTTTCCCGGAGGCTCGGGCGGATGCGGACGTCCCGCTGCGCCACGAGGACCTCACGATAACCCGCCGCGGGCAACGCCCGTCCGCCGCCGAGTTGCTGGCCAAGGGGTACACCTTTGCGACCGGACCCGACGGCCGGATGGTGATCTTCGACGCCAAAGGCCAGGTGGCAGACGCCGCACTCGCGCTGCCCGGTGTCGAGAATAGCACGCCGGATACGCGTGTGACCGAAGCGGTGAGCGAGGTCGTTCCGCCGGCGGCGAGCGAGGCTTTGACGGCGGCGGTCGACGAGGTCGTCGCGACGGTGGCGAGCGACGATATCGCGGTCGGCGAAGTGACGCCGAAGGTCGTCGACGAGGTCGTCACGCCGCCGGCCAGCGAAGCTGCGGCCGAGGTGGTCGCCGAGGTCGTTACGCCGCCGGCCAGCGAAGCTGCGGCCGAGGTGGTCGCCGAGGCCGTTACGCCGCCGGCCAGCGAGGCTGTGGTGGACATGGTCGCCGAGGCCGTTACGCCGGCGGCGAGCGAGGCTGCGGCGGACGTGGTCGCCGAATTTCTTGAACCGACGCCCGTGGTGGAGCCGGAGCCGGAGCCGGAGATCGCGCCGCAACGGAAAGCCCGCAAAAAAACCGCCCGCGAGCCTGCGGTCAAGACGCTGGATGAGATCACGCCGCCGCCGCGGGCCGACCGGAAAACCGGCGGTGAGCCGGGGAAAATGTACGTCATTGCCGTCTCGAGCCAGAAGGGCGGCTCCGGCAAGACGACAATCGCGGCGCATCTCGCCGTGCGGGCCGATGCGGCAGGCCAGGGCCCGGTCGTCCTGATCGACACCGATCCGCAAGGTTCGCTCGCCGAGTGGTGGCAGGCGCGCAGCAACGATTCGCCGGCGCTGGCGACGGTGAGGCCGGAAGAACTCGGCGCCAACCTCGCGGAATTGCGCAGTTACGGGACCGCCATCGCGATTATCGACACACCGCCCGCGCTCACCGGATCGATCGAGCAGGTCATTGCGATGGCTGACCTGATCCTCATTCCCGTACGACCGAGCCCGCACGATCTGCGCGCCGCCGGCGGAACCGTCGAGCTGGCGCGAAAGGCGGGAAAACCGTTCATGTTCATCGTCAATAGTGCATCGCCGCGCGCCAGCATCACCGCGCAAGCGGTCGCGGCGCTCTCCGAGCATGGCCGGGTGGCGCCGGTCATCCTCTATCAGCGCACCGAATACGCCGCGTCGATGATTGATGGGCGCACGGTCACCGAGACGGCGGGGTCCGGCCGATCGGCGCAGGAAATTGTCGAGTTGTGGCAGTGCGTGTACGCGCAAATCGGCATGCGCGTAGCGGCATAGACGATCATGGCATACGCGAAGCTCTCGGGCGCACTGCTGGTGCGCAAGGACGTGGCGCTCCCGGTGCAGGAAATGGTGTCGGTGCCGCATGTTGTCCCGCCCCCGTCCTCGCTCCCGCCCCCGTCCTCGCTCCCGCCCCCGTCCTCGCTCCCGACCCCATCCCGGACGCCCACCCAGGCGGACACGCTCCTCGCCCATCACCTCAAGGCACTAAAGCTGCCGACGTTCCTGTCCGAGTACGAGAGGTTGGCCCAGCAATGGGCCGCCGCCGAAGGTCTCGACCGTTCCGCGTATCTGCTGCGCCTGGTCGAGGCCGAACTGCACGCGCGCGAACGCCGAGTGGTCGAGCGTCGAATCAAGCAGGCGCGGTTTCCGGCGGTGAAGAGCCTCGACACCTTCGACTTCGCGGCGATCCCCTCGCTTGACAAGGACCTCGTGCTGACACTCGCTCAGTGCGAATACGTGGCGCGCCGGGAAAACGTCATCGCCATGGGCGAGGATGGCACCGGCAAGACGCACGTTGCGATCGGGCTTGGGCTGGCCGCCTGTCAGAAGGGTCTGTCTGTCGGTTTCATCACCGGTGCGTCGCTGATGAACGAACTCTTGGACGCCCGCGACGAGCGGCGGCTGCTGCGCCTGAAGCGGCGTTTGGCCGCCTACAGCCTCTTGATCATCGACGAGCTCGTCTACGCGCCGCTCTCGACCGGTGTCGCCGGGCTATTGTTCGATGTAATCAGCCAGCGCTACGAGCGCGGTTCCACGATCGTCACCAGCAATCTTCCGTTCGAGGAGTGGATCAACGTATTCGGGACTGCGCGATTGACCGGCGCAGTGCTCGACCGGCTGACCCACCAGGCCCACATCCTCCATATGCACGGCGAGAGCTATCGGCTGAAGGATAGCAAGCAGCCGCAGGGCCGCACCAACGGGGACGGGCGCGGGAAGCGTACGGCGTAGCATCGCGGTTGCCCGCCTCGCGCGATGCCGCGAGAGGGTGGTTTGATGGCGCCGCTCGACCCGCAGGGGTTTGCCGCGCTGAGCGGTGTTTCACGTGAAACAATGGCGCGGCTCGAAGCCTATGCGGATCTGCTCGTCCGCTGGTCCGCGCGCATCAATCTCGTCGGCGCCAACTCGCTCGGCGACCTCTGGCGCCGCCACTTCCTCGATTCGGCCCAGCTCCTGGCACATCTCCCGCCGGGTACGCAAAGCCTCATCGACCTTGGCAGCGGCGCCGGCTTTCCCGGTCTGGTGCTGGCGATAGCGGGCGCGTCCGGGGTCGAGCTCGTCGAGGCCGATGCGCGCAAATGCGCCTTCCTGCGCGAGGCGGCGCGCGTCGCCGCTGCGCCGGTGACGATCCACAATGCGCGAATCGAGGCGGTGCCACCGCATGTCGTCGATGTCGTGACCGCGCGCGGCTGTGCGCCGCTCGACCGGCTGCTGATTTTGGCGCAACCCTTTATCGGACCCGATACCGCGTGCCTCTTCCCAAAGGGCGAACAAGCGAACCGGGAATTGACCGCGGCGAGCCAAGCCTGGACAATGGACACGACATGCCATGACAGTTGCACCGACCGTCGGGGGGTCATTCTGTGTTTGAGGCGGGTGAGTCGCCGTGAGCGATGCGGCAGTCGCTAAGCTGACCACGCGGCACGGCGTCCGGCGCGCCCGAATCATCGCCGTCGCCAACCAGAAAGGCGGAGTCGGCAAGACCACGACCGCGGTCAATCTCGCCACCGCGCTCGCCGCCGCCGAGCACCGCATTCTCGTCATCGATCTCGATCCGCAAGGCAATGCCAGCACCGGGCTCGGGGTTGCCCGCGAGGCGCGAGGCGTCAGCAGCTACGATGTGCTGCTCGGCGAATCTGCGCTGGAAGCAGCGGCGGTCGCCACCGCGGTACCGCGCCTTGACTTAGTTCCCGCCTCGCCCGATCTCGCCGGCGCCGAGCTTGAACTGAGCCAGCGCCCTCAGCGGGAGTTCCTGCTGGCCCGCGCGATCGGCCGCCGCCTCGCGCTCTACGACGAGGTGCTGATCGACTGCCCGCCATCGCTGAACCTCTTGACGATCAACGCGCTGGTCGCGGCCGATCGGGTGCTGGTGCCGATGCAGTGCGAGTTCTACGCGCTCGAGGGCCTGGCGCAGCTGATGAGCACGATCGAGCGGGTGCAGCGCGCGCTCAACCCGCGCCTCGCGCTGCAGGGCGTCCTCCTGACGATGTACGATCGCCGCAACAATCTGTGCGACCTCGTCGCCGCCGATGTGCGCGGCCATTTCGGCGACAAGGTCTACGACACCGTGATCCCGCGCAACGTCCGCGTCTCCGAGGCGCCGTCGCACGGCATGCCGGTCTTGATCTACGACCAGCGCTGCCCGGGGTCGCGGGCCTATATCAGGTTGGCCGCCGAGATGCTGCGGCGCGGCGCGCCGGCATGAACGACCCGGCCGGCCCGCGGGCGAAACGCCCATCGCTCGGC
>JBARKH010000435.1:0-1924 GCA_049801295.1 Allostellaceae bacterium | reverse complement strand
CGCTTTTTGATTCACCTGTCGGGTCCGCCATTGCCGCCCCGTCAGACCTCGAATAACATCTTGAATCTTATATCAAATTTAGAGCCCGTGCGCTCAAAATCGCTGTTCAATCCGGGGAATGCGGGTTTATCCCACTCGTTGACCAAAGCCGCAGCAGCACTCGATATGGGTTCCATCGGGTTGTTGGTGCAATACCGATCTACCCAAGCAAATATTCCTTTCGCATCGGTGCCTTTACCGACGTGAGTTCCTGAAGAGAAATTTGCACCACTGATAAAACCTAGAACCCAAGCGCGGTCGGCGTTTTTCTCCGCAAAATCTGTAGTGTCAGCGAACCACGTTCCACATGATGAGGCACCATGACCCATTGCCCAATAGCCATCCGCTTCTGCCGTAAACGGCAACAAGACGCCGGCAAGGACAACGCACACCGCGGGCCGCAGGCTCATAGGGTATCTCCCTCCCCGGTCTTCTCTCTTTTTATTTCCTCTAAAATCTTGCCAACAAAGTCCCGTTTCTGTTCGATGGTTTCGACAGGGAAATCTCTTTCCCGTAAGGTGTTCTTGTCGAACCAGATACAGGTCACGGTGGCATCCTGCGCCGCCGCCACCGTCATCGTTGGGCCTCCCGATTTCAGGCGAACTTGCATACCCGCCGTGAATACCACAGCGGTTTCTCCGGGATTCGGTGTTGTGATCATAATCCCGACCATACCATTGACGGTCGTTTCGCGGCAAGCAAGAATGAGAACGAACCAGAAACGATGTCCGCCCCGATGGGCGGAAAAGCGACGCGCATTCCGCCGCATTTTCGCGATATCGGACAAAGTCGGCGGATGACGCTCCGCTCATCCGCCCTACGGAACCCCGCAAGCTGGCGCGGCGAAATTCCCTCAGAACAGGGTAATTTTTGCGAATTAGCAGGGAATTGCGCCGATGCCATGCCGATTAACGTGGGTTCTCGTTGCGTTCCCGTCAAGATGTGAGGAAACCGGGGCGATGGGTGAAGCATGCGGCGGTTTCCAATACCTCGCCGACCCGCAGCACCGTTGCTTCGTCGAAGGCGCGGCCGATCACCTGGAGGCCGAGCGGCAGCCCGTCATCGGAAAGCCCGGACGGGACCGAGACCGCCGGCAATCCGGCGAGGTTGGCCCCTACCGTGAACAAATCGTTCAGATACATCGCGATCGGGTCGTCCATCTTCTCGCCGATCGCGAAGGCGGCGCTGGGTGCGGTCGGGGTCAGGATGCAGTCGACTTGGCTGAAGGCGGCGGCAAAATCGCGCGCGACCAGGGTGCGGACCCGCTGCGCCTTGAGGTAATAGGCGTCGTAATAGCCGGCCGACAGGACATAGGTGCCGATCATCACGCGGCGCCGCACCTCAGGCCCGAACCCGGCGGCGCGGGTCAGCTCGTACATCTCCTCGATCGTGTCGCCCGGCACGCGCAGGCCAAAGCGCACCCCGTCATAGCGCGCCAGGTTCGAGGAGGCCTCGGCCGGCGCGATGATGTAATAGGCCGGCAACGCGTATTTGGTCATCGGCAGGCTGATTTCGATCGGCTCGGCGCCGGCCTCGCGCAGCCATCGGGCGCCCTCTTGCCACAGCGTCTCGATCTCGGCGGGCATGCCGTCGGCGCGGTATTCCCTGGGGATGCCGATACGCAAGCCCCTGATGTCGCCGGAAAGCGCCGTCTCGTAATCGGGCACCGGAAGCGGGGCCGAGGTTGAATCCCTTGGGTCGTGGCCAGCCATCGCGCCGAGCATGATCGCCGTGTCGCGTACATTCCGCGCGATGGGCCCCGGATGGTCGAGCGAGGAGGCGTAGGCAACGACCCCCCAGCGCGAGCAGCGGCCGTAAGTCGGCTTCAGCCCGACGACGCCGCAATAGCTCGCCGGCTGACGGATCGAGCCGCCGGTATCGGTGC
>JBARKH010000434.1:0-1557 GCA_049801295.1 Allostellaceae bacterium | reverse complement strand
CTTCAAGATGCTGGCGCTGTGTTCCGCTACGCCGTCGCAACCCAACGCGCCAAGCGCGATCCCTCCCAAGATTTGAAGTGCGCATTGCAACCGGTCAAGGGCGAGCATGTCGCCGCCGTGATCGATCCGACCGAGCTTGGCGAACTACTGCGGGCCATCGACTCATATCAAGGCAAGGGTCAAAGCGTCGTGGGCTACGCGTTGAAGATGTTGGCGTACACATTCCCGCGACCGGCCGAATGGAGATTCGCGTGCTGGTCGGAATTCGACCTCAAGGCCGAGAACGCGGTGTGGAGGCTGCCGGCGAAGCGCACCAGGATGAAGGGCGGCCATGTGATCCCGCTCGCCCCCCAAATGGTCGAACTGCTCGGGGAGCTTCGTCCGATCTCCGGCAAACAAATGCTTTTCCCTTCGACGCGGCATGGTGGCCGCCCGATCAGCGACGGCACGTTGAGCGCCGCGTTGTCCGCTATGGGCTTCGATGGCAAGACGCATGCGAAGCACGTTGCGCGCGGATTTCGCGCGACGGCGAGCACGTTCTTGAACGAGTTGGGCTATGCACCCGAGCTGATCGAGTTGTCGCTCGCGCACAAAGAACGCAAGCAAATCCGAGCCGCATACAAGCGCGCACAACGGCTCGCCGAGAGGCGCGTGTTGATGCACGGAGGAGCAACCGCATCCGGCCGATGACCCGCCGGTGATCTATCCATCACCAGCACCTGCTCTCTACATAGCCAAACTCGATCGGGCATAGCCCGAGGCACAGCAAGCCCGACCTCAGGCGCGCCCCACCGGGGATGGCGCAGCGCACGATCGCAGCTCTCATGGCAGCACTCAGAGTACGCGTGTCCAGTCGAAGGTGGCGGGCGGCCACTTCGTTGGAACTCGCGTCGCCGGTGCCGCGATGCTGCGTGTTCAAGTCCATGCTCTGTTCAATCCTGCAGCGAGCTTGACCGACCCCGAGGAGAGCGTCGGCCGACATGCACTATCGAGTGCAACCGATGGCCTGATTAACGACACTGAGGGTCAGGTCATCGGGTCGGCGGGAAAGCACCAGCGTGGACGTGGTCTGAACGGGAATCGTTCGATTCGCCATAATGCGGCCAACTGCGCGAAATTGACGCCATTAAGTGTGAAAGCCTCGACAGAATCTGCCGTCGATGCCAAGTGATAATTACTTAATGTGGCATTTTCGATCAAGAGTTCGTTATGTCGCCGAGCCTCGCCCATCGCCCGATTAGCCCCGGTCCTGCACCGGCAAGCGTCGAACCGATGGCCGGCACGCGATCGCGGGACCCGTCGCTGCAGTGGGCCCTGGATGCCTTTGTCAATAGCGGCTTGCCGGCCTTTCTAGTGCTCGACGGGTCGAGGATCACTTATGCCTCGCCGGCCTTCCTCGTGCTCGTCGGCTGGGAAACGTCCCAAGCGACGCGACCCGCGAGCCTGCCTGAACTCATCAGCGATGCAAACTGCGCGCGCGTCCTCGCGGGGCTCGCGAGCGCCGGCGACCGGCACCGCGACATTTGCGCCGTGCGCCGCGCGAATGGCGCCGAGGTC
>JBARKH010000433.1:0-2012 GCA_049801295.1 Allostellaceae bacterium | reverse complement strand
GGACAAACCCAAGCAGCGTGAAGAGGATCTGCGCGAAGAGGTTGAGACAGAAATCGACCGCGCCCGAGGCCGCGCCGCGCGCCGGGGTGGCGACAAGCCGCTGCAACAGCCGCGCGCGCACGACATCGCCGCCGATCTGCGCCACCGGCAGGGTCGTGTTGATCGCCTCGCCGATCCAGCGCAGCGGCAGCATCGCCGCGAATGCGGGCCTATCGGCGCGCGGCAGGATGCATTACCAGGCGGCGCAATCGATGACGATCGTCGCGACGCGCGCCGCGAGGATCGCAGCAAAGCCCCAGCCGATCCGCGGAAAGACGCTGAACAGCGCTGCCGCACCCTCATGCGCGACGAGCCAGACGACGATCGCGACGCCGAGGCCGAGGCAAATAAGGCGCAGCGAGAGGTTCACGCCGGGATCAGCCGTCCCCGCCCGATCGCGTCGAGGCAGCCTTGCAGGATGTAAGCGGCGGCGGCGCGGTCGACGATCTGGGCGCGGCGCTTCCTGGTCAAGTCGGCGGCGATCATCGCGCGGGTAACGGCGGCGGTCGACAGCCGCTCGTCCCAGAACGCCATGGGCATGTCGCGCAGCGCCAGAAGGTTGCGCGCGAACTGGCGCACCGACTGGGTGCGTGGGCTATCGCCGCCGGCGAGCGTCAATGGCAGGCCGATGACGAGCCCGCCGACGCCGTGCCGGTCGATGAGCGCGAACAGCGCCGCCATGTCGTCCTTAAAGCGGCGGCGGCGGACGGTTTCGAGCGGGCTGGCGATGACGAGCCGCGTGTCTGAGAGCGCGGTGCCGATCGTCTTGGTCCCGACATCGAGGCCAAGCAGACGCGTGCCGTGCGGCACCGCCTCGCGCAATTCGCCGGGATCGTCCAAAAGCATGCCGGATGATAGCCTTTTCCGGGAAAGAGAGAGGCTGCATTACGATCTCGCGTCCTTCGGGACGGCGCTTCGCGCCTCCTCAGGATGAGGTTGAGTTTATGATGGCGATAAGAAAAAAACCTCATCCTGAGGAGCCCGCGTAGCGGGCGTCTCGAAGGACGCACGGCGCCGGTCCCGGGTACTGCCAATTGGTTCGCACGCCTTTTCGGGACGACGATGCTCCGGTGCCCGGAATGTGCCCCGAAGGCTGGCAAGCATTGCACAAGACATTGCACGGCGGGGCGGTTCACGCCATCTGTGGCCCGATCAGGAGAGTTTTCCCGCCGGGTCGGAGATCGTTGATGGCATTGGACAAGGAGGCGGTGGCGCATATCGCCGCTCTGGCGCGCATCCGCCTTGCCGAGGCGGAGCTCGAGCCGCTCGCCGCCGAATTGTCGCACATTCTCGACTGGGTCGAGCAGCTCGCCGAGGTCGATACTTCGGATGTCGCGCCAATGAGTAGCGTTGCGGCGATGGGTCTGCCGATGCGCGCTGACGTCGTCACCGACGGCGATTGCCAGGGCGCGATCCTCGGCAATGCGCCGCGCACGGAAAAGGGCTTCTTCGCGGTGCCCAAGGTCGTCGAGTGAGCGGGCTGACCGCGCTCACCCTGACCGAGGCGCGTGCCGGGCTTAGGGCAAGGCAATTTTCAGCGCGCGAGCTCGCGCAGGCCTATATCACCGCGATGGAAGCCGCCCGCCCGCTCAACGCCTTCATCACCGAGACCCCGGCGCGCGCGCTCGATATGGCGGTCCTCTCCGACAAGCGGCTGGCAAAGGGTGAGGCGCGCCCGCTCGACGGCATCCCGATCGCGGTCAAGGATCTGTTCTGCACGAAGGGCGTCTTGACCACCGCCGCCTCGCATATCCTCGATGGGTTCCGCCCGCCTTACGAATCGACGGTCACCGAAAAACTGTGGGCGGCCGGTGCCATAATGCTCGGCAAGACCAACCTCGACGAGTTCGCGATGGGCTCGTCGAACACCACGAGCCATTACGGCCCGGTTGAGAACCCCTGGCGCCGGCCCGGCGACAACCGCCCCTTGGTACCAGGCGGCTCGTCCGGCGGCTCGGCCGCCGCGGTGGCGG
>JBARKH010000432.1:0-3758 GCA_049801295.1 Allostellaceae bacterium | reverse complement strand
TGCCGAGCGCAATCGCATCGCCGATCGCGCCAGCGACCCGGCCGCGCCGCTCGGCGCTGCCGTCGGGGGTGAGGAGGAGCGCATCGAGGCTGAGCCGACCCTCGGCGATCGTCGCCAGCCCGGCGATCGGCGTACGGCACGAGCCGTCGAGCGCCGCCAGCATCGAGCGCTCGGCGGCGGCACAGGCCGCACTAGCCGGATCGTTGAGCGGTGCAAGGAGGTCGCGCAATTCGGGATCATCCTCCTGGCACTCGATCGCCAGCATGCCCTGACCGACCGCCGGCAGCATCAGCTCCGGGCCCAGGATTTCGGTTACGATCCCGGCCTTGCCGAGGCGTTCGAGGCCACACAGCGCCAGCACCAGCGCATTGAACTCGCCGGAAGCGAGCTTGGCGAGCCTGGTGTCGACATTGCCGCGGATCGGCAATAATTCGAAATCGCCCCGATAGCGCAACAATTGGGCGCGCCGACGCAGCGAGGCGGTGCCGATCCGCGCGCCATGCGGCAGGTCGGCAAGACTGGCGCCGCCGCCAGAGACCAGCGCGTCGCGCGGATCGTCGCGCGCCAGTATCGCCCCGATTTCGAGGCCGGAGGGCAGCACGGTCTCCATGTCTTTGAGGGAATGCACCGCCAGATCGATGCGGCGGTCGAAGAGCGCCTCCTCGATCTCCTTGGTAAAGAGGCCCTTGCCGCCGATCTCGGCGAGGAGGCGAGTCTGCACCCGGTCGCCGGTGGTGCGGATCGTCACCAGCTCGACCGCATCCGCGGCGGCGAGGCGGGGATGGGCGGCGCAGAGCCGGTCGCGGACCAGCCCGGCCTGATAGAGCGCCATCGGGCTGCCGCGAGTGCCGATTCGAAGGGGCCGGGACGGCACGGATGCTCCTCAACAAAACTCGGGAGTGTTCTTAGCGAAGATTCCGCGGTCGATACACATAACTTAACCGCGGCCGCTATGGCCCGGGGACTTGCGACAGCGGTGCCGTCAGCGGCAAGATATGCGTCAGCGCCAGCCAGAAGGTCGCGAAGGCGAGCGATATGACTCCGATCGGGATCCCGGCGCGGGCATAGGTGCCAAATGTGAACCCCGCTCCGATCCGCTCGGCCTGTTCGGCAATGAGGAGGTTGGTCAGGCTGCCGCTGAGCAACAGATTGCCGGCGAGCGTCGACAAAAGCGCCAGCGCATAGAGCACCCCGGCAGGCGGGGCCGGCCAGATCTGCAGCAGCAACATCGCTGTCGGCACGCTGCCGATCGCGTTGCTGGTCACCCCGGCAAACGGCAGCAGCACCAAGAGATTGTTCGGCAGCAGCTGGTGAGCGTCGAGGAACGCCAGCACCTTGGCCGCGATCCCCGAATCGTTGAGTTGCCCGGTGATGGCGAAGAGACAGGAAACCAGGAGGAGGAGCGGCCAATCGACCGCGGCGATCATCGTGCGGCTGGTGATCTTGCGATTGGCCAGGAGCAAGGCGGCGATGACCAAGGCGCCGATCTCGCGCGGCAGCGGGGTGGCAAAGAGGACCAGCAACGCAACGACGGCGACGCCGCCCTTGATCGTCTGATTGCGGTCGAGGACATGCTCGGTGACCGCCGCGACCGCGATCGCGTCGGCCGCACCCGCAGTCTCTCGGATGTGGCGGTGCCATTGCAGCCGCAGGACGATAAAGACGACGAGGAGCGCAAACAGCGCCGGGATCCCGCAGGCCGCCAGAAAATCCCCGAAATCGAGCCGGCCGATTGCGCCCAGGAGGATGTTCTGCGGATTGCCGATGAGGGTGGCCGACGAACCGGCATTGATCGAGAAGGCGAGCGCGAGCGCGAACGGCCGCGGGTCGAGGCCGCGGCGCTGCGCACCGGCGAGGAGCAACGGCGCGATCGTGATGACCAGGATGTCGTTGGCGAGGACCGCCGACAACACCCCGCCGATTGCCACGGTCAGCGCCAACAGCGCGGTTGTGCCGCCGCGCATTTCGACGATCGTGCGGGCGCACAGGTCGATAAACCCCGATTCGGCAAGCTGCGCCGAAATGATCATCATCGCGAATAAGAGGGCCAAGGTCGGCATGTCGACCGCGCTGCCGAAATCGTCGAGCGTCATTTGGCCACTGGCGAGGAGCGCAATGACCGCGAGGAGCGCAATCCCGGTCCGGTCGACCCGCAGCCACGCGATCCGCCCGGCGGCCATGCCGAGATAGGTCAGGATCAGGACCAGGAGGACGAAGGCGGCGTGCATGAGGCGACGCTGGCGGCTGTTCGATCATCATAGGGCGAGGCGGCCGGGCCAAGGCCAGGGCTCGTCGCTTTTGCCACGGTTTTGCGCCGCAGCGTGGCTTCCGCGCCACGGCGCAGACCACTGGCCCGCGGCCCCCATGCAGTGGAGACGGAAGCGATCGAATCGTGCCCATTGCTGGTGTCCCGGCGGCAGCCGATTGCTATATGATGGGCTCCATGACCGAGCTTCTCGCCGACCAGCCGCTCACGCCGGCGCCAGAGATCGCGCATCTCGCCAGCCTTAACGAGGCGCAATCCCGCGCGGTCGCGGCGGTGGACGGCGCGGTCCTGGTGCTGGCCGGAGCCGGCACCGGCAAGACGCGCGTCCTGACGACGCGGCTCGCGCACATCCTGGCGACGGGGCGCGCCTATCCGGGCGAAGTCCTCGCGGTTACCTTCACCAACAAGGCGGCGCGCGAGATGCGGGAGCGCCTGGAAGGGATGATCGGGCGCGCTGCCGAGGGAGTATGGCTCGGCACCTTTCACGCGCTTGGCGCCCGCATCCTGCGCCGTCATGCCGAGGCGGTGGGGCTGCGCTCGAACTTCACGATCCTCGACAGCGACGACCAGCAGCGCCTCCTCAAGCAGCTGATATCGGCCGCCAACATCGACGAGCGGCGCTGGCCGGCGCGCGCGCTCCACGGGATCATCGAGCGCTGGAAGGACCGCGGGCTTGTTCCGGACAAGGTGCCCGCGGGCGATGCGGGTGACTGGGCCGACGGCCGCGCCCTCCATCTCTACCGCGCCTACCAGGAGCGCCTCCTCACCGTGAACGCGGTCGATTTCGGCGACCTCCTCCTGCACAATCTGACGCTGTTCAGCGAGAACCCCGAGATCCTCGCCACCTATCAGCGGCGCTTCCGCTATCTGCTCGTCGACGAATACCAGGACACCAATGTCGCGCAGTATCTGTGGCTGCGGCTCCTCGCCCAGCAGCATAAGAATTTGTGCTGCGTCGGTGACGACGACCAGTCGATCTACAGCTGGCGCGGCGCGGAAATTGGCAACATCCTCAAATTCGAGAGCGATTTTCCCGGCGCCCTGATCGTCCGACTCGAGGAAAATTACCGCTCGACGCCGGAAATCCTCGCCGCCGCCGCCGGGGTCATCGCGCACAATCGCGGGCGGCTCGGCAAGACCTTGTGGACCCGCGCCGGAGAGGGCGACAAGATCACCGTGCGGGGCCTGTGGGACGCCGAGGCGGAAGCCCGCTGGGTCGGCGACGAGATCGAAGCGCTGCACCGCCAGGGCCATGCGCTCAAAGAAATCGCGATCCTGGTGCGCGCCGGGTTCCAGACCCGCGAGTTCGAGGAACGCTTTATCGCCCTCGCCTTGCCCTATCGGGTGGTCGGCGGCCCGCGCTTCTACGAGCGCCAGGAGATCCGCGACGCGCTTGCGTATCTGCGGCTCATCCGCCAGCCGGGCGACGACCTCGCCTTCGAGCGCATCGTCAACATGCCGCGGCGCGGCATCGGCACGGCGAGTCTGCAGC
>JBARKH010000431.1:0-2567 GCA_049801295.1 Allostellaceae bacterium | reverse complement strand
CAATGCGCCGCGCTTTACCCGGAAAAGCCTATCTACGACATCCCCGGCTATCCCCGGATCGACGCGGCCGTGCTGGTCGAGCGGCTGATCGAGCAGGCCGCGCCGTTCGCGCCGACCTACCATCTCGGCCATGCCGTGACCGGCCTTGACGGGACCCCGGACGGGTTCCTGCTGACGACAGCCGCCGGGGTGCGGATCGCGGCACGCGCGGTGATGATCGCGGCCGGCGGGGGTGCGTTCGGGCCGAATCGCCCGCCACTCGACGGCATCGAGGCGTTCGAGGGCAGGAGCGTTTTTTACCTGGTGCGGCGGCGCGAGGATTTCCGCGGCCGCCGCGTCGTCATCGCCGGCGGCGGCGATTCGGCGGTGGATTGGGCCTTGTCGCTCGCCGAGGTGGCCGAGCGGGTGATCGTTGTCCATCGCCGCGCCAAATTCCGCGCGGCGCCGCAATCCGCCGCACAGCTGCAGGCCCTCGCCGACGAAGAGAAGATCGAGCTGGTCATTCCCTATCAGCTGCACGCGCTCGAAGGGGCAGAGGGGCAACTCAGCGCGGTCGTCGTCGCCGATCTCGAGGGCCGAACTCGCCGCCTCGCGGCCGATTGCCTCCTGCCGTTTTTCGGGCTTTCGACCGATCTGGGCCCGTTGGCGGCATGGCAGCTCCAACTCGAGCACCACCGGATCAGCGTCGATCCGGCGACGTGCGCCACCTCGCGCCCGGGGATTTTCGCGATCGGCGACATCGCCCATTACCCCGGGAAGCTCAAGCTGATCCTCTCGGGCTTCGCCGAGGCGGCGCTGGCGGCCCACGCGATCCATCCGCTCGTCCATCCGGGCGAAGCGCTACATTTCGAGTATTCGACAATGAAGGGCGTGCCGGGAAGCTGACCCCGGACGGCACCCGTGAGCCTCACACCGCCGGGCGCACGGTGGCGGGCTCTGCCGCGGGCAGGTGGAGCCGGAGCGGCAGACGGCACACAATGGTGGTTCCCGAGCCCGGCACCGAGGTGATCGTGACCGAGCCGCCATGCATCTCAATGAGGCTCTTGACCAGGGAGAGGCCGAGCCCGGCGCCGGAATCACGAGAAGAGGGGTTGCCGCGCTCGAATTTTTCGAAGACCCGCTCCTGGTCGATGGCGGGGATCCCAACTCCGGTATCGGCGACCGTTAGGATGAGATCGCCATTGTCGTGGCGCGCTTCAACCCGGACCGACCCACCGGCCGGAGTGAATTTGATCGCGTTCGAAATCAGGTTGAACAACGCCTGTTTCAGCCGCCGCTCATCCGCCTCGATCGTGCCGATCCCCGCGGGGCAGCTCATCGTCAGCGCCAGACCCTGGTTGCGGGCGCGCTCGCGCGTCAGGGTCATGACTGACTCAAGCATCTCGCGCACCTCGATCCGCCCCGTCTCGAGCACCATGTAGCCGGCCTCGATCGTCGCCAAATCGAGGATGTCGTTGATCAGCGACATCAACTGGTGCGAGCTGTCGAGAATGCCCCGGCTGTAGTCGAGCTGGCGCGGCGACAGCGGTCCGAAATACTGGTTGGTTAGGATCTCGGCGAAGCCGATGATCGCGTTAAGTGGCGTGCGCAGCTCATAGGAGACATTGGCGATGAATTCGCTCTTGAGCCGCCCGGCGGTTTCCAGCGCCTCGTTCCTTTCACGCAGCGCGCGCTCGACGCGAGCGGTGTCGGTGACATCGAGATAGGTCGACAGCACGTTGCCGTCCGGTAGGAGGACCGTCGCGCGCTGCAGCACCGACCCGTCGCTCCGGTCGAGCGGCCCCTGCGACGGTGTCTGCGCGGTGACTTCGGCGATGATCTGCGCGCGCGCCGCCGCCCAATCGCCGCCATCGTCGTAAAAGTCCCGGGTCTTCTCGACGATGTCGCCGACACGCGGCTCGGCGGCGAGGTCGGCTTCGGCCAGCCCCCAGATCGTGCGATACGCGGGATTGTAGAGCTTGAGCCGGCCATCGCTGCCATAGACGGCGATGCCCTCGAACAGATTGTCGAGCGTCTCGCGCTGCACCTCTATGAGGGTGTTGTACGAGCGTTCGAGCGCCAGGCGGTCGGTGACGTCCTCGTAGACAAATATGAGGCCGCCGAGGGGATGCGGCGATACCGACACGCTCAGCGTGCGGTCGTCGGGCCGGTGCATCAACTCGCTGTATGGCTCGATCAGCGAGGTGAACATTTCGCCCTGCTGGCGCTTGAAGGCGCGAAAATCGGCGTATTCGGGGACGCGGCGGCGCTCGCGCAGGCGCTCCAATAATTCGTCGAGCGACGGCTCGCCGGAGAGCCACTCCTCTTCGACCCCCCACAGCCGGGCAAAGGCGGCATTGTAAAAGCTCAGCCGCTTGTCGGGACCGTAGATCGCGACGGCGGCGTGGATGCTTTCGAGGACCTGGCCATGCGCATTGACGTGGCGCGCCAATTCGCCCTCGGCGCTTTCCACGTCGGTGCGGTCGATGGCGACGCCGATCGTCCCGCCGAAGCGGTCGGGGGCCTCGCGCAGTTCGAGCAAGCGGCGCGAGCCGGCGATGACGACATGGCAGCGCTCGCTCTGCAGG
>JBARKH010000430.1:0-4711 GCA_049801295.1 Allostellaceae bacterium | reverse complement strand
AAGCGAGGGAGTGAAGGCCGTGGCCGGGCGAAGCCGGGCCGCCCTTCGGCGTCGCGCGCGCGGCAAGCTCGGCCGCTTCGACCGGATCGGGCACCGCATCACCGGCGATCGTACCGGCCAGAGCAACAGCCGCGGCCTCGGTTGGGAGTCAGGTTGGGGTTGCTGGCGACCTCGGCCACGGCGTCTTGTACAAGGATGCGCTTTTCCTCATTCGAAATGGAACCTGTCGTCGCGGAACAGCGCCGTGCAGGCCGCGACCGCGGCCGGGTCGAAGAGGCGGCCCTTGCCCTTGTCGATCTCCGTCAACGCGGCGTCGATGCCGAGCGCCGCCCGATAGGGCCGGTGCGACATCATCGCCTCGACCGCGTCGGCGACAGCGAGGATCTTCGCTTCGGGGAGGATCACCTCAGACTTGAGGCCCTGCGGGTAGCCCGAACCGTCGAGCCGCTCATGGTGCTGGCGGATCATCTCGGCGATCGGCCACGGGAAATCGACCCTCTTGACGATGTCGTAGCCGGCCTGGGCGTGCACCTGGATCAGCTGGAACTGGAGCCTGGAAAGCTTGCCGGGCTTGCTGAGGATCTCGGCCGGCACGTCGATCTTGCCGACATCGTGGATGATGCCGGCGAGATAAAGCCCGTGGATCTGCTGCTCCGGCAGCCCCATCTCGCGCGCGATCGCGACCGCGAGCCTGGCAACGCGTAATTGATGGCCGGCGGTGTAGGGATCGCGCATCTCGACGGTGTTGGCAATCGCGCCGACTGTGGCTTCGAGGCTCGCTTGCCAGCGCTCGTTCAATGCCTCGTGTGCGGCGTGCTCGCGCACCCCCCGGATGCCGAAGGCAAGATCGTTGGCAAGTTCCTGCAGCAGCTTGATCTCGTCGGCATCGAAGGCGTCGACTTCTTCCGAATACAGGGTCAGCGCGCCGAAAACTCCGGATTCGTCCTTGAGCGGCAGCGCGATCGTGGAGGAAAAGCCATGCTGCTTCGCCTCTGTCCGCCACGGCGCCACAGTGGGATCGGCGGCAAAGTTCTGGATGACCTGCACCTCGCCGCTGCGGATCGCGCGGCCGGTCGGACCGCGACCGCGCGGCTCGTCCTTCCAGGTGACCTGCGTCTTGTCGAGGTAGTCCCCGACATCGCCAGCCGAGGCGGCCGGGATCACCGATTTGGCGGCGTCGTGCTGTGCGATGCCGATCCAGGCCATGCGGTAGCCGCCGGTCTCGACGATCGTTTGACATGTCTCGCGCAGCAATTCCGGCTCGCTGGTCGCGTGCACCAGCACCTCGTTGCCGCGGCTCAAGGTGCGCAGCGTGCGGTTGAGCCGAAGCAGTGTGCGTTCGGTCTCCTTACGCTCGCTGATGTCGCGGAAGAAGAAAACGCGCCCAAAGGAACCGCCCTCGGGCCGGGGCATCGGCGCGGAATATCGCTCGAAGGCACGGCCGTCGACGAGGACGAGTTCGTCGTGGAGTTTTTCCTCCGGGTGCTCGAACAGATACTTGACTGTGGTGATGAGGTATTGCGGATCTCGCAGCTTGCCGAGAACCGATTGCATCGCCCGCTCATTGGACCGTGACGCCATGAGCTCCGCGGAAACTCCCCACATATCGATAAATTGCTGGTTGAACGAGATTATCCGATCCTGGGGATCGACCACGAGAATGCCGTCGAGCGACGCCTCGTGCTCGGTGGCGAGAATCGCGGCCGTTTCCGCCAATTCGCGCTGGGCCTTGGTGCGCTCGGTGACGTCGAGGACGACGGCGAGCGAGGCCGGACGTCCCTCGAAAATCGAGCGCGAGGCATTGACCAGAAACTCGATCGTACGGCCATCCTTGGTCTTGATCGTCGAGTTGTGCTCCACGAAATTGGCACCGCCGGCAAGCTGCGCCTCCAGTTTCTCCCGCGCCTTGTCCCTCTCCTCCTCGGGGAGGATATCAAGCAGCGGATGCCCGATCAGGTCCGTTGCTGCGTAGCCGAGCAGCGCGGCGAAGAACGGGTTGACATAGCCGATCGTGCCGTCGTGGCGGATGATGAAGATGCCGGCGACGTTCTGCTCAACGAGGCTGCGAAATTTCGCTTCTTCCTCGCGCATCGTTTGCTCTGCCCGGCGTGCTTCGGTGATGTCCTGGCTGGTGCCGGTGAGGCGGATCGGTTTGCCATTTTCGTCGCGGGCGACTTCGCCCCGCGAGCGGATAATCCGCCCCTGCTGGTCCAGCCGCAGGATGCGAAATTCGATGTCGAACGGCCGGTTTCGCGTGAGGCTGGCATCGATTGCATCCCGCATGCACCCCCGGTCGTCCGGATGAATAAATTCGATGAGATGCTCCAGGGTTGGCAGGAACTCGCCGGGGCTGACACCGAAGATCCGATAGTGTTCATCGGACCAGACGAGTATGTCGTCGACGAGGTCATGATCCCACCCGCCGATATGCGCGATGCGCTCGACCGTCTCAAGCAGGGTATTGGCGGCGCGCAATGCCGCGTCGGCGGCTTTGCGGGCGCGCACGCCCTGTTCCTCGCTGAGCGCGCGCTCTATGACAAGCGGCAGGCGCGCCAGATTGTCCTTGAGCACAAAGTCCTTGGCGCCCGCCTTCAGCAATGCGGTCGCGCCTTCGTCGCCCAATACGCCAGTGACCATGACGACCGGGATCTCAGGATGGACGCGACGCACATGCGCCAATGCCGCGGCGCCGTCGAAACCCGTCAATTTGTAGTCGGCGAGCACAATATCGGGCGCAAAGGTTTCCAGCGCCCCGATAAAAGCCTCGCGCGTATCGGCTCGGCGCGCGGTGAAATCGAGCCCCGTCTCGCGCAGCTCCCGCCGGATCAGCTCCGCGTCTCGCGGTTGGTCCTCGAGCAGGAGGATTTTCAGCGCGGGCGGGCTCGCGGTTTGTGCCGGTGCCACGACCGGGCCCGGCGAGCACTGCCGCTTTTCCCGGATCAGTCGTTCACCGACATTGTCGTTGGGAGGCATCGCCTATATCGCCGATTTTCCGGCCGTCGACGCTACAGCGTCGGCTTGTTGACGAGGACCCAATAGGGATCAGGCATGGCCGGTGCCCCTCATTGGCAGTGCGAAATAAAATGTCGCTCCGCCGCCGGGCTTGCCCTCGGCCCACACCCGGCCGCCGTGCCGGGTGACGATGCGTTTGACGATCGCGAGACCAATGCCGATGCCGCGGAATTCGGCGCTGTGCAGGCGCTGGAACACGCCGAACAACTTGTCGGAGTACCGCATGTCGAAGCCGACCCCGCTGTCGCGGACGTGGTAGACGGTCTCCCCGTCGCCGGCGGTCGCGCCAATCTCGATCCGCGCCTCGGGTTTGGAGGCGGTGAACTTGATCGCGTTGTCGAGCAAATTCACCCACACCCGTTCGAGCATCGCCGGGTCGCCTTGTGCCGCCGGCAGCTTGCCGATGTCGATCGCGAGCGGGCGGGCGGCGATCGCCGGCGCCAGCGCATCGGCAAGCGTCTCGCGGACCAGCGCTTCCATATCGACCGGTGTCGTTTTCATCTCGCCGCGGTCGACGTGCGAGAACGCCAGGATGCCGTCGATCAGATGGCTCATCTTGTCAGTGCTGTCGCGCACCACGTTCAGCACCCGCCGGCCCTCGGCATCGAGCTTGTCGGCATGATCTTCAATTAGGATGCGGGAGAACCCGTCGATCGCCCTGAGCGGCGTGCGCAGATCGTGCGACACCGAATAGGCAAAGCTCTCCAAATCCTTGTTCGCCTCTTCGAGCTTGTTATTGGCGGCAGACAGGGCGGCCGTGCGCTCAGTGATCGTCTGCTCCAACCCGTCGCGGCACTCCTGCAGTTCCTCTTCTGCCTCGCGGCGGGCGGTAACATCGTCCAAGCTGCGAATCCCGCTAGGGAACTTGCCCAGCACCGGCCGCGGTGCAGCGACGGGGTTGGAGCGGATGGCCCTGATCTCGCCCCGCTGCCTGCTCGACCGGTTTACGCTCATGCCCGAAACTCCGCCCAATGCCTCCAGGACAGTACGGACGTCGGCACAATGCTAAATTGATATGAATCAATATAAACACGGTAAGAGAGAATACTATCTACCGCACGAGCGGATTTCCCTGCGCAAGGCCGGCCGCCCTGGATCGCGGTGGACAAGGACGCGCGTCGGCAGCCCATCGCTATCGACTAGCTGGGGGCGTCGTGAGGGTGGGGATTTAGGCGCGCAACGCCGGTCTTGGCGCGGCAGGAATGGACGCGATCGACGTAGGGCACGCTGAGCGCGGCGCGACGTTCCCATTGCGCGCGGTAGGCTTCCGCGATCGCCGGCGCGGCGACGAGGTTGGTGTTCTCGGCGTTCTTCGCCGCCGCGGCCGAGGCATTGAAGCTGCCCTCGATGACCCGGACGCGATCGATCACGACGACCTTGTTGTGGGCGATCCGCACCGAGCGGTCGATCGCCACCGGGATGCCGGCGGCTTTGACCTGGTCGGCCGCGGCGCCGCGCTGGCAGGGGCTGATCTTGTCGAGGAGCATGGCCACGTCGACGCCGCGTTGGCGGGCCCGGATGATCGCCGCGGCAATCGGCGCCGATGTGAAGTTGTAGAATTGGATGCGCAGCTCGCGTCGAGCACCGTCGATCGCATCCGATATGAATTTGGTCCCGTCGCAGCCCGGCACCAGGCAGCTGGCGATCGTCGCCGGCGCCGAAGTCTGGCCGAGCGGCGCGGCGCGCGCCGGACCAGGGC
>JBARKH010000429.1:0-11508 GCA_049801295.1 Allostellaceae bacterium | reverse complement strand
GGGCTCTTTGGCGGCGGCCTCCCGGTGCTGCGTCTGGATCGCGGTCGGCGGAATGTGCGGCTGGCGCGCGGCGGCGGCCTGGGCCGCTGTCATTCGGGCTGTCGCGCCGCCGGGTCCGTTGTAGCTGACGGTGCTGTTCGTGATGTTGTTGGTAACATTCCTAGTGTAGACGTTGGTGATGTTGGTGTTGTTGCCGATATTGTTTACCTGGCGATTGTAAAAGAACGCGCCGCGATTCCAATAGCCCCCGGCATAACCGAAACCGCCATAGCCAAAGCCGTAGTTGATGCCGCCGTAGAAGCCGACAGTCGGGCCCCAATAGCCTTGGTTCCAGAGATAGGAGCCGCCCCTCCATCCCCAATATCCGGGCGTCCACAATACACCCACGGCGGGCGGCAGCACCCAGGTGCCCGGCACCCAGTAATAACCATCCGGCCCCCAGGCCCAGTAACCCGGCGCCCAGATGTAGCCGGGTCCCGGGATCACCGGTTGGGCATAAACCGGCAGCGGCGGCGGCGCGAGGGTTATCGATACCCCGACCTGTGCCGACGGCATGGTCGGCGCGACCGTCACCGCGGCAAGCGCGGCGATCAGATACAAAGCGACTCGGAAAGCGCGCATGTTACCCTCGTATCTTGCTTCGCCCCGCAACGCGCGTCTGGCGACAATTGGTTCCATTCCCTACCCCAACGATCAACCCCGTCCGGGCATTCCCTGGGGACGAGTGGGAGACGAGAATAATATTAACGCAGGGCGCGACCAAGATGGCCAGCGCCGGATGCGTTTGGGTTTCGCTCTGCGTGAAACCGTTGAAGTTTGATCGCACCCATTTCGTCTTCGCTGGGGTTGACGGGTAGGGCGACGGTTCGATCTGATCGGATGCCGCTCTAGAAGTCAGGTTTCGGCAGGGGCCGCAGGGGTGCGCGGATCACGAGCGGCGCTGGTCCCTCCTCGTCGATCGCCGCCCAACCCCATTCGAGCAACGGCCAGGCGGTTCGGGCAAAGCCGAGGATGCGGTCGACCAGGCCCGGCGACTGCATCTCATCGTCGCTCAGCATGGCGTGTGCGGTGAACGACTTCCAGCAGACATAGTCGGCGACTTCTGTCCGCTTGGCCGCCTCGAACCCGCGCGGCGGGCGGCTCAACCGCTCGTCGCTGGCGACCGGATGACTCGCGGCGGCGAGTTGCCCAGCAACCGCCAAGAAGAATTCGGGATCGGCGAGGATAGCCCCGCGCAAGCGGGCGAGGAGCGGGGGCTCGGGATGCCAGAAGCCGGCCGCCACCATCGACTCGCCCGGTTCGAGATGAAGATAGAGGAGGCCGGGGTCGCGCTTGTTGCCTGAGCGCGTCAGCACGGCTCCCGCATGCGTCTTATAAAGCCGCTTGTCGGGTGAGAAGCGCACGTCGCGGTAGATGCGGAAAATGCTGCGCTGCGGATCGCCGACCAGCCGCAGCCCGGCTTCCTCCAGCGCCGTCCCGACCGCGACGACCAGGTGGCGCAACGGCGCCAGCACTTCGCTGTCGTAGACTGTCTTCCTCGGCTTGAACCAAAGCGGGTCGTTGTGATCGCGCAGCCCCTTGAAAAAGGCGAGCGCCGCCGGCCGAAACCCGGGAAACGCGGAGCCGGCGGTTGTCATCCTCTCGTCTCTTCCAATGTTCGGGCCGCATCGCCGTGGCGCGCGTATATCAGGAATTCGCGGTTGCCGGCGGGACCCTGGATCGGGCTCTCGACGATGCCGATCACGCTCCAGCCGGGTTGCGCGTCAATCCAGGCGGCGACACGCTGGCAAACCGCCTCGTGCACTGCGGGGTCGCGTACCACCCCGCCCTTGCCGACCGCTTGGGGGCCGGCCTCGAATTGCGGCTTGATCAGCGCCACCAGTTGGGCCTGCTCCGCGGCGAGCGCGAGCGGAGCCGGCAACAGCGTCACGAGACCGATAAAGCTCGCGTCGCAGGTGATCATATCGATCGGCTCGGGGATCGCGGTGCGCGTCAAATAGCGCGCGTTGGTACCCTCGTGGACGACGACCCGCTCGTCTTGGCGCAATTTCCAGGCGAGCTGGCCGCGCCCGACATCGACGGCGTAGACCCGGGCCGCGCCTTTCGCCAGCAAGACGTCGGTAAACCCGCCGGTCGAGGCGCCGATATCGAGCGCGATGACGCCCTCGACGGGGATCGCGAAATGATCGAGCGCGAACGCGAGCTTGACCCCGCCGCGCGAGGCCCAGGGATGGTCGCGTCCGGCGAGCGCAAGCTGGGTTTCTTCAGCAAGCGCGGTGCCCGGCTTGTCGATCCGCCGCCCGTCGGCCGAAACCAGACCCGCGAGGATCAGCGCCTGGGCCCTCGCCCGGGTTTCGGCGAGCCCCTGATCGACAACCAGCTGATCGGCGCGCCGCTTTGTCACCGGTCAGAACCAGCCGCGCCAGCGGAACCAGAGCAGCGGCCCGACCGCGCTCAGCGCGATCAGCGCCAAGCCATAGGGGTATCCCCAGGCCCAGCTGAGCTCCGGCATGTCATGGAAATTCATCCCGTACATGCTGGCGACCAGGGTCGGCGGCACGCCGACCACCGAGACGATCGTCAGCACCTTGATGATGTTGCTTTGCTCGATATTGGTCAGGCCCAGGGCGGCGTCGAGCAGCAGTTGCACCTTGTTGACGAGATGGGCGTCATAGTCGCTGAGCGAGTGGAGGTCCTGGCGCACGGTTTCGAGCCGGGTCTTCACCGCCTCGGGAAGCCAGGCCGCGCCTAGGTTTTCGACATAGGCCACCATGCGCGTCAGGCCCAACAGGGCGTCACGGAGCTTCGAGGCAAGGTCGCCGCTGGCCCCGATCCGACGCAGAGTAGCGCGCAGATCCGCGGCCTCTTGCGCTGGCCGGCCATACGAAGCGGTTTCCGCCGTTCCGGAGCGGAACAGCCGATGCGACACCGTATCGAGTTCCGCGGCGATGCGTTCGAGGATATCGGCGTTGCGATCGACGATCGCCTCGATGAGCCCGGCGAAGGCCTCCGAAGCGGTTTCCGGGGCCGCCCCGGCGAAGGTGGTGAAGGCCGTCAGTTCCTCGAACCGCACGGTAACCAACAGCTCCGGCCCCAGTACAAAGCCGACGGGCGTTGTCTGCGGGTCGTCGGCATCGACGCTATGCACGAGCGGAGCGCTCAAATAGAGAACGCCTTGCTGCGCCCGCAGGCGGCTCGAGGATTCGATCTCGGAGAGCGCGTCGAAGCTCGGCAGGCGCAGCCCGGTCGAGTGCTCGACAAATGCCGTTTCCTCGGGCTCGGGCTGCACGAGGTCGATCCACACGACATCGGGAATTGGCGCCGCGGTGCTCAGATCGGCCGGCGGCTGACGCACCTCGCCGGTGCGCTTGTGGAGGGTCAGCATGCCGCCGATTGTATCGGCATTGCCAATTCAAAGCCCGCCTTGTTCGACGACGAAATCGACGACCCGGTCGAGCCCCTCACCGGTTTTCAGATTGGTGAAGACGAAGGGCCGCGCGCCGCGCATCTGGCGCGCGTCGCGGTCCATCACGTCAAGGTTCGCCCCAACCAGCGGCGCCAGGTCGATCTTGTTGATGATGAGGAGGTCGGAGCGGGAAATCGCCGGCCCGCCCTTTCGGGGGATCTTGTCGCCGGCGGCGACGTCGATGACGTAGATCGTCAGATCGGCCAGCTCGGGCGAGAAGGTTGCCGCCAGATTGTCGCCGCCCGATTCGATCAGCACGATGTCGACATCGGGAAAGAGCCGCGTCATCTCGGCGACCGCAGAGAGATTGATCGAGGCATCCTCGCGGATCGCGGTATGCGGGCAGCCGCCGGTTTCGACGCCGCGGATGCGCTCGGGCGGTAGTGCGCCGCTCCTGGTCAGGAACTCGGCGTCCTCGCGCGTATAGATGTCGTTGGTGATCGCAATGAGCTCGAAGCGTCCGTGCATCGCCTTGCACAGCCGGTCCATCAGCGCGGTCTTGCCCGAGCCGACCGGCCCGCCGATGCCGATGCGCAGCGGTTCGTTCTGGGTCATGATCGGAACAGCCTCATGTATTGCGTTTCATGCGCCATCGAGGCGAGGTCGGTGGCGAAGCTCGCGGCCCCGAAATCGGTCGGGTCGCGGGTCAGGGCCGACGATGCCGCGTGGGCGACGGCCGGCTCCAGTGCGGCGAGGATGCGCTGGCCGTCCGTCTGGCCGATGATGCCGAGGCGCAGCCCGGCCGACACCAGATTGGCGGCGAAGGCCTGCAGATAACCGATCAATGCATCATTGAGCGCGATCCCGGCGCGCGCCGCGACCGCCCCGAACACCGCGGAGTGGCAGAAACGCCGTTCCGAAGCGATAGGGGCGACCCATTCTTCCAGAAACGCATCCGGCCAGGCGGCGCGGCAGGTATTGAGAAAAGCTTCGCCCTGCTGCGTGGTTTCGAGCCCCAGTTCGGCGGTGGGGCGGAAGGCGAGGGCGCGGTGGTTGGCGGCATCGAGCGCCGCGGTGTCGCCGGCCTGGGCGGCCCGATAGGCCTCGGCGAGGATGTCGGCGTCGATTCTGCCGCTGCCTTGCGTCACGACCGCGGCGATCCATGATTGAAGGCTCGCGCGGTCGGACACGCCGCCGCCCGCGGCCGCCGCCTCGAGCCCGTGCGAATAGCTGAAGGCGCCAATGGGAAAGCTCGGCGATACCCATGCGAAGAGCCGGTAGAGGCCGGGGCTGGCGCCCGGTTCAGCTGTCATGCTCATGGCCATGCGCGGCGCCGGCATACGCGCCGATTTCCGGGTCGAACGGCGCGTCGAGGCGCGTGATATGCCCGCCCAGCCCCTCGACCATCGCGGCGATGACGTGATCGGCGCGGATGCGCAACCGCCCTTCGAGCGCCTGCAGCGGCAGATGCCGGTTGCCGATATGCCAGGCGATGCGCAACAGATCGCCCGGGCTGTCGGCGGCGATCTCGACGACCGGCTCCTTGGCGGAGCGCACCCGGATATAGCCGCCATTGTCGAGTTCCAGGCCGTCGCCCTCGGTCAAATGCTGCGCGCGCGCCAGGTCGAGCAGAAAGGGGGTGCCCGAATCGGCGACGAGCCGGATGCGGCGGCGGTGGCGATCGAGAAACGGCAGGGTGACGCTGTCGAGCGCCGCTTCGTCGGGCCAATGGCCGCGCGTGTGAACGCTGATCGCCCGCCGCATCTGGTTTACCCGAACCAAAAATTCACAATGAGACAGCGAGGCAGTGAGGGAAAATCGCGGGCCGGAGGCCCGCTAAACTTGCCTTTTCAATGTCTCACCGCCTCATTGTGAATTTATTCGTCAGTAAAGGAAATACCGCTGGGCCAGGGGTAGTACCGTCGCCGGCTCGCAGGTCAGGTGCGCCCCGTCGGCGCGCACCTCGTAGGTTTCGGGGTCGACCTCGATGTTGGGTGTCGCTGAATTGTGCACCATGCGGCTTTTGTCGATCCCGCGGATGCCGCGCGCCGGCAGGATCATGCGTCCGAGCCCCAATCGGTCTGGGACGCCGGCGACAATCGCGACACTCGGCAGGAAGGTCACGGCCGAGGCCTGCAAGGCCCGGCCGAAGGCGCCGAACATCGGGCGGTAGTGCACCGGCTGCGGCGTCGGGATCGAGGCGTTGGGGTCGCCCATCAGGGCGGCGGCGATGGTCCCGGCCTTCAGCACCAGATCGGGCTTGACCCCGAAGAACGCCGGCGACCACAGCACCAGATCGGCGAGTCGGCCGACCGCGACCGACCCGATATGCTCGGCGAGGCCGTGGGTCAGCGCCGGGTTGATCGTGTATTTGGCGATGTAGCGCTTGGCTCGGAAATTGTCGTTGCGCTCGCTGTCTTCAGGCAGCGGCCCGCGCTGGCGCTTCATCTTGTCGGCGGTCTGCCAGGTGCGGATGATGACTTCGCCGACCCGCCCCATCGCCTGGCTGTCCGACGACATCATGCTGAAGGCGCCCAGATCGTGCAGAATGTCCTCGGCGGCGATCGTCTCACAGCGGATCCGCGATTCGGCGAAGGCGACATCCTCGGGGATGCGCGGGTCCAAATGATGGCACACCATCAGCATGTCCAAGTGCTCGTCGATGGTGTTGACCGTGTAAGGCCGGGTCGGGTTGGTGGAAGACGGCAGGACGTTCGGCAAGCCGCAGAGCTTGATGATGTCGGGGGCGTGGCCGCCGCCGGCGCCTTCGGTGTGAAAGGCGTGGATGTTGCGGCCCTTGAAGGCGGCGATGGTGTCCTCGACAAAGCCCGATTCGTTCAGCGTATCGCTGTGGATCGCGACCTGGATGTCGATTTCTTCGGCTACTGCGAGGCAGCAATCGATCGCCGCCGGGGTCGTCCCCCAATCCTCGTGCAGTTTGAGACCGCAGGCGCCGGCTTCGACCATCTCGAGGAGCGCGGCGGGCTCGGAGGCATTGCCCTTGCCGAAAAAGCCGAGATTGACCGGCAAGCCCTCGGCCGCCTCTAACATGCGCGCGAGGTGCCAGGGGCCCGGCGTGCAGGTCGTCGCCGCGGTGCCGGTAGCGGGTCCGGTGCCGCCGCCGAGCATCGTCGTGACGCCGCTGTAGAGCGCCTCCTCGCAGAGCTGCGGGCAGATGAAATGAATGTGGCTGTCGATCCCGCCGGCGGTGATTATTTTCCCCTCACCGGCGATCGCCTCGGTGCCCGGGCCGATGATTATGTCGACCCCGGGCTGGATGTCGGGGTTGCCGGCCTTGCCGATCGCGCAGATGCGGCCGCCGCGGATGCCGATATCGGCCTTGATGATGCCAGAGTGATCGAGGATGACGGCGTTGGTGATGACCGTGTCGACGGCGCCCTCAGCCCGGCTCCTCTGGCTCTGCCCCATGCCGTCGCGGATCACCTTGCCGCCGCCGAACTTCACTTCCTCGCCATAGACCGTGCGGTCCGCTTCGATCTCGATCATTAGCTCGGTGTCGGCGAGGCGCATTCGGTCGCCGATCGTCGGCCCGAACATCGCCGCATAGGCCCCGCGGGAGAGGTGCGTCGCCATATTCCTAATCCAGCGCGCCGTTGATCTGGCCGTTGAAGCCGACGACTCGGCGCGTACCGGCATAGGCGACGAGGCGCACCTCACGGGCCTGGCCCGGCTCGAACCGGATCGCGGTGCCGGCCGGGATGTCGAGCCGGAAGCCGCGCGCCTGCTCTCGGTCAAACCTGAGGGCGCCATTCGTCTCAAAGAAATGATAGTGCGATCCGACCTGGATCGGGCGGTCGCCGGTATTGGCGACGCTGAGGGTAATCGTCGCGCGGCCGGCGTTCAGCTCAATCTCGCCCGCGGCCGCAAACAGCTCTCCTGGGATCATGGCCGGCCGCGACCGGTTCAGTGCCGCTCTGAGACCGGCACGTAGTGGCGCAATGGCGAGCCGGTAAAGAGCTGGCGCGGGCGGCCGATCTTCATGTCCGGGTCTTCGATCATCTCGGTCCACTGCGCGACCCAGCCGACGGTGCGCGCGATCGCGAATAGCGCGGTGAACATCGAGGTTGGGAAGCCCATCGCCTTCAGGATGATGCCCGAATAGAAATCGACGTTCGGATAGAGCTTGCGGCTGATGAAATAATCATCGTTGAGGGAGATCTTTTCGAGTTCCATCGCCAGGTCGAGCAGCGGTTCGTCCTTGATACCGAGCTCGTCGAGCACTTCGTGGCAGCTGTCGCGCAGGACGCGGGCGCGGGGATCATAATTCTTGTAGACGCGATGGCCGAAGCCGAACTGGATCTCGTGTTCGTTCTTGTTTTTGACGTGCTTGATGAATTCCGGAATATTCGACTTGTTGCCGATTTTCCCCAGCATCTTCAAGACGGCCTCGTTGGCGCCGCCATGCGCCGGTCCCCACAGCGAGGCGATGCCGGCGGCGATGCAGGCGAACGGGTTGGCGCCCGATGACCCGGCATTGCGCACCGTCGCGGTCGAGGCGTTCTGCTCGTGGTCGGCGTGCAGGATGAAGATGCGGTCCATCGCCCGCGCCAGGGTCGGGCTGACTTTCATCTCCTCGCAGGGCACCGCGAAACACATGTGGAGAAAATTCTCCGCATAGCCAAGCGCATTTTGCGGATACACAAAGGGCTGGCCCATCGAGTATTTGAAGGCCATGGCGGCGATCGTCGGCATCTTGGCAACCAGGCGGTAGGACGCGACCATCCGCTGGTAGGGGTCATGGATGTCGGTTGAATCATGATAAAAGGCCGACAGCGCGCCAACGACGCCGCACATGATCGCCATCGGATGGGCGTCGCGGCGGAAGCCGTGGAAGAAGCTGCTGATCTGCTCGTGCACCATCGTGTGATGGGTGATGTCATAGACGAATTGTTCGCGCTGCTTGGCGGTCGGCAGCTCGCCGAAGAGTAACAGGTAGGAGACTTCCATGAAGTCGCTCTTCGCCGCCAGCTCCTCGATCGGGTAGCCGCGGTATAAGAGAACGCCTTCGTCGCCATCGATATAGGTGATGCTGGAGCGGCAGGCGGCCGTCGCCATAAAGCCGGGATCGTAGGTAAAGTACCCGGTCTGCGCGTAGAGCTTGCGCACGTCGATGACCTTCGGCCCGATCGAGCCCTCCATCACCGGCAGCTCGACCGATTTGCCGGTGGCGTTGTCGGTCAACGTCATCGATCCGCTTACCGCGCCGACATTGGTGTTGTTGCCGTCCATGGATCACCTCGATGTGACGCCCGCAGGCGGTTGGCCGATCTGTCACAGAATAGTCGCTGGGGTGCAATTATCAAACGCCGTTCAAATTTTGCAATGCACAATCGCAAGTGCGAGAAGATAAGTCCGTCAGGGCGGTCCGCCCGCCGCGTCGGCGATGCGCCCGAGGCTCTCTTCGCGCCCCAGTACCTCCATTACCTCGAAGATGCCGGGCGAGGCGAGGGAACCGGTGAGTGCGGCGCGCAACGGCTGCGCCACAGCCCCGAGCTTGACGCCGTTCCGCTCGGCGAATTCGCGCAACGCCGCTTCGAGGGAAGCGCTGCGCCACTCGACATTGGCGAGATTGCCGCCAAGCGCGCCGAGAGTTTCACGCGCTTCCGCGGTCAGTGCCTTCGCCGCATCGGCAGAGATCTCGATCGGCCTCGCCATCACATAGAAGTACGCCCTCCCCATAAGTTCGACGATCGTCTTGGCGCGCGGCTTGAGGCCTGGCATCGCCTTTAAGAGGCGCGCCCGTTCGATCGCCGACAAGGCCCTGCCGAACTCCGCTTCGAGCCGCCCAGCGACCAACCCGACGAGGCGCGCATCGTCGGCGTCACGGATGTAATGGGCGTTGATGTTGTCGAGCTTGGCCTGGTCGAAGCGCGCCGGCGCGCGCCCCAACCCTCGCGGGAGGGGAAAGTCGCGTAACGGGGTGGTCAATAAATCGGGCGCGCTTGAGGATGGAGGCTCTCCGGGAATGTCGAACCAACGGATTGCGTCCTCGGTAGAAATGATCTCGGCGTCGCCGTGGCTCCAGCCGAGCCGCATCAGGTAGTTGCGCATTGCCTCGGGGAGGTAGCCGAGCTCACGATATTGCTCGATCCCGATCGCGCCGTGCCGCTTCGACAGCTTCGCCCCGTCCTGCCCGTGGATCAGCGGGATATGGGCGAATTCGGGCGCCTTCCAGTCGAGCGCGCGGTAGATCTGGGTCTGGCGGAAGGCGTTGTTGAGGTGATCATCGCCGCGGATCACGTGGGTGATCCCCATGTCGTGATCGTCGACCACGACCGAGAGGTTGTAGGTCGGCGTACCGTCGGCGCGTAAGAGAATCAGATCGTCGAGTTCGGAATTGGCGACCGTGACCTCGCCCTGCACCAGATCGGCGATCGTCGTCGCGCCTTGTTGCGGCGCCCTGAGGCGGATCGTCGGGGCGATCCCCGCCGGGGCCTCGGCGGGGTCCCGGTCGCGCCAGGTGCCGTCATAGCGCACCGAACGCTTTTCGGCGCGCGCCCGCTCGCGCATCGCCTCGAGCTCGGCGGTCGTACAGTAGCAGTAGTAGGCTCGTCCCGCGTCGAGCAGCTGGCGGGCGGCCTCGGCGTGGCGCACGGCGCCCGCGAACTGGTGCACGATTTCGCCGTCCCAGTCGAGGCCCAGCCAGGATAGCCCGTCGATGATCGCCGCGACCGCCTCGGGGGTCGAGCGCAGGCGGTCGGTGTCCTCGATGCGCAGCCGGAAGATCCCGCCATCGCCATGGAGCTGGTGGTGGCGCGCGAACAGCCAGTTGAAGAGGGCCGTGCGGGCGCCGCCGATATGGAGGAAGCCGGTCGGCGAGGGGGCAAAGCGGACGACGACGCTCATGGCCGGTATGTAGGCGCTCGCTGGCGATCGCGCCATCCGCACTTGGCCCCCTCTCCGCCCCGGGGGCGGAGAGGGAAAGAGGGGACAGATCCCGCCGAGCTTACGACGGCATCTGACCCAGATAGTCGCGCTTGCCGATGCCGACCCCGACGCCGCGCAGGATGTCGTAGGCGGTCGTCGAGTGGAACCCGACCTGCAGCATCGCGAAGTGCAAGAGGTAGTTTTGCGCCTTCATCGTGCGCGGCTGGCCGCCGATGGTGACGGTGACGTCAGAATCGTCCTTGCCGTCGAGCTGGTTGGGGCGTAGCCCCTTCAAAAAGTCGACGGTCTTGTCGATGCGCGAGTGCATCTCGGCGAAGCTGTTGTCCTGGTCCGGCAGGCTCGGCAGATCGACCCCGGCGACCCGGCCGGCGCCCAGCGCGTGGTTGCAGACCTGCCGAACCTGGCGCTCCATCGGAAACATGTCGGGATAGAACCGCAGATTAAGGACTACGCCGGTGTCCCATTTCTGCGCGGCGGCGTGCTCCTCGGCCTTGGTCAGCACGGTCTTGAGGCCTCCGAGCAGCTGCAGAAACACCGGGACCGAGGCGGTATAGAGTGAAACGGCCATGAGAGCTTCTCCCTTAAATTCGCTGATGGCGTGACGATGCCGCGGCGATCTTAACGGCTGGAGCCGGGGGCGGGAAGGGAGGGCTCAAGCAAGCGCGATCAGCGCCGCCGGCACGGCGCCCCGCATGAGGGCCTTTTGGGCCTGCCACTGCGTCGGCGGGTCGAGCTCTTCGAGGAATTGCACCGCGCCGCCGGCGAGTGTCGCGACCGGAATTCCGTCGCGATACAAGACGCGGTTAGGGGTTAGCGCGGCGAGCTTGGCGCCGGGGGTGAGGATGCCGACGAGGTTGAGCGGGTCGGCGCCGGACAGCGACAGAAACTCGCCCGAAGGGGGCTTGCGGCGAACTTCGCGCAACAGCCCGACCGCCTCGGGAAGCGCGAATTGCTCGCCCGAAAACCCAGCGACAAAGCGGCCGCCGCGGATCTCGCCGCGCGCTTCCAATCGGCGATAGACGCGCAACAGATCGCGCCACGGCGGGAGCCATGCCGCTTCGCGCTCGAGCATCCGCCAGAATAGGATGCCGTAGCGGCGCAAGAGGGTGCGCGCCAGATGCTCGACAGCCTCGCCCGCATTCTGCTGGGCCGAGCGGGGCCGACGGGCCAAGGCCCAGCGGCCGGAATCCTCC
>JBARKH010000428.1:0-7604 GCA_049801295.1 Allostellaceae bacterium | reverse complement strand
AGGTTCCCGGTATGGATCGCGCGCGTCTGGTCGGCGGGCCGCAGACCCCTCGTCTCGGCAAACCCGGTGGCAATCCGCCGGACGCGTGGCGCCAACAGGCGATTGGCACGGCCGAGCACCGCGTTCTGCTCGTGGATCACGGTAACCAAGCCGAGCTGGGTCGCCGCGAGCATCGTCGGCACCGACGGATAGCCGCCAAAGCCAATGACCGCCGCGGGTTGGAGGCGGCGCAACAGCCGCCGCGCCTCAACGAGGCCAACCGCCATCGCCGCGACGCCGCAAGCGGTCTGGAAGAGACCGCCGCCCAGCCGTCCGGCGTGAATCCGGTGGATGTCGACGCCCGGCACCTCTATGGCGAACCCGTCGGCGCGCCGATCTGTGACAAGGCACACCGCGGCGCCGCGCCGGACCAGCCGCTCGGCAAGCGCTTGGGCGGGAAAGAGGTGCCCCCCAGTGCCACCGGCGGCGAGGACGAAAAGGCCCGCGCTCACAATTCGCTCCCGCCGAGGCGACGCCTTGTCAGGGCCAGCATCATCCCCATGCCCAACCCCAAGGCCAGCATCGACGACCCGCCATACGATAAAAATGGCAGCGTCATGCCCTTGGTCGGAATGAGGTGCAGGGTCGAGGCCATGTTGATGATCGCCTGTAGCCCGAACTGGATGAGGAGCCCGGTCGCCGAGAGGACTACAAAGAGGTTGCCCTCCTGCAACAGCCGCGAGAAGCCGCGCAGCACGATAAAGGCGAAAATACCGACGATGACGACGCACACAATCAGCCCGAACTCTTCGCCGGCAACCGCGAACACGAAATCGGCGTGCGCGTCGGGCAGCACGTCCTTCACCGTCCCCTCGCCCGGCCCGCGGCCCCACAGCCCGCCATTGACGAAGGCTTCGATCGAGCGGTTGACCTGATAGGAATCGCCCGCCGCCGGATCGAGAAATCGGTTGATCCGGCTGGTCACGTGCGGAAGCCACAGATAGGCGCCGGCGAGCCCGCCGAGCCCGGCCAGCGTGCCGACGGCGGCCCAGTAGAGCCTGAGACCGGCCATGAAGAATTGCGCGAACCAGACCACCGCGACAACGACCGCCATGCCGATATCGGGCTGCTTGACCAGCATCGCTAGGAGCCCGATGAAAAGCGCGATCGAGATTGCGTTCCCTTGAAATCCAGGCCGCTCCTTCTGCTCGGCGAAGAGCCATGCAGCCACCACCGTAAAGGTCGGCTTGACGAATTCCGACGGCTGCAGCGACAGGCCCGGCAGGTCGATCCAGCGCCGCGCGCCCTTGATCTCGACCCCGACGACAAAGGTCAGCGCGAGCAGCGCCATGGCGATCGCAAAACCGATGAACGCGACCCGCCGGACCATCCGCGGCGGCAGCAGCGACACCCCGAACATGATCGCGAAGGCAATGGGCGCGATCACCATCTGGCGCTCGACAAAGTGCAGCGGCGCGTAGCCGAGCCGCTCGGCGACCGCGGGGCTAGCCGCCATGCTCAACACCGCGCCGAAAGTGATCAACAAGGCGAGCGCGCCGAGGCTCCAGCGGTCGATGGTCCACCACCAGCGGGCGACCGGCCTCTCATCGATCCGGGCGAACATCATCGCGCGCTGTCCACGGCGGACCGCAACTTCTCGACGAGGGCGCGGAACGCATCGCCGCGCGCCTCGAAATGGGCGAACTGGTCATAGGAGGCGCAGGCCGGCGACAGCAGCACGACCGCCCCGGGCACGCAGTCGCGACGCGCCGCCTCGGCCGCTGCCCACATGGCGGTGGCGAGATCCCCGCACCGTGTGAAGGGAACCGAACTGCCCAGCGTCGCTGCAAACTCCTCCGTCGCGGTGCCGATCAGATAGGCGTGCCGCAGCCGTCTGAAATAAGGCGCGAGGGACGTGATCCCCCCTGCCTTCGGCAGCCCGCCGGCAATCCAATAGATCGCCTCATAGCACGCGAGCGCCTTTTCAGCCGCATCGGCGTTGGTCGCCTTGGAATCGTTGATATAGCGTACCCCGTCGATCGTATCGACCAGCTCTTGACGATGCGCGAGACCCGGAAACGAGCGAATCGCGCTCGCGGCATCTCCGGGCGCAACCCCGAGCGAGCGCGCCGCGGCATAGGCGGCGGCGGCATTCTGCCAGTTATGCGAACCGGGCAGCCGCTCCGCCTCGCCCAGGTCGAGGACCGGGATCGGCTGCACCGCGGTCGCGTCGATCAGCTGTCCCCGCTCGACGTAAACCCCGCCGGGCGCGCGCTCGCTCACCGATATCGGCACGACCCGGGCCGGCCCCTTGCGTCGCAGCTCGTCGCAAATCGTGCGGCAGATCGGGTCGTCGATCCCGACGATCGCGGTTGAATGGGCGCGTTGGCGCGCAAAGACTCGCCGTTTCGCAGCGACATAGCCGTCCATCCCGCCATGCCGGTCGAGATGATCGGGGGTGATGTTGAGGAGGACCGCCACCTCGAAGGCGAGACTCTCGATCAATTCCAGCTGAAACGAACTCAATTCGAGGACATAGGTGCCCCCGCTGCCGAGCGGCGCCAGCGATAAGGCCGCGGTGCCGAGATTGCCGCCGGTTTCGACGCGTCGCCCGGCGGCGGCCAGGATATGGCCGACCAGCGTTGTCGTCGTCGATTTGCCGTTGGTGCCGGTAATCCCGACGAAGCGGGCCGCAGGCCGAGCGCGGCCGAGGAGCTCGATATCGCCGATGATTTCCGCTCCCGCCTCGCGGGCGCACAGCACCGCGGGGTGCGGCGCTGGAAAGCTGTGCGGAATCCCCGGCGAGAGAACGAGCGCCGCGACATTGTGCCAATCGGCTTGCGCCAGGTCGCAGAGCGGAACTTCCCCGGCGAGCTGCTTGCGCGCCGCGGGATCGTCGTCCCAGGCGAGGATTTGCGCGCCACCGTCTTTGAGGGCGCGGGCAGCCGCGCGGCCCGATCGCGCGAGGCCCAGGACCGCGACGCGCCGGCCCTTAAAGCTGTCGACGACGATGTGCTGGGCGGCGGCCATTGTGGGCTATCGCAACTTCAACGTCGCCAGCCCGGCGATCGCCAGGATCGAGGCGATGATCCAGAAGCGGATGACGATGGTCGGCTCCTCCCAGCCCTTCTGCTCGAAATGGTGGTGGAGGGGCGCCATGCGGAAGACCCGCCGCCCGGTCATCTTGAAGCTGGCGACCTGGACGATGACCGAGACCGCCTCCAGCACGAACAACCCGCCGATGATCGCGAGCACCAGTTCGTGCTTCGTTATGATGCTGATCGTGCCGAGCGCCGCGCCGATCGATAACGATCCCGTATCGCCCATGAAGACGCTGGCCGGCGGCGCGTTGAACCACAAAAACCCCAGGCTCGCCCCGACCATCGCGCCGCAGAACACGGTCAGTTCGTCAGCGCGCGGGACGTGATGGAGCTGCAGGTAGTTGGCGAATACGGCGTTGCCGACGACATAGGCGATGAGCGCGAAGCATCCGGCCGCGATCATCATCGGGCCGATCGCCAGCCCGTCGAGGCCGTCGGTCAGATTGACTGCGTTCGAGGCGCCGACGATCACCAGCACCCCGAACGGCACGAAAAACCAGCCGAGGTTCACCAGCACTGTCTTGAAGAACGGGACCGCGACCGCATTCACCAAGAGCGGCGGCATAAGCTGAGCCAGCGCGATACAGGCGACGGCCGCCAGAACGATCTCGGTCAACAGCTTCACCCGGCCGGGCACCCCATGATGGGAGCGCCGCACCAGCTTCTTGTAATCGTCGAAGAAGCCGATCAGGCCGAAGCCGACCGTCACCGCCAAGACGGCCCACACATAGGGGTTGGCGAGATCGGCCCACAAGAGGGTCGACACCGTCACTGCGAGGAGAATGAGGAATCCCCCCATCGTCGGCGTGCCCTTCTTGCGGACGAGATGGGTTTGCGGGCCGTCCTCGCGAATCGGCTGGCCCTCGCCCTGCTTCGATTTGAGCCACGCGATGATCCCGGGGCCGGCGATAAAACTGATCAACAGCGCCGTGACGACCGCCCCTCCGGCCCGAAACGTGATGTAACGGAAGACGTTTAACGTGTGGAACTGGTCCGCCAGCGGATAGAGGAGGAGATAGAGCATATGGTCACGGTTCGCAGAACATCGCGGGCGGGCCCGGCCATACGACGACGCGGCGGATGCGACCGGGAGAACGAGGCATAGCCGCATCCGGGAAGGGGGACAACCCGCGCCGACGCATCATGCGCGGCCCGAGGGTCCGAGCGCCTCGCGCGCCACCGCGGCATCGTCGAAGGGAAGAATCTGGTCGCCGATGATCTGCCCGGTCTCGTGACCCTTGCCGGCGATCACCAGGAGGTCGCCCGCGCGCAATTCGGCGATTGCCGCCACGATCGCGGCGCGCCGATCTCCGATCTCGATCGCGTCCGGCGCCGCGGCGAGGACGGCGCGACGAATTTCGGCCGGCTTCTCGCCGCGCGGATTGTCGTCGGTGACATAGACGAGGTCGGCAAGTTCGGCCGCCGCCCGGCCCATCAGCGGGCGCTTGCCGCGATCGCGGTCGACGCCGGCGCCGAAGACGATCAGGAGACGGCGTTCGGTATGCGGGCGCAGCGCCGCGAGGACGCTTCGGAGCGCGTCCGGCGTATGGGCGTAATCGACAAAGACCGGGGCGCCCTTCGCGCTCTCGCCAACAAGTTGCAGGCGCCCCGGGACGCCGGAGAGACGCGGCAGCACCGGCAACGCGGCATCGGGCACCACCCCGCTCGCCATCACGAGGCCGATCGCGGCCAGGACGTTCATCGCCTGGAATTCGCCGACGAGCGGCAGATCGATCGTGTGCCGCTGCCCGAACAGCTCCGCCGTGACGCGCTGGCCGGCGGGGAGCGCCAAGCGGTCGCGGATGCGCAGCTCGGCCTCGGCCGCCCGGCCATAGGCGATGACCTTGTGGCCGCGCGCGCGGCACAAATCGGCGAGCCGGGCGAATTCCGGGCTGTCGGCGTTGAGGATCGCCGGCCCGCCGGCCGCCAATAGCGCGGTAAACAGCCGCTCCTTGGCGGCACGATAAGATTCCATCGTGCCGTGGTAGTCGAGGTGATCGCGCGTCAGATTGGTGAACGCGGCGGCGGCCACCCTAACGCCGTCGAGGCGAAATTGCGCCAGACCGTGGCTCGAGGCCTCGACCACGACATGATCGATGCCGCCTTGCGCCAGCTCCGCGAGATCGCGATGGAGGCCCACCGGGTCGGGCGTCGTCAACGCCCCCACGCGCCGCCCGGCCGGCGAAATAAGGCCGAGCGTCCCAAGGCTCGCCGCCTTGTAGCCGAGCGCGGTCCAGATCTCGCGGGTGAAATGGGCGACGGAGGTCTTGCCGTTGGTGCCGGTGACGGCGGCGATCACGCGCGGCTGCCGGGGATAGAACCGGGCCGCGAAGAGCGCGAGGCGGCGCTGCGGATTTGGGTCGGCGATGATCGTGACGCGGGCCCGCGCGGCCGGGTCGAGCGCCAGGGCAGCGGGGTCATCGGTCAGGATCGCCACCGCACCTTGCGCGATCGCCGCGCCGGCAAAGGCGCGTCCGTCGCGCTCTACACCGCGCAACGCAGCAAACAGAAAACCTGGGCCTACCTGGCGCGAATCGGCGCTGAGGCCGACGATCTCAGGATCGGCGAGCGGCGGAGCCACGGCTTTCGCGTCGGGGCTCGTCAGTTCAGTAAGTTTCAATCCGTTGGCCCTGCAAGCTCTCGACCGCCAGCGCCTTGGTGACCGCGGGGGATGCTTCGTCCACCGGCTCCACGCCCAGAATCGGCGCGATGCGCTCGATGATGCGGCTGGTCGCCGGCACCACGGTCCAGCCGGCGGTAGCATAGCCGTGGCTTTGCTTGGTGCCATGCGGCTCATCGACCAGGGTGAGGATCGTATAGCGCGGAGCGTTCATCGGGAAGGCGGCGATAAATGACGACACCAGCTTCTTTTCTTCGTAACGGCCGTGCTGGTTCTTTTCAGCCGTGCCGGTCTTGCCGCCGACCACATAGCCCGGGGCGGCGGCGAGCTTTGCGGTGCCATATTCGACGACGAGCCGCATCAGCTTGCGCATCTGTTCCGAGGTCTTCGGCGATATTACCTGCTCGCCTGCCGGGGTGGCGCCGGGTGGCGCCTTGAGCAAGGTCGGGCGATGCAAGACGCCGCCATTGACGATCGCGGAGACCGCCGTCGCAACATGGAGCGGTGAGACCGAAATGCCGTGACCGTAGGCAATCGTCATCACGTTGATCTCGCGCCAGGGCTTCGGATAATGCGGCTTGGCGACCTCGCTCAGTTCGATGGGCTCGGGCTTCAATAGCCCGAACCGCCCGAGATAGTCGCGCTGCCGCTCGCCGCCGGCATCGAGCGCCATGCGGGCGGCGCCGATGTTCGAGGAGTACATGATGATCTCGGGCACGCTCAGCGAGCGGTTCTTGCCGTGGTAATCCTCGATCGTGAAGCGGCCGATATGGATCTTATGGCCGGCGTCGTATTGCTTGGTCATCGTGGCGACGCCGGAATCGAGCGCCGTCGCCGCCGTGAACAGCTTGAAGACCGAGCCCATCTCATAGTCGCCGAGGGTGACCTTGTTGAAGACCCGCTCCTTGGCCTCGGTCGGCGGCATACCGGGGTCGGCCATGCCCGGGTGGTTGGGATCGAAATCGGGCAGCGACACCATCGCGATGATCTCGCCGGTGCGCACGTCCATGATGACGCCGGCGGCGCCCTTGGCGTTGAAGTCGCCGATGACCTTCGTCAGCTCTTCGTGAAGGATGAATTGCACCCTTGCGTCGAGCGACAACTGGATCGGCCCGGTGGCGCCCTTCACACTGCCGTCGAGCGCCCGTTCGATCCCGGCGAGGCCGCTATTGTCGACACCGCAGAACCCGACGACATGGGACGCCAGATCGCCGAACGGGTAAACCCGGCGCTCCTCGTGCTTGAATTGCAGCCCGGGAATGCCGAGGCGATTGACATCGTATTCCTGGCGCGGCGTCAGCCGCCGCTTGATCCAGACAAAGCCCTTGCCGGAAGTCAGCTTGGCGTAAACCTCGGCGGGATCGAGGTCGGAGAGGACCGAGGTCACCGCGCGCGTCGCCTCGTGCGCATCGATGATCTGGCGCGGATCGGCGTAGAGCGAGGGGCTGTCGAGCGTCGTCGCGAGGAGCCTCCCGTCGCGGTCGACGATGTCGGCGCGCATGACCTGCTGGGCCACGACGGCGCGGAGGCGGCCGGCATGCGATTCGGCGGCACCGCCCGACAGCGCCACGATCTCGACAAGGCGCAGCGCCACCACCATAAACACAAGCGCGAACAACGCCGCGGTCGCGACCATCCGGGTCCGGCAGGTTTCAAGGAGCGCACTGGCGCGCTCGTCGGCGACTACCGGGGCACACGGTGGCGGCGGCCGGAAGTGCCGCGGCCGGCATGGGTTTTCGTCGACGCGCTGGAGCGAGCGCATCACCGGGTCTCGACAATTTGCGCGATTAGCGCATCAAGCGAATTCGCGGTCTCGCCGGGGCCCGCCTTCGCCATTTGCACCGGGGCGGCATTCGCCGGACGTGCGGGGGCGGGGTCGATCGGCGGGTGTGGCCGGTCGGCTC
>JBARKH010000427.1:0-5193 GCA_049801295.1 Allostellaceae bacterium | reverse complement strand
GTGCTGGTCGAGGCCAAGCGCCTCGGCGGCACCTGCCTCATTCGCGGCTGTATCCCGTCGAAGGCGCTGATCCACGCCGCCGACCGGTTTGCCGACATCGCCGGCGGGACGACGCTCGGCATCACGCTCGACCAGCCGCCGCGGCTCGATCTCGCACGCACCGTGGCGTGGAAGGACGGCATCGTCGACCGGCTCTCCGGCGGCGTCGCCGGCCTCCTGGCGCGCGCGAAGGTGCGGGTCGTCGAGGGCTGGGCCACCTTCACCGACGCCAAGAGCTGCACGGTCGAGACCGCTTCGGGCGCCGTCGCGATCACCGCCGAGCATGTCATCCTCGCCGCCGGGTCCGAGCCGGTGTCGCTGCCCGGGCTACCGTTCGGGGGCAAGGTGATTTCCTCCACCGAGGCATTGGCGCTAACCGCGCTCCCCGAGCGGCTGCTGGTGGTCGGCGCCGGTTATATCGGCCTCGAACTCGGCATCGCCTTCAGGAAGCTCGGGAGCGCGGTGACCGTGGTGGAGATGGCCGACCGCATCCTGCCGCGCTACGACACGAATTTGACCGCGCCGGTGCGGCGCTGGCTTACCCGCGCTGGCGTGGAGCTGCATCTCGGGGCAAGGGTCAAGGGGCTCGACGGCGAGGGCCGCCTCGCGCTCGACACCGCTGGGGGACCGCTCGCGCTTCCCGCCGACAAGATCCTGGTGACAATCGGCCGCCGCCCGCTAACCGAGGGATGGGGCCTTGAAGCAATGGCGCTCGACCGGGCCGGGCCGTTCGTCATGGTCGACGACCAGTGCAAGAGCGCGATGCGCAATGTCTGGGCGATCGGCGACCTCATCGGGGAACCGATGCTGGCGCACAAGGCGATGGCGCAGGGCGCGATGGTCGCCGAGATCATCGCCGGACAGCGCCGCCATTTCGATCCGGCATCGGTCGCCGCGATCGTCTTCACCGAGCCCGAAATCGTCGTCGCCGGCATGCTGCCTGACGAGGCCGCCGCTGCCGGCATCGACGCCGCGATCTCGGTCTTTCCGTTCGCCGCCAGCGGGCGCGCCATGACGCTGGAAGCAGGCAGCGGCGGCGGCTTTATCCGCATCGTCTCGCGGCACGACGATCAGCGCATCCTCGGCATCCAGGCGGTCGGCCGGGAAATCGCCGAGCTGGCCGGCGAATTCGCCCACGCGCTGGCGATGGGGGCGGTGCTCGAGGATGTCGCGCATACGATCCACGTCCACCCGACCTTGGGTGAAGCCTTTGGCGAAGCCGCCCTCCTCGGCCTCGGCCACGCGATCCACCTCTGAACCCCGCTCCGATCGGGATTGCCGCGCCGCTTCGCTCGCAATGACAGGTCGGGTTGTCATTGGGAGCGAAGCGAAGCAATCTCGCGCCAACATCTCTTGGGGGCCTCGCCATGATCACCGCCGATCTCACCGGAAAGACCGCGCTCGTCACCGGCGGCGCCTCGGGGATTGGGCTGGCCACCGTCGAGGCGTTCGCGCGCTCAGGCGCGAGCGTCGCGCTCAATCACCTGGCCGACGATCCGCGCGGCGCCCAAGAGGTTGAGCGGCTGAAGGGGCTGGGGCACCGCGTCATCGCCGCGCCGGGCAATGTCGCCAAACCGGGCGAAGCAGAGACGATGACGAGCCGGGCGATCGACGCGCTGGGGCGGCTCGATTTTCTCGTCAACAACGCCGGCACTCCGGCAAGCCCGACCCCGATCCCGTTCGCCGAGTTCGATCGGCTGAGCGAAGATTTCTGGCAGGCGATCCTCAACACCAATCTGATCGGCCCGTTCCGCTGCACCCATACCGCGGTGGGCGCGCTGAAGGCGGCACGGGGCGCGATCTGCAGTACCGCCTCGATCGCCGGCGTGCAAGGGAGCGGCAGCAGCATCCCCTATGCGACGAGCAAGGCCGGCGTCATCAATCTGACGCGCAGCCTGGCGCGTACCCTGGCGCCGGAGATCCGGGTCAACGCGGTGGCGCCCGGCTTTGTCGACAGCCCATGGAACAAGGATTGGCCGGCCGACCGCAAGGCCCACTCGGTCGCCAGCACGCCGCTGAAGCGCGCCTGCCGCCCTGAGGACATCGCCGAAGTGATCTTTTTCCTGTGCGCCGGCGCGGCGATGGTCACCGGCCAGACGATCATCGTCGATGGCGGGCTGACGCTCTGATGGTGACCTCAAAGGGCGCGCGCAGCCAAACCCGGCTGATCCTCTTCGGGGCGGCGCTGCTCCTCACCCTCGGCATGGGGCTGCGCCAGAGCCTCGGTCTCTTCCTGACGCCGGTGACACGCGATCTCGCGGTCACCGCGACCGAATTCACGCTTTCCATCGCGATCCAGAACATCGTCTGGGGGTTGTCGCAGGCGCCGGTGGGCGCGATCGCCGACCGCTTCGGGCTGCGCGTCACGATGATGGCGGGCGCGGCGATCTATGTCGTGGGGCTCGGCGTCATGGCCGCCGCTGGGGGCGCGCCCGCCCTCTACGTCTCGGGCGCGTTGATCGGGGTGGCGCTGTCGTGCACAGCGTCGTCTCTGGCGCTGACCGCGGTCGCCCGGGCGGTCGCCGAAGAGCGTCGCAGCGCGATCCTCGGCGTGGTCTCGGCCGCCGGCTCGCTTGGCACCCTCCTGGTGCCGCTCGGCACGCAGGGGTTTCTCGCGAATTACGCCTGGCAGATCGGCGCCTTATTCTTCGTGGTGCTGGCGGCGGCGATGCTGCCGGCGGCGTTTCTCGCCGGTGGGGCCGACCGGATCTCGCGGCACGGCGCCGGCCGCACGACGATGCGCGAGGTGATCGGCGAGGCCGCCCGCCATCGCCCGTTCCTCGTGATGTCGGGGGCCTATTTCGTCTGCGGCCTCAACCTCGTCTTCCTCACAACGCACCTGCCGACCTATCTGGCGATCTGCGGCCAGGACCCGATGCTGAGCGCGGAGGCGCTCGCCGTCATCGGCGGCACCAACTGCATCGGCTCGCTCGCGGCCGGCTGGCTCGGCGGCAAGTACCCCAAGCACATCCTCTTGGGGCTCCTCTACATCCTGCGCGCCTTCGCCTTCACCGCCTATTTCATATTGCCGCCGACCCCGGCTTCGACCCTCCTCTTCGCCGCGGCGATGGGGATACTGTGGCTCAGCGTCGCGCCCTTGGTGAGCGGCCTCGTCGCCGAGATGTTCGGCACCCGCTACATGGCAACGCTCCTCGGGATCTCGTTTGTCATGCATCAGGTCGGCTCGTCCTTGGGCGCCTGGGGCGGCGGGCTGATCTTCGATTGGACGGGCTCCTATGGCGACGCCTGGAAAATCGGCGTCCTCGTCGGCTTTGCCGCCGGGGTCGTGCAGATCGTGGCGGGCGGGCCAACCCGCCGCGCCGACCCGACGATGGCGCCGCGCCTGGCGCCGACCTAGCCCCCGCTCCTGACACCGAGAGGCAGCATGCCAGCAATCTCTCTCACCCTGAACGGCCGCCCGGTCAGCGTAACCGCCGACGCCGACACCCCGCTCCTCGATGTCTTGCGCAACCATCTGGGGCTCATGGGGACGAAATTCGGCTGCGGCGCCGAGCAATGCGGCTCCTGCATGGTGCTCGTCGACGGGGCGCCTGAGAAATCCTGCGGCAAGGCGCTCTCCACGATAGCCGGGAAGGCGGTCCTGACGATCGAGGGGCTCGGCACCCCCGAGCATCCGCACCCGCTGCAACAGGCCTTTCTCGACGAGCAGGCTGGCCAGTGCGGCTATTGCCTCGCCGGGATCCTGATCTCCGCCAAGGCCTTGCTCGACAAAAACCCGTCGCCCACCCGCCGCGAGATCGCCCTCGCACTCGACGAGAATATCTGCCGCTGCGGCAGCCACACCCGCATCCTGCGCGCCGTTGCGCTTGCCGCCCGGCGCATGGCCGAAGGAGCCGCACGATGAACACCGCCTTGCCGCCGCTCCTCTCCGACAATCCGCGGCTCGACCAGTGGGTCTCCTTCCCCGCGCCCGGCCAGGTCCGGGTGGCAACCGGCCGGGTCGAAATCGGCCAGGGCGTCTTGACCGCGATGCACCAGATCGCCGCCGAGGAACTCGACGTCGCCCCGGAGCGCATCCAGCTCCAGACCGGTGATACCGACCTCACCCCCAACGAGGGCTATACCGCGGGGAGTCAATCGATCCAGTTCGGCGGCGTCGCCCTGCGCCTCGCCTGCGCCGAAGTCCGCAGTCTCTTTCTCGACCACGCTGGATCGAGTTTCGGCTATGCCCGCGCCGACCTCACAGTGCAGGACGGCGTAATTCTCCTCAAAGGCGCCCCGAGCGGCCAGGATTACTGGTCGCTCGCCGCCGCCGTCGATCTCTCGCGCCATGCAACCGGCGGCGCGCCGATCAAGCGGGCGAGCGAGCACCAGGTCGTCGGCCGGAGTGCGGCGCGGGTCGACCTCGCCGCCAAGGTGTTCGGCGCACCGGTCTTTCTCCACGATCGGACGATGGGCGGCATGGTGCATGCCCGGGTGGTGCGCCAGCCGCGCCGCGGCGCGACGATCAGAAGCATCGACGAGGCGGCCATCCGCCGCGCCGCGAAAACCCCGATCGAGCTCCTGCGCGTCGGCAATTTCCTGGCGATCCTAGGGCCCGATGAAACGACCGTCGAAGCCGTCGCCGCGGTGGCGCCCGGCCATGTCGCCTGGGATGGGGTCGATCGGATAAACCCGGCGCAGGAAGAGGCGCGCTGGCTGTTGCAGCAGCCCTCGATGGACCGCCTCGTCGGCGCGCCGCCGGCCCATCCGGCGCCGGCTGCGACCCGGCGCGAGGCGAGCTATACGCGGATGCACATCGCCCACGCCTCGATCGCGCCCTCTTGCGCGCTGGCCCTCTATCGCGACGGGCATCTGACCGTGTGGTCGCATACCCAGGGGGTCTACCCGCTGAAGGCGGCGCTCGCCCGCAGCTTGAAGCTCGACCCCACGGCGATCTCGGTCAAACACGTCCAGGGGACGGGCTGCTACGGCCATAACGGCGCCGACGATGCGGCGGCCGATGCGGCGGTCATCGCGCTGCGTCGGCCCGGCGAGACGATCCGGGTGCGCTGGCGGCGCGAGGAGGAATTCGGCTTCGAGCCGGTCAGCCCGGCGATGGTGACGACCGTGCACGCGACGCTCGACGGATCGGGGCGCCCCGCCGACTGGACCACCGAAATCTGGAGCGGCCGGCATTCGAGCCGCCCGGGC
>JBARKH010000426.1:0-13603 GCA_049801295.1 Allostellaceae bacterium | reverse complement strand
GCGCCACGATCAGCGTCAGCGCGGCGGACGCGCCGAGCGCTGGCCCGAGCCTCATCATTTATAAGGGTTGACGAGACCAGCCATAAGCGTGGCGAGGACCTCGCGCACCTGAGCTTCGTCGCAGCCCATCAGCACCGCGTCTTCGAGCGCGTCCTGCGCGAGGCCCCGCAACTCGGCGAGGTTCTCGTTCAGGACCTTGATCTTCTCGACGCAGGAAACCAGTTCGCCTTCCGGCGTGCGCCAGACCGGGAATTCGCCCGCACCGCTATCGGCCATGGTTTTGTCCTGGAGTTCTACCGGCCTAAAGATGAGCGCCGTTGTGGCGGCGACAATAGGTCGAGTTCCTCCATCCTTGTCATACCGGCGAAAGCCGGTATCCACGGTCGGAGTGGATCCCGGCTTCCGCCGGTATGACACTCGAAGGGACGGCGCTCGCCGTCATTTCGGCGCCGACGGCGCAGCCCCGCCACTGGGCGCCGGGGCGTCGCCCTCGCCGGGCCTTTTCGCATTGGGCGCGGAAAACATCATCTGGCCGATCAGGTTTTCCAGGCTGACCGAGGATTGCGTATAGGTGATCTTGCCGCCGGGCGGGATCACCTTGTCCGATCCGCCCGGCACCAGCGACATGTATTTGTCGCCCAAGAGCCCCGCCGAGATGATCTCGGCCACGGTGTCTTCGGGCAGCTTGACCGAGGGGTCGATGCTCATCCGCACATTGGCGAGGAACGTCTTCGGGTCGAGCTCCTCGGCGACCACCGAGCCGATCTTGATGCCGCTGAGGCGCACGTCGCTCCCCTGACGGATCCCGTCGACCCGCGTGAAATCGGCGCTCACCTGATACCCTGAGACCGCGCGCAGCTGGCTCGTCTTATAGGCGAAGACGAGAAACAGGCCAGCGACGAGGATGACGACCGCGCCCATCACGGTCTCGATGACATTGCCCCTCATCGGCGGCGTCCCCGGCAAACTATTGCGGCGACCATGGCTCGTAATCGCCGGTCGCGCGAACCCGGTGACCGCCGCGCAGCACCGAACCCGCGGGATGGTATGCATCTTTCGTCCCGGTCAGGTTCGGCTGGTGGGGCTTTTCCCAGGAATGGTGCGAGTGCGGCTGGGGCAAGTCGTCGACCATGTGATGCAGCCAGGCATGCCATTCCGGCGGCACCTTGGAGCCTTCGGGCTCCCCCTTATAGATGACCCAGCGCCGCTCGCGGCTGAACCGCCCGCCGCCCCGCCCGGTCGGCTTGTCGCCCTTGAGCCGGTAATAGCGGTTTCCATAGGCGTCTGTCCCAACCAGCGCGCCGCGCAGCCAGGTCAACAGGCGTGTGCCAAAATTCGTGCCCATTCCGCTCCTTCCAATCGCGCGCCCTTATCGCACTCCCCGCCGCCTGGGGTAAAGGCCGCACAACACAGACCCGTCATTCCCGCGAAAGCGGGAATCCAAAACCGCCAGGCGGCATCCCTTGCCCCTTGGATACCCGCTTGCGCATTCAGGGTGGCGCCGGAGTGACCCTCTCATAATTTTTATTATGGTTGTCGGCTAACACACTATGTAGTAGATTGGCCTTTCGATGCCTACTAGAGGTCGATCCAATGGCACGTGTCCAGAAACCCCAACCTGATCTTGTCGTAAAGGCTGCGAGGGCGCTCAAGAATCCGCGAACAGCGTCCCTGAGGACCGTGAGACGCATGGCAGCGGTCCTGCTCGACGATGAGCAATACGACCCCGTGCCGCACCGGCCGAAGCCCAAAAGCCGATAGAGGACCCTGGACAGCATCGGTTAACCCCGGCTCCCGCGGCAATGCGGGGCCGACACCACCAACATCCCCCTGCAACAACCAGCCGACTGGCCCCCTACGGTCGGCAACGAGGGAATCTGCGCCCGTTTTGAACGGGATCTGTCAGCACGAAAAAACTTGGGGAGTCATATGCACATCGCACGCCGCTTCACCACTTCCGGCCGCGACCCGTACGAGAGCGTCGCCTTCCGCCGCGCGCGGAGCGAGATCCGCAACCCCGACGGCTCGGTTGTGTTCGCCGCCGAGGGCATCGAGGTGCCGGCCGAGTGGAGCCAGGTCGCCTGCGACATCCTCGCTCAGAAATACCTGAGGAAGGCGGGCGTACCCGCTCGGCTCGCTTCGATCAAAGAAGAGGGGGTCCCCGACTGGCTGTGGCGCCGCATCCCCGACGCGGCGGCGCTGGCCGAGCTCCCCAAGGCCGAGCGCAGCGGCGCCGAGACCAGCGCCAAGCAGTGCTTCGACCGGCTCGCCGGCACCTGGACCTATTGGGGCTGGAAAGGCGGCTATTTCGATGGCGAGGAGGATGCCCGCGCCTTCTACGACGAACTGCGAATCATGCTGGCGCGCCAGATGGGGGCGCCGAACAGCCCGCAATGGTTCAACACCGGGCTCTATTGGGCCTACGGGATCGATGGGCCGGCGCAAGGTCACTATTACGTCGATTACCGCACTGGAAAAGTGCGCGCCTCCGAAAGCGCCTACGAGCACCCGCAGCCGCATGCCTGCTTCATCCAGTCGGTCGCCGACGATCTGGTCAACGAGGGCGGCATCATGGATCTCTGGGTGCGGGAAGCCCGGCTCTTCAAATACGGCTCGGGCACCGGCTCCAACTTCTCGAAGTTGCGCGGCGACGGCGAGCGGCTCTCGGGCGGCGGGCGCTCCTCCGGCCTCATGAGCTTTTTGAAGATCGGCGACCGCGCCGCCGGCGCCATCAAATCCGGGGGGACGACACGGCGCGCCGCCAAGATGGTGATCGTGGACGCCGACCATCCCGATATCGAGGACTTCACCGACTGGAAGGTCATCGAGGAGCAGAAGGTGGCCGCGCTGGTCGCCGGCTCGAAGCTCGCCGCCCGGCATCTCAATTTGATCATGGCGGCCTGCCGCGAGGAGGCGCAAGACGGCGGCGACCCGTTCGACCCGGCGCAGAACCCGGCCCTGAAGCGTGAGATTCGCGCCGCGCGCCGGGCGATGATTCCGGAAAACTATGTTCAGCGCGTCATCCAGTTCGCCCGCCAGGGCTTCTCCACGATCGATTTCCGCACCTACGACACTGATTGGGATTCGGAAGCCTACCTCACCGTCGCCGGGCAGAATTCGAATAACACCGTGCGCGTCGCCAATGATTTCCTGGAGCGCGTCCTCTCCGGCGCCGATTGGCAGCTCATTCGCCGCACCGACGGCAAGGTGTCGAAGACCCTGCCGGCCGCCGCCCTCTGGGACCGGATCGCCCACGCCGCCTGGGCCTCGGCCGATCCCGGCATCCAGTTCGATACGACGATCAACGACTGGCACACCTGCTCGGAAAGCGGCCGGATCAACGCCTCCAACCCGTGCTCGGAATACATGTTCCTCGACGACACGGCGTGCAATCTCGCTTCGCTCAACCTCCTAACCTTCCGCAACCCAAATGGCGATGGGGACGGCTCCTTCGCGGTAGCCGAGTTCCAGCATGCGGTGCGCCTCTGGACCCTCGTTCTCGAAATCTCGGTGATGATGGCGCAATTCCCGGCGAAGGAGATCGCGCGCCTCAGCTACGCCTATCGCACGCTCGGGCTCGGCTATGCCAATTTGGGCGGCCTCCTGATGGCGATGGGCGTCGCGTATGGGAGCGAAGCGGGCCGCGCGATCGCCGCGTCGGTGACCGCACTCCTCACCGGCACGTGCTATGCGACCTCGGCCGAAATGGCGGCCGAGCTTGGCGCCTTCCCCGGCTTCACCAAGAACCGCGCTTCGATGCTGCGCGTCATCCGCAACCACCGCCGCGCCGCGCATGGCGAGAGCGCGGGCTATGAGGGCCTCTCGATCCCGCCGGTGCCGCTCGATGCCGCCAATTGCCCGGACCAGCCGCTCGTCGCCGCCGCCCGCGCCGTCTGGGACGCCGCCCTCGCAATGGGTGAGAAGCACGGCTTCCGCAACGCGCAAGCAACGGTGCTCGCGCCAACGGGCACGATCGCCCTCGTCATGGATTGCGACACCACCGGGATCGAACCCGATTTCGCCCTCGTCAAGTTCAAGAAGCTCGCGGGCGGCGGCTATTTCAAGATCATCAATCGCCTCGTGCCGCAGGCCCTCGCGACCCTCGGCTATGGCGAATCAGAAATCGCCGATATCGAGCGCTATGCCCTCGGCCGCGGCACCCTCAAGGAGGCGCCCCACATCAACCACGCGAGCCTCGCGGCGTTGGGTTTCGACGACAAGGCGCTCGCCGCGCTCGAAGCCGCGCTCGCCGCCGCCTTCGATATCAAGTTCGCCTTCAACAAATGGACGCTGGGCGAAGCCTTCTGCACCGACCGCCTTGGCATCGCGCCCGAGCGGCTCGGCGAAGCAGGGTTCGACCTCCTCGCCGCGCTCGGCTTCAGCCGCGCCCAGATCGAGGCCGCGAACGCCTGGTGCTGCGGGGCGATGACCCTCGAAGGGGCGCCGCACCTCGCGGCCGAGCACCTCGCCGTCTTCGATTGCGCCAACCCGTGCGGCCCCAACGGCACGCGCTGCCTCTCGGTCGACAGCCACATCCGGATGATGGCGGCGGCGCAGCCCTTCATCACCGGCGCCATTTCGAAAACCATCAACATGCAGAATTCGGCGACGGTCGAGGATTGCAAGGAAGCCTACATGCTGTCCTGGCGCCTCGGCCTCAAGGCGACCGCGCTCTACCGCGACGGTTCCAAGCTCTCGCAGCCCTTGGCCTCCAGCATCTTCGGCGAGGATGACGAAGCCGAAGACCAGGCCGCCGAACTCTACGCGCTCACTCCGGCGCAGCGCGTGCCGCTCGTCGCCGAGCGCATCGTCGAGCGAGTCGTCGAGCGCTTTGTCGCCAAGGCCGAGCGCACCCGCCTCCCCGACCGGCGCAAGGGCTACACCCAAAAGGCGACCGTCGGCGGCCACAAGGTCTATCTGCGCACCGGCGAATACGAGGACGGACGGATCGCCGAAATCTTCATCGACATGCACAAGGAGGGCTCGGCCTTCCGCTCCCTCATGAACAATTTCGCGATCGCGATCTCGCTGGGCCTCCAATACGGCGTGCCGCTCGAAGAATTCGTCGAGGCCTTCACCTTCACCCGCTTCGAGCCGTCGGGGATCGTCGAGGGCAACGAGACGATCAAGATGGCGACCTCGATCCTCGACTACATCTTCCGCGAGCTGGCGATCTCGTATCTCGGGCGCAGCGACCTCGCCCATGTCGAGCCGGCGGACCTCATGCCCGACACGATCGGCAAGGGCGCGGCGGCCGAATCGAACCTGCGCGAACCCCATTCCGACGCCGGGGCCGAAGTCGCCGCGATGATGCAGCGCGTCGCCTCCAACGGCTACGTCCGCAACAAGCTGACCGTCCTCCACGGCGGCAAGCGCTCCAGCGCGCGAGCCGAGGCGAGCCCCCAGACCGAACCCGCGCTCCCCCTCTTCGAGGGCGCCCTCGCCTACGCCGAAACCGCGACCGTGGCGCTGGCCCAGCCCGCTTCGCGCGCCGATTCACGACTCGAACAGATCCGCGAAGCCCGCATGAAAGGCTACGAAGGCGACAGCTGCGGCGAATGCGGCAACTTCACCCTGGTCCGCAACGGCACCTGCCTCAAATGCGACACCTGCGGCGCCACGAGCGGGTGTTCGTAACGTCTTCGGCCTGAGCCTAGAGCATTCCCATGTTCAATGAGCCCCTCAAGCGCCACCCGCAGGAAGCATCTCTTATTGGGCAGATCGTTCTAGGGTACGGCGAACTGGAGAGGACGGTTGCCGTCCTGCTCGGGGCGAGCATAGGCGATCGTCGGCCGGCATTCAGAATGATATTCCGGATCCTTGGGGAGACACCCCGGATCGACGCCGCCGACGCCATGATGCGGCATAAGTACGCTGAGGTTGGTCTGAAATCGGAATACGCTGATGCGATCGATGCCGTCAAATTTTGCCTTAAGGCACGAAATCAATTCGCGCACTGTCATTGGACAGGCGACGTTTACGCGGGACTTTTTTTCGCAAATTTCCAGAAGACAGCAAAGCTAGAGGACAGCACTGAGCAGAATTGGCATCACATTGATGTCGCCTTAGCGAAAGATTTATTAGCGTATTTCGAATATACGAACGGCTTGATGCAATTTCTGGAAACAGAATATCTGGTTAAAAGTGGAAGAAGAGATCGAAATCTCGGGTCAAAGCCAGAGAAGCGTAGGCGACCGCGCCTGTATAATCCGCCGGAACAGCACGTTCCGCCGGGGCTGAGTGAGGACGAGCGCCAGCGCCATGTCGCGCGCGCCCATAGAAAAAAGAATTCGCGGGATGGGCTGAGCATCGCGAAGCCCATCGTTGAGAGATCGTAGGGCAGATAATCGAAGCGCAGTCCGCCGTGGCGCTCGGTCCCCATGAAGTTTCATAGATTGCAGATGCGCTGCCCCGCCGCCGGTCGATCAGTACGTCGTGCAATTCAACATGCTGCCTTGATAGCCCATGCGCATGCAGTTGGTGAATACGGGCCGGTTCGCATTGACATTTGCTTGCCAAGTTTGCGCGCCGCGTTCGAGCGCGTTGCCCACGGCCTGGATTGCTGCCTGCCGCGCCGCGAGTTCGGTTTCATGAGATTGTTCTAAACCCGCCTCGATACGGCGGGCCTCAGCCACAAGCTGAGCCTGCCCTTCAAACACTATGTCTCGTCGATGTTTTGAAAACTCGCCCCACGATTGTTTTATTTGTACCAGTAAGAGTAAGTTGTCTTCGCCCTTAATGTATTCGGTTGCCAGCATCGGGACGAGTGACGGCGTTGTTATCATCAACCCGTCCAATGCTGCCTTTTGACATTGCTGAAGACGGGGGTGCAGGAGAAAAATCGCGTCGATTTCTTCCTTGGTCGCGAGCGACTGATCTGAGAGCTGCGCGAGCGTCAATTCCCGTACATCGAACGGTAAATGCGGCCGTAGGGGCGCCGCCTCGGGGGCCGCGTAAATTGCAGTCACGCACGCCTGCGCGCTGGCGACCACAGTTCTGGTGTTCGTTCCGATTGCTTGAGACTGCCGCTGCGCCGCCGTCGCACAGCCAAACAACAGGCCCGCCATTGTCGCGACCGTCACGGCGCGCGTGATCGTGTTCATTGGCACACCTCCCGATCATGCGCTCCCGTTTGGGGAACTTGCGGCGAGCGTGCCGCAATGTGCGGGTGAGGGCAAGTCTGCGGACTGGAGTCGAGATTGCCGGGACAGTGGTAAATGCTATGCCGCCCGCGCCACGTCAACAATGAGCCGCAATCCGAGCGCGGCGAGGGCGGCTTCGACTTGCTCCATCTTCGAGGCGTGGCGCAGGTCGAGGACACGGGCGACCTGCGGCAGGTGCCAGCGCAGCCGCCGCGCCAGCTCGGCCCGGCCGATGCCCTCTTCGCGCATCGCCTCGTAGAGCGCGGCCTTCGCCATGCCTAATGCCGAGAGCGGCACCACGGCCTCGCCGGGCTCGGCGGCCGATGGCGCAGGAAGCGGCTCCTTCGCCATCACATACATCGCAAGCGCCGATTCGAGCGCGTCCTCGGCGCGCAACAGCGCCTCCTCGCGGCTGTCGCCCTCGGTGATCGCCTCGGGGACGTCGCGGAAGGTGACGGTGAAACCGCCGTCAGGATCGGCCGTCAGGCCTGCGGGATAGGCGCGCATGGTGTCCTCATTGCACTCCAAGCTGCTTCTTGATTGCGGCGACCGTACCTGTCTTCATTTCCTTGCGGCGTCCGTGCATCGGCAGGATCGCGCGCCGGCCGTGCAGCAACACCCAAATATGGCCGCCCTTGGCCGGCTCGAAGGTCGCCCCGTGCCGCTCAAGCCACCGCTTGAATTCCGCGCTCGTCACCGAGTGAACATATATGTTCACGGAAGCGCACGGCAACCGCTCTGTTCGACGCGCCCTGAAGCCCTACCTGCCTTCAGGGCGCCGGCAGGATCAGCTGCACGGTGGTTCCGGTTCGGCCGCTCTTCCACTCGACCTGGCCGCCGAGCTGTTGGGCGAAGCCTTCGACCAGCCTTCCGCCGAGCCCGGAATCGGCGCCGCGCGGATCGAGCCCCTGGCCGTCGTCGGCGACGGTCAGGCGGAGTTCCCCGAGCGCCCGCTTCAGGCTCACCGTGACCGTGCCCTTTCTCTCGCCCGGGAACGCATATTTGATCGCGTTGGTGACCAGCTCGTTGACGATCAGCCCGATCGGGATCGCCCGGTCGGTCGGCAGGCGCTCCTTCGCGATGTCGGTCTTGAGGACGATCGAGGTGTCGCCTTCCTTTTGGATCGATAGTATGAGGTCGCGGCACAGTTCTTCCAGATAGCTCGCCGCATCGACATCCTCGACGGGGTCGGCGTTGGTCAGCTTCGCATAGAGGTGCCCGAGGGCGGTGATGCGATGCGACACCCGCTGCAGCGCCGCCCGACCCTCGCCGCTTTTGTGCCGGCGCGATTCGATCATCACCATCGCGGCGATGAACTGAAGGCTGTTCTTGACCCGATGCGCCAGCTCCTGCAGCAGCAAGCCGATACGCTCGTGCGCGGCGGCGTGCTCGCGCTCGAGGCGCACCCGGTCGGTGACGTCCTCGATCGCCAGGAGGATCTGCTGTTTCCGGTTGCCGGTCCGGGAAATCTTGCGCACGTTGAGCACCATTGCGCGCCGCCCGGTTGACGGGAACGCAGCCTCGACCTCAAAGGCTTCAATCGTGTTGCGGCCGGCAATAACGGCCGCGAGCGCCGTGCGCAGCGCGGGAATGTCCCACTGCCCCCCGCCGATCTCATGGAGCTTGCGCCCGAGCGTATCCTCTGGCGCGACGGCGAAGGTTTGACAGAACGAGCGGTTGGCGAAGCGGATCGTCAGATCGGGGTCGAGCACGAGGATGCCGTCGCGGATCGTCTCGACAACATCCAGTGGGTTGACACCGCGCACCGCAGCTTCTCCCCCGCCTCTCGCGATGACGTACCGATCCTCGACGGTCGGGACACGATCTTGCTGAAAAGCTAAATTGGGCGTTTCCCAACGTTAACCATACCTCGTTGAACGCGCGTTGTCGGTAATCTTCATTACCGATTTACCGGAGAGGCCGGCGTTCAGCTGTAGGTTTTCGGGAGGTGAAAGACGATGCGCGACCTAACCAATTGATAACACTCGCAAGAGGCCGCCACCAGGCCCGGCCGATCGAGGATCGTGACCTGCCGCCGGCCACGCGCGATCAACCCGGCAACCTCCAACTCTCGGGCCGCATTGGTGATCGACGGCCGCTGCACGCCGAGCATTTCGGCAAGGAGGCTCTGCGTGATCTGCAGCGCGTCGTCGTCGGCGCGGTCCCGCATCATCAAGAGCCACCGCGCCAGTCGCTGCTTGAGGCTGTGCGCGCCATTGCACGCCACCGACACCAGGACCTGTTCGAGAAAGGCCTGGATATAGGCGTACATGAGACTTCGGAAGGCCGGCATCGATTCCATCGCCCGGGTGAACGCCGCACGCGACATCCGACCGGCGCTCCCCGGGATCTGCACGAGGAGTCGGACAGAGGATGTGGTGGCGCCAAAGATCGCTTGCACCGAGGTGCACCCCTCGCGGCCGGTCGTCGCCATCTCGATGATGCTGCCGTCGGCGTATACCGCCACCACCGAGACGACACCGCTGTCGGGGAAGAAGACGTGGTCCAATGGACTATCGGCGTCCATCAGCACTTCGCCTCGGCCGCAGCTCACCCGTTCCAGGTCCGGCATCAACCGCTCGAGATCGGCGGCTGGCAGGGCGAGCAAAAGCCGGTTACGCGGCCAATTCGATGAAGCGCTCATACGCGCTAAATGGCACCCGGTTCACGCTTCTTACAAGATTTTTGCTATTAGGTATTTATACGTGCGTTTTCGAATTATAGAATTTTTACGATAAATACTTATATCCCGCTGCCTTAATTGCATCGTCTCCCTGCCGACGAGCGAGTCGGACAAGCTCGTGTGATGGTTCGGAAGCTCGTTCGATGGGGATCGTCGCTTTCTTCCTTGTCATACCGGCGAAGGCCGGTATCCACGCCAAAAGCGGGTCCCGGTTCTCGCCGGAATGGCATTACGGGTTGACAGATCGACTCGCCCTCCTATTTATATCGATAATATTGCGATTACAACACGAACCATGAATTCCCCCAACTCCCCGCTTCCCGCGCAAAAATACCCTGCGAGGCTAAAAAATTTCCCTGCCCGGTGCGCAAAATTCCCTGCACAACGCAAAAGAATTCCCTGCCATGTGCAGCCGATACGCGGTAAAATCGAGATAATCCAGTAGCTTAGAGGAATTGCGGAAAAAATTTCCCTGCTGGCAGGGAATTTGGCCGCCGCGGGCTACCGCAAATACCGTTTCTCGGCCGCCTTCATCGCCCCGACGCGCTGCAGGTTGAAGATGTCCTCGACCGTGGCGATGCGCTGATCGATCTGGTGGATGCCGCCGTCGCGGCGGATCGCGGCGAAGGTTTCGCGCATCGCCTGGGCCGCGGCGCGCACCGCGTGGTTGGCGTAGATGACGATGGCAATCTTGCCGAGCGCCTTCACCTTCGCCTCGGTCAATTGCGGGTAGGCGGTCGGCACGATGACGAGCGGGATCTGCGCCCCCCAGCGTTCGGTGAATTGGACGATCTCATCCGAGGTCTTCCGCTTCGAATGGATGAGGAGGAGGTCGGCGCCGGCTTCGGCATAGGCGGCGCCGCGTTTGAGCGCCTCCTCGATCCCGAGATCGGCGATGAGCGCCTCGGTCCGCGCGATGACGAGAAGATCATGCCCCGCCCCCGCCTCGCGCGCCGCCTCGATCTTGCCCTGGAACTCGTCGACCCGGACCAGCTCCTGGCGGGCGCCGGGGAGGAGGCTGGTATCCTTCGGAAAGGTCTTGTCCTCGATGACCACGGCCGCCGCGCCGGCCCGCGCATAGGCGCCGACGACATGGACGGCGTTGATCGCGTTGCCGTAGCCGGTGTCGAGGTCGGCGATCAGCGGCACGCTGACCTGCTCGATCATCGCCCGGGTCATATCGAGGTGCTGAGAGAACGAGAGAAGGCTCGCATCGGGGAGGCCATAGGCGGCCGACAGCTCGAAGCCGCTCGCCCAGATGCCGTCGAACCCGGCTTCTTCCGCGAGCCGCGCCGACAACGGATTGTGGGCTGACATGACAACCGCGAGCCCGCCGCCGGTGATCCTCTCCCGCAATGCGTTAGCCATCGCCGAGCAATCCCTCTACCGCGGCGCCGCGCCGCGCTCGTACCAGACCCGGCTGCGCAGCACCAGCCACACTACGGACAGCATCACCGGCACCTCAACCAGAACTCCGACCACCGTCGCCAATGCCGCGCCGGACTGGAACCCGAAGAGAGCGATCGCCGCGGCCACAGACAATTCGAAAAAGTTGGAGGCGCCGATGAGGGCCGACGGGCAGGCGATATTGTGCGGCACCCCGAGCGCGCGGTTGAGGCCATAGGCGATCCCGGCATTGAGATAAACCTGGATCACGATCGGCACGGCGAGCAGCAGGATGATCAGCGGCTGCGCCACGATCTCGTCGCCCTGGAAGCCGAAGAGCAGCACCAGGGTCGCCAGGAGCGCAGTGAGGGACAATGGCTGCAGCCGCTTGAGGGCGCGGGCGAGCGCACCCTCGCCGCCGCGCGCCAGGAGCCAGCCTCGCCAGAGCTGCGCGGCAATCACCGGCACGACGATATAAAGGAGGACCGAGAGAAAAAGCGTCGTCCACGGCACCGTGATCGCCGAGAGGCCGAGCAGCAGCCCGACGATCGGGGCAAAGGCAAACACCATGATCGTGTCGTTGAGCGCGACCTGGCTCAGCGTGAAGTTGGGGTCCCCCTCGGTCAGGTTCGACCAGACAAAGACCATCGCCGTGCAGGGCGCGGCCGCGAGCAGGATGAGGCCGGCGATATAGCTGTCGATCTGCGCCGCCGGCAGCAGCGGGCGGAACAGGAGCCCGATGAACAGCCAACCGAGGAGCGCCATGCTGAACGGCTTCACCAGCCAGTTGACCCCGACCGTGACGGCGATGCCGCGCCAGGCTTCGGCGACCCGGTGGAGCGCCCCGAAATCGACCTTGACCAGCATCGGCACGATCATCAGCCAGATCAAGACGGCGACGGGGATATTGACCTGGGCCATGGTCATCCGGCCGAGCGCGTGAAACGGCGCCGGCACCATGCGCCCGAGCATGATCCCGGCGATGATGCACAGCGCCACCCACAGGGTCAGATAGCGCTCGAACGCGCCCAGCCCCGGCGCCGGACGCCGGGCAGAATCGGCCAGCGATGTCATGCAACTCCTCCCGGCGAACGCCGCGAGCCAGCGTATCGGTGAGCCTACCCCGCACAGCAGGCGGTGACGGCCTTCGCCTCCGGCCCGGGTTGCGCCGGCACCGCCGGCTCGCAGCAGACGCCGCGGGCAGCGATCTGCGCCAGCTCTTGCTGTGCGCCGCTCACGCCATAGACCGTCGCCTCGCCATAGGTGAAGAACGTCTCCCACTGGACCCCCTGCGGGTCGGCGACCCACTGCTTGTCGGATTGGGCGTAGCAGCAGGTTGTCGCCTTTTCCTCGAAGATCGGCCGCTCGGCGTGGGCGAGGCGCTCATAGACTTCGCCAAGCTCGCTCTCGTCCTCGGCCTGGATACCGAGGTGCGAGATGCCGGCGGCCTCGCCGCAATGCGTGCTGATCGCGAAATTGACCCGCGGATCCTCCAGCATCCACTTCGCGTAATCGCCCTTCAGGACCGTTGGTTCGGTGGCGAAGAGGGTCGAATAAAACCGCACCGATTGCGCCAGATCGTCAACGCGCACGTGCACGTGAAACCGCTTCATTGTTCTCTCCCTTGGCAAAGGCATCGGCGGGGTTGCACAGCGGCGCGCACGCTTCGGCGCGGCCGCAGCAATTTTCGGTGAGATAAAGGATCAGCTCGTTCATCCGCCCGTATTCGGCGGAATAGATCAGGTTCCGGCTGAACCGGCGTTGCGTAATGAGGCCGGCATGGACGAGGTCTTGCAGGTGAAACGACAAGGAGGACGGCGGGACGCCGATATGTTCGGCGATGGCGCCGGCGGGGAGCCCCTCGGGTCCGCTGGTGACGAGCAGGCGGAACAGCTTGAGCCGCGTCTCATGAGCAAGCGCGCCAAGCGCGGCGATCGCACCGATCTGGTCCATTGGCGGCATTTCCACCATTCAACATTCGTCGAAATGACGACGCGGCCACGGCGCCTTGTCAAGCGATATTTCGTGAAATATCGAAATAAGACCGACCAATTGCCGCCACGCCCCCGGATCCTGCCGGCAAACCCCTGTCGCAGATCCGGGTAATCGCTTACTCTCGCGGCGCGCGAGGGGAGCGGCGATGGCGAATTTGGCGGTCGCTGGCGAAGGTTTCGGCGCGGCGCCGCGCCGCTTCGTGCGGCCGTTCCTTGCCCTAGCCGCAGCGTTCGCGGCCGAAGGCGATCGCCGAATCCTGTGGCTCCCGGTGTTTTTCGGCACCGGCATCGCGCTCTATTTTGCGCTGACGATCGAGCCGGCGCTATGGATCGGCCGGGCCGCGACGATCGGCGTGGCGGCCGTGACGATGGCGCTGTGGCGTTGGCCGGGACTGCGC
>JBARKH010000425.1:0-9187 GCA_049801295.1 Allostellaceae bacterium | reverse complement strand
GACGGTGGTTTTCGAAGCAGTCGGATTTGGGCTGTCCCAAGGGCGTGCCAAATGCTCGCGTAGACGGGTTCGGATCTGGTCGCCGCCCTCGGATTCGAATATCTCGATTTGAGCGCCCAAATTCCGGATAAAACTCGATAATCGACTTATCGGAAAGGAAATCGACAGATGGCTGTCACTTTTGAGATCATGGCGTACAAGGCAATGGCCGGTTGCTACATCCGGGCAACCTGGGCGAACGGGCGTTCGGCGAACATTGAAGACAATTCGACCGCTGGCCCCGCTTTCAATACGGAAGCCGAGGCACAAGCGTGGATCGATAACGAGTCCGCCGAATGGCTGCGGCGGGGCGCGTCAGCCAACGAGGGGAGGCGGCCGTGAAAATTGTCCTCGGAGCGATATTGGTCTCGCTGCTCATGCCACTTGGGATAGCCTTGGCCCAAGCGGGTTGCGGTCTTCCGCTTTTACCCCCTCTCCCGCCGCTTGGCTGCAAGGAAATGCGCCCGGTCTGCGTCTGCGATAGCACGGGGCGGAATTGCCAATGGCAATTTGTTTGCGTGCCCGCCTAAGCCTCATCAAGAAGCCGCTGCCTGGCCGGAGAGGTGTCCGGAATGGCGAAAATACGGCGGAAGGCGCTTCTTTCCACCCTACGCCCTCTGGCGCAGGTGTGGCGGGAAGCCCGCCGGTGTACGCTGCGGGTCGACCAGTTGCAACTAGCACGGGAATCCCACCTGATCTTGGCCTGTAGGATCAGGTGGACACGTTCCAGTCACTAAATCTACGGTTGAATCGGTTTAGCGAGAGAAGATGGCAGAGCTGATCGACGGCCGCACCGGCGAATGGGAAACCGTCATCGGCCTCGAAGTCCACGCGCAGGTCACCGCCAAGGCCAAGCTGTTTTCGGGCGCCGCGACCGCGTTTGGGGCCGCGCCGAACACCCAGGTCTCGACGGTCGATGCGGCCTTTCCCGGCATGCTGCCGGTGATCAACCGGCATGTCGTCGAGCAGGCGGTCAAGACCGGGCTCGGCCTCGACGCCCAGGTCAACCTCTACAGCGTCTTCGATCGCAAGAACTATTTCTACCCCGACCTGCCGGCCGGCTATCAGATCTCGCAATACCAGCAGCCGATCGTCGGTCACGGCCGCGTCATCCTCGACATGCCCGACGGTTCGGCCCGCGAGATCGGCATCACCCGGCTGCATCTGGAGCAGGACGCCGGCAAGAGCCTGCACGACCAGCACCCGCGCGAGACCTATGTCGACCTCAACCGCTGCGGCATCGGGCTGATGGAGATTGTCTCCGAGCCCGATCTGCGGAGCGCCGAGGAAGCCGGGATCTACCTGCGCAAACTGCGCTCGATCCTCAGGTATCTCGGCACCTGCGACGGCAACATGGAGGAGGGCTCCTTACGCTGCGATTGCAACGTCTCGGTGCGCCATCCGGGCGAGCCGCTGGGCACCCGCTGCGAGATCAAGAACCTGAACTCGGTCAGGTTCATGATGCAGGCGATCGACTATGAGGCGCGCCGTCAGGTCGCGCTGATCGAAGAGGGCGGCACGGTCGCGCAAGAGACCCGCCTCTACGACAGCTTGCAGGGCGTTACCCGGCCGATGCGTTCCAAAGAAAACGACTACGATTACCGCTATTTCCCCGACCCGGATCTGTTGCCCCTAGTATTGGAGCCGGAATGGCTGGAGCGCCTCCGCGCCGAATTGCCCGAACTCCCCGATGCAAAAAAAGCCCGCTTCATCGGCGATTACGGCCTCTCGCCCGAGGATGCCGGGGTGCTCGTCGCCGAGCGCGCGACCGCCGAATATTTCGAGAAGGTCGCCGAGGGGAGGGACCCCAAGGCGGCGGCCAACTGGGTGATGGGCGATCTCTTCGGCGAGCTCAACAAGAAGGGGGTCGGCATCGCACAATCGCCGGTCGCTCCCGACCGCCTCGGCGCGCTCATTGACCTCATTGCCGACGGCACGATCTCCGGCCGCATCGCCAAGGACGTCTTCGCCGAGATGGTCGAGACCGGTGCCGACCCCGCCGCGATCGTCGAACTGAAGGGCCTGCGCCAGGTCAGCGATGAGGGCGCGATCGAAGCCGCGGTCGACGCCGCCCTCTCCGCCCACCCCGCCCAACGCGCGCAATACGCGACCAACCCCAAAGTCCTCGGCTTCTTCGTCGGCCAGGTGATGAAAGCCACCGCCGGCAAAGCCAACCCGGGTCTGGTCAACGAGCTACTGAAGAAGAAGCTTGGCGGTTGATTACTCCACCCGCTGCCACCGCTCCCTACCCTCCCCCGCAAGCGGGGGAGGGTAGGGTGGGGGACGACTAGCGCACCGGCGAGAACGAAGCCGGAATGAGGAGCTTGTTTTCCTGGCGGATCGGCCGCACGCCGCTCTGCGGCGGCCAGGCCCGGCCGGGGGCGCGCGATGCGGCGCGGATGCGTTCGCGTTCCCCCAGGTTCTTGTATACCCAGGTGTGGACGAACTTGTTGAGGCCGCCTAACTCGCTGGTCCAGCACGCCGCTAAGGGAGAGAGCTCCTCGCGGGCCGGAACCGCCTGCGCCCACGCTTCCAGCACTTTCGGCAGATCACCGGGAGCGTAGGTGTAGGTGCGCATCTCATAGACGTTGCCGGTGCCGTAATCGCGGCTGCCGAGCGCGTGCATGAACGGCGCCGGGGTCATGATTTCGGCCTCTTGCGCGACAATGAGCTCCCCGCCGCCGGGCATCGCGTTGCGCGCGGCGTCGCCCGCCATCGCGGCGCGCACCTTCGTGCGGTGCTGCAGATCGTCGTAGGGGTAGACATGGACGACCTGGTTCAAGGGGCCGAACTCGGTGTGCCAGAAAGCCCCGAGCTTGGAATGCTTCAACCGCAGCGGCAGCCGCTTCTCATAGCGCTCCTCGAACTCGGCGACGCTGCCCGGGCGCAGCGTATAGGTGCGGACTTCGTAGATCATGGCGCATCCTCCAGGTTTCAGGGATTGGCGAATTATGGCGCATCCTACTACAGGGGGGAGAGCGCGGGCATGAAATGTAAAAACCGGCTGTATCCGGCGGGCTCAGGAGCCTGCCCCGCCCTCCGCGCCGTCGAGGATGAGCCGGTAGATCCCACGCAGATTGCGATGGCGTTCGGCGTAGTCCATCCCCCAGCCGACGACGAAATCGTCACCGATGTCGAAGCCGGCATAGGCGACCGGGAGATCGAGTCCGCCGGCCGCCGGCTTGCGCAAGAGCGTGCAGAAGGCAAGGCTGGCCGGTTTGTGCTGGCGCAGGGCATCGAGTATCGCCGCGCCGGTCCCCCCGGTATCGACGATGTCCTCGACCACCAGCACATGCCGCCCGCCGATTTCGAGCCAGTCGAGCCCGGCGAGCGCGACCTTGCCGGACGATCGGGTCCCCGTGCCATAGGATGAGGCGGCAACGAAATCGAGGGTGAACGGGATCGTCAGATGGCGCATCAGATCGGCGGCGAAAATGACCGCGCCCTTCACGACGACGACGAGAGAGAGCTCCCGGCCGCGGTAATCGGCGTCGATCCGGCGGGTGAGCGCGGCGGTCCGGGCGCGGATGCGCCGTTCGGAGATCAGCTGTTCGAGCCGCTCGACCATCTTCACTCCCGGTTGGCGGCGCGGCCGGCGATGCGGCTGGACAGCCGCCGGAGACATCCTCTATAAGCCCGGCCGACCTCGTCGCCCAGGTAGCTCAGCTGGTAGAGCAACGGACTGAAAATCCGTGTGTCGGTGGTTCAACTCCGCCCCTGGGCACCACTCTTTTTAAACGCGACAAGAGCCCGCGTGCCCGGCGCGGTTCAATAGCCGCGTTCCCAATCGATGACGTTGTGGAGCGGGCTTCCATCGAGATAGGCGCGCAGATTGTCGCAAAAGAGGTCGATCGCACCGTGCCGGGTTTCGTCGCTGGCGCCGGAAACATGGGGCGTGATCAGCACCTGCGGGTTCTGCCAGAGCCGGGCCGGTGGGGGCTGCTCGAATTCGCCCTCATAGACATCGAGGACGACGCCGCGCAGGCGGCCGGCTTCAAGCGCATCGGCGAGCGCTTCTTCGTCGATGATCTCGCCGCGGGCGACGTTGACGAGCACGCTGCCGGGTTTCATCAGGGCGAGACGTGCCTTGTCGAAAAGGTGGGTGGTCTGCGGCGTCCAGTGCGTCGCGATTGCCACAAAGTCGCTCTCAGGCAGCATGCGATCGAGTTCCTCCGGCCCGCCGAGCCGGCTGAACCCCGGCGGCAACGGCGCATCGGGTGTTGGCTGGCGCCTGGTGCCGACGACACGCATGCCGAGCGCGGCGCAGAGCCGCCCGACCTCGAGCCCAATCCCGCCGGCGCCGACGACGCACACAGTCTTCCCCTCGATGAGGAGCGGGCGATAGGCGCGGTGATCGAAGGCTCCGGCCGCCCGGTCGGTGACGGCGCGGTCGAGGCTCTTGGCGAAATGGAGGATGCCGGCCACCGCGTATTCCGCCATCGCCAGCGTGTTCCCGGCGCCGCGCGTCGTCGTCACCGTGACGTCGCTGCCCCAGAGGTCGCCGCGCAAGAGGTTGCTGGCGCCGGCCGGGCGCTGGTGAAACCATTTGAGGCGCGGCGCCCGGGCCCGCAAATTCAACGGAAACGGCCAGCCGCCGAGGATCACCTCTGCTTGCGCCAGCAGCCGGTCGCGCTCCTCGCGGGTTCCCTTGCCGGTGCTGTTCGGCGCCAGATAGCGGGCAACCGAATAGGCCGGCCACGTCTCGCGGTATTCGCCGTCGAACCAGCCGGCGGCATCGATCAGCTTTACCTCCGGATCGACCGCCTCGATCCGCGCCCGCTCTGCCGGGCGGGTGTGCGTGATGCTCAAGACATTGACTATTGGCATGGACGCTCTCCGGCCGGAGCCGCTATTTGACCACAAGGACGGCGCAGGGTGCGTGATCGACCAGCCGGTCGGTGGTGCTCCCGATCAGCCGGTTATAGAGCGCCGAATGGCCCATGAAGCCAAGGACCAGGAGGTCGAAATCGTGGGTGCGCACGAACTCGACGATGGCCGCAACCGGATGGCCCGGAAACAGGTGGGTTTCGAGCGACAAGCCTTGTGCCGCCGCGAGTTCCCTCGAGCGCGCGACGACCGCAGCGAAGCGGTGTCCGGCTTCCTCCCGCTCCCCCTCGACTTCGCCCATTGTCTCCGCTAGGTGCGGGATCTCCTCGACCGAGATCATGTGCAGTTCGGCCTCGCATTTGACGGCCAGGTCGATCGCGGCCTGCAAAGCGGCGAAGGCGCCCGGCGACCCGTCATTGGCGACCAGAATTTTGCGAAACATCGCGGCTCCTCCCGATCATCCGCCGCGCCGCCGCTACAGCGAACATGATTGCGTGTTGACGGGCTCGACCGCGCCGTTATAACGCGCTTTGCCGATAATGGGGATGGAGCCTCCCCGAAACCGCCGCAAGGCTGATAGCTCCTGTTGCGCGTGAGCGCGCGGCGGGAGCGTTCCGGGCCCGTCGCAGGGGTGGGCCGGAAAGTGCGCTCACCTCCTTGGCCGGTACAATGGCCCATCCCTGCGCGCCCGCCGGGACGCGGCGAAGGGAGGTGGCGGTGGAGAATGTCTGGCTGATTGCCGCGTTGTGGATCGGCTTGGCGCTCGCGGCGTCGGTCTTGTCGGTCTGGTTGACCGTCTCGGTGGCGTTGACCGAGATCGTCATCGGCGCCATTGCCGGCAACCTCATCCATCTTCAGCTGACCGACTGGATCAACTGGCTCGCCGGGTTCGGCGCGATCCTCCTAACCTTTCTCGCCGGCGTCGAAATCGATCAGGCGGTGATCCGGCGCAATTTCTGGTCGACCATGTGTATCGGCGCGATGGGGTTTTTCGCGCCCTATGTCGGTGTCCTGCTGTTCGCCCATTTCGTCTACGCCTGGCCGTGGCCGCAGGCGCAGATTGCCGGAATTGCGCTGTCGACCACCTCGGTGGCCGTCGTCTACGCGGTGATGATCGAAACCGGCTTCAACAAGACTGAGATCGGCAAGATCATTCTCGGCGCGTGCTTCGTCAACGATCTGGGGACCGTGCTCGCGCTCGGCCTCGTGTTCGCCAACTATAATTGGTGGCTGCTGCTGTTTGCCGTCGTCACCGTCGCGGTTCTGGCCATCCTGCCCAAACTGGTCCCTTGGTTCTTCGAGCGGATCGGCACGCGGGTCAGCGAGCCCGAGATCAAGCTGATTTTCCTGTTTCTGCTCGGCGTCGGCGGGCTCGCCGTAGTCGCCAAGAGCGAGGCGGTGCTGCCGGCCTATCTGATCGGCATGGTGCTGGCCCCGACTTTCGTCAAATATCATGTGCTGGCGCAGCGCATGCGCGCGATCGCCTTCGCCAGCATGACGCCGTTCTATTTTTTGAAGGCCGGTTCCCTGATCGAGGCGAAGACGGTCATGGCCTCGGCAGGCCTGATCGGCGCCTTTCTCGGCATGAAGATGCTGACCAAATTCGTCGGCATCCTGCCGCTGACCAAAATCTTCCGCTACGACCCGCGCGAAGGGATGTATACGACGCTGTTGATGTGCACGGGCCTCACCTTCGGCAGCATTTCCGCGCTGTTCGGGCTGACCAACCACATCATCGACCAGGGCCAGTACACCATTCTCGTCACCGCCGTCATCCTCAGCGCGGTGGTGCCGACCCTCATTGCCGAACGCTGGTTCCAACCCGATTTCCGCCCACTCGAGGAGCCCCCGGGCGAGGCGGCGCAAAAGGAGGCGGGCGGGGCCAAGTAATGGCGAATGCGGCCGGTCGCAACCTATCCCTCGCGGTTGCCGCCGCATTGATGCTGCCGGGAACCGCCGCGGCGCAGAGCGCGCCGCCCGACTCGGGCACGGCGGCCGCCCCTCTGGTCCTGCCGACTGTCGAGGTGATCGGCACCAGCCCCCTGCCCGGCGTGCGGATCGACCGCGATAAGGTGCCGACAAATGTCCAGAGCGTTACCTCATCGGCGCTGGAGCGAGAAGGATCGCCGAGCCTCGTCACCGGTCTCACCGATCAGGCAGGCGGGGTCAACGCAAACGCCAATTTGAATGATCCCTTCCAGCCCGACATCCTCTATCGGGGTTTTGAGGCCTCGCCCGTACTCGGGACGCCGCAGGGCCTGGCGGTCTATCAAAACGGCGTCCGGGTCAACGAGGCGTTCGGCGACACCGTCAATTGGGACCTCATTCCCGATATCGCGGTCGATCGCGTCGACATCCTCAGCGCCAACCCGGTTTACGGCCTCAATGCCCTCGGCGGCGCCGTCATCGTCACCATGAAGAACGGGTTCACCCATCCCGGATTTAAGGGCGAAATCGGCGGTGGATCCTTCGGGCAACGCAGCTTTTCGTTCGAATACGGCCAGCAGATCGGCAATATCGCGACCTATCTCGCCGGCCGGATCTTCGACTCGGATGGCTGGCGGCAATTCTCGCCGGACCATGTAAAGCAGCTCTACGCCGATATCGGCGCGCGCGGCAACCATGGGTCGCTGGATGTCAGCTTCACCGGCGCCAATAATTTCCTCTCGGGGGAGGGCACCGCTCCGGCGCAGGAGCTCGCCGTCAACCGCTCGCTCGACTTCACCACGCCGCAGAACAACGTCAACCAATTGGCGTTCGTGAGCGTAAACGGGTCTTATGAGGCGACCGACGCGCTGTCGTTTCAGGGCAACGCCTATCGCCGGGAGTTTCACCAGAGTGTCGTCAACGGCGATACGACGCACTACACCGCCTGCGTTCCCGCCAACGGGTTACTGTGTCAGCGGGATGGGGCGACCCCGCTGATCGCGTCGACCGGCGCACTGATCCTCGATATTTCGGCAGGCGGCACGATCCCGATCGGCCAGACCGACTTCGAAACGATCCACGCAATCGGGGTGGGCGGCGCCCTGCAGACGACCTACACGGGCAAACTATTGGCGCATGACAACAATTTCGTATTCGGCGGCAGCATCGACCATTCGACCGTCGACTTCCAATCGTCAGCTGGCCTCGGCGTGATCAATTCCCTCCTTCAGGTGGTCCCGGCCGGCTTCTTCGTCGATACCCCCGAGAACACCGGTTTCATCGCCACGCCGGTCGGCCTGAGCGCGTCCAACAATTATTACGGGATCTTCCTCACCGATACGTTTGACGTGACCCCGGCGCTCGCCGTCACCGCGAGCGGCCGCTATAACATTGCCGAGATCGCGCTCGCCGATCACCTCGGATCGAACCTCTCCGGCAGCAATCGGTACAGCCGGTTCAATCCGGCGATCGGCGGCACCTACAAGATCACCGGCGGGCTCACAGCCTATGCCGGATATTCGGAAGGCAACCGCACCCCGACGCCCAATGAGATCGAGTGCTCGAACCCGGTGCAACCCTGCTTTCTTCCTGCCTCGCTGTCCTCCGATCCGCCGGTGCTGAAACAGGTCGTCTCGCGCACCTACGAGGCGGGCCTGCGCGGCCGTTTCACCCTGCCCGACACGGTTCCCGGCAGGTTTGCCTGGAGCATCGGGTTGTTCCGCACCGATCTCTCGGACGACATCTACGGTGTCGCCACCTCGATCAGCTCGGGCTTCTTCGAGAATATCGGCGCCACGCGCCGCCAAGGGATCGAAACCGGCCTCACCTACAAGGACGAGCAATGGTCGGCTTACGGGAGCTATAGCCTCGTCGACGCCACCTTTCAGTCACCCCTGCCGCTGCCCTCGCCCAACAATCCCCTCGCCGACGCGGCCGGCACGATCCATGTCGTGCCCGGCGATCGCCTGCCCGGCATTCCGCAACACCAGATCAAGCTTGGCGCGGATTACCGGATAACGCCGGACTGGACCGTCGGCGGCGTATTCATCTATTACGCCGATCAGTTTCTGCGCGGCGACGAGGCCAACCAGAACCCGACCCTGCCCGGATACGCGGTGGTCAATCTGCACAGCTCCTACACGCTGACCTCGCATATCGAGCTCTTCGCCAACCTCCAGAACGCGCTCGACGCGCGCTACGCCACCTTCGGGTCATTCGGCAACCCGGCGGGGATCGGCGTGCCGGGGGTTCCCGCCGGCGCGGTCGCCGGCGGTCCGGGCGTCGACAATCGGTTTCTCGGCCCGGCCCCGCCGATCGCGTTATTCGGCGGCATTCGGGTACGCTTCTGATGGCCGGGCAGACGCAATATCTGAGTGTGGCCGCGGTCATGCTG
>JBARKH010000424.1:0-5245 GCA_049801295.1 Allostellaceae bacterium | reverse complement strand
CGCCCGATCCGCCGCGGTACGCCGTCGTTCCAGGTCGAGCGCCGCCCGCTGCCGCGCCGGGTCTAGCCTCAGTCGATTAGCTCGACCCCGGCCTCGCGCATCGCGCTGAGCGCTTTCGCGAGCGAGCCGCTGATGTCGATCGCGCGGCTGGCGTCGAGTGCCACCGCGGTCGCGAAGCCGGCCTCGCGCGCGTCGATCGCTGAATAGAACACGCAGAAATCGCTTGCGAGGCCGCACAAGGTCACCCGCTCGAAGCCGCGCTCGCGCAGATAGCCGGCGAGCCCGGTCGGCGTCGTCCGGTCGTTTTCGCGAAACGCCGAGTAGGAATCGATCGCCGCGCGGTAGCCCTTGCGGATGATCAGCTCGACCCGCGAGAGCTCGAGCGCGGGATGGAACGCCGCGCCCGGTGTGCCCTGCACGCAATGGTCGGGCCACAGCGTCTGCGGCCCGTATGCCAGCTCGATCGTCTCGAACGGCGTTCGGCCGGGATGCGCGCTGGCGAAGGAGAGATGCCCGGCAGGGTGCCAGTCCTGGGTCAGGATCACATGGCTGAAGCGCCGCGCCAGACGGTTGACCGCCGGCACGATCTCGTCGCCGCGCGGCACGGCGAGCGCGCCGCCCGGGCAGAAATCGAGTTGCGGATCGGTGACGATCAGCACCTCGCGGTCGTCGAAGGAGCCGGTCATTTTTCTGACCTCCGCTTGCACTCCAGCCGGTATGGCGATCGTGAGAATGGTGCAAGGCCCGTCATTCCCGCACAAGCGGGAATCCGGGACAACCGCCGTACCGCCGCCCCTGGGCCCCCGCTTTCGCGGGGGTGACGGGTTGGGGATGCTTCAATGAAGTGCGGCGATCGGGATTAATGCAGCGTCAGGGTATGATTGACGTGGCGGACGCGGTTTCCGGCGGTGCGGCTGCTTTGCTTGACATTGACCGAATGCAGCTTGCCCTCGATATTCTGCTTCCAGAATTCGAGGAACTTGTTCAGTTCCGGAAAATCGGGGGCGAGGTCAAATTTCTGCCAGATGAAGCTCTGCAGCAGGGCGGGGTGGTCCGGCAGCCGATAGATGATCTCCGCGGTGGTTAGCCGGTACCCTCTGAGTTGCAGCTCGTAGAGGGTCATGTCTGCGCCTCTCGATAGCCCGTTTGCCCGAGCGCCGAGCATGCCGCCTCCACCGCTCCGGGGCAATAGGAAAGCGCAAGGGAAAACAGCCCCTTAGCAGCCAGAGGTGGGCAGTGCTGCCAGGCAGCGCGCGGGGCCACCGCCCCGGCGGCTGCTTGGGGGCTCCTTGAAGGGTACCGTGCCGCGGTTTAAGTTATCGGCGTGGCGAACTGGCCACAGCAAGCGCCGTTTTGCCGACGGCGCACCACATCATCCGCAAGGTCCGCGTTACGATGATCAGGATGTTGTCAGCGCTCCTGGTGACGGGCGCCGTCGCTGCCGTAGTCCCGGTCGCACTCAATCCGTTGGCGCGGCCGGCCCTGGCCGCCGGGCTGATCCCGGAAGTTGGCAGCGGCGCGGTGCCGAGCCTGGCGCCGATGCTGAGCCGGATCACCCCGGGCGTTGTCAACATCGCGGTGCGCGGACGGATCAAGGAGCAGAACCCGCTGGCGCAGGATCCGTTTTTCCGCCACTTCTTCAACCTCCCGCAGACCCAGGAGCGCGAGACCCAGGCGACCGGCTCCGGGGTCATCGTCGATGCCGCGCAGGGCTATGTGCTGACCAATGGCCATGTCGTCGAGAACGCCACCCGGATCGAGGTCACCACCAAGGACAACCGGCGCCTGGCGGCCAAGCTGATCGGGCGCGACGCCGATACCGACATCGCCGTGTTGCGGATCCCGGCCGGCAATTTGACCGCGGTGCCGATGGGCGATTCCGACCACCTCCAGGTCGGCGACTTCGTGCTCGCGATCGGCAACCCGTTTGGGCTCGGCCAGACCGTGACCTCGGGGATCGTCAGCGCGCTCGGCCGCAGCGGCCTCGGTATCGAGGGCTATGAGGACTTCATCCAGACCGACGCGTCGATCAACCCGGGGAATTCCGGCGGGCCGCTCGTCAACCTGCGGGGTGAGTGTGTCGGGATCAACACCGCGATCCTGGCGCCGGGCGGCGGCAATATCGGGATCGGCTTTGCCGTGCCGATCAACATGGCGCGCAAGGTTATGGAGCAGCTCACTCGCTTTGGCGAAGTGAAGCGCGGCCGCATCGGCGTGGCGATCCAGGACCTGACCCCGGATCTCGCCCAGGCGATGAACACGGCCCATACCACCGGCGCGGTCATTGCCCGCGTCGATCCTGCCTCGCCCGCCGAGCGCGCCGGTTTGCACACCGGCGATCTGGTTGTTGCGGTCGATGGCGTCGCGGTCAAAAGCGGGACCCAGCTGCGCAACATGATCGGTCTCACCCGCATCGGCGACAATGTCGAGCTGACGGTCGATCGCCGCGGGGCAGAACGCAAAGTCGCGGTGCATGTCGACCCGGCCGGGCCGAGCGTGCAGCGGCAGCACGCGCGCGAGCGCTGAGCGCCAGGGGCGGCTCGATATGGCGGCGCAAACCCCCTACGAGGTGCTCGGCCTCAAACCCGGCGCCAGCGCCGAGGAGATCCGCAAGGCCTACCGCAAGCTCGCCAAGGAGTTCCATCCCGATCTCAACCCGGGCAAGCCCGCCGCCGAGGCGCGCTTCAAGGCGGTGAGCGCGGCCAACGATATCCTGTCGGACCCGGAGAAGCGGGCGCGTTACGATCGCGGCGAAATCGACGAGACCGGCGCCGAGCGGCCGCGCTATTCCTATCGTCCGCATGCCGAAGGCGCGCAGGGATGGAAATATCAGCCGCAAGGCGAGATGGATGCGGGCGACCTCGATGATCTGTTCGCGATGTTCGGGCGGGGTGGCGGGCGCCGTGGCGCCAGGGGCGCTGGACATGCAGGCGAGGGACTCAACATGCCCGGTCCCGACCGCCAGTTCACCCTGACCATCGATTTCGCGCTCGCCGCGACCGGCGGCAAGCAGCGTCTCGCGCTGTCGCCGGCGGAATGGCTCGATGTGACGATCCCGCCGGGCATCGAGCAAGGTCAGGTGCTGCGCCTCAAGGGCAAGGGCGGAGCCGGCTTCGGCGCCGGCCCGCCGGGCGACGCCCTGATTGAGGTGCATATCGCGCCGCACCCGTTCTTCCGGCGCGAGGGCGACGACATCCATGTCGAGTTGCCGGTCAGCCTCGCCGAGGCGGTGCTCGGCGCGCGGGTGGCGGTGCCGACGGTTACGGGGCCGGTGACGATGACGATCCCCAAGGGCTCGGATACCGGCGCGCGGCTGCGGCTGCGCGGCAAGGGCATTCACAGGAAGCGGCGCGGCCACGAAACCACCGGCGACCAGTATGTGACGTTGAAGGTGATGATCGGCGCCAGCGGCGACGATGAGCTGGCGAAATTCCTCGAAGAGTGGGCGAAGACACACCCGAGCGATCCGCGCCGCGCGATGGGCGCCGGGGTCGATCCCGGCGCGGCCGACAAGGCAGCCCAAGGGACAACAACCCCATGATTGGGCTCGACGAGCTGACCCGGCGCTTTGCCGCGCTCGACAGCGTCGAACTCACGCGCTGGATCGAGAACCGCTGGATCCTGCCTGACGAAGAAGGCGGGCACTGGCTGTTTCATGAGGTCGACATCGCGCGGGTCGAGCTGATCCTCGAGATCCGCCGCGAATTCGCGGTCGACGACGAGGCGCTCTCGTTGATGTTGAACCTGCTCGACCAGCTCTACAGCGTGCGCCGCCAAATGCGCCGCCTGTGCGACGCACTCGAACGCCAGCCGCCCGAGATCCGCGAGGCAATCCGCCAGGCTCTACCAAAGCGGGGTAGCGATTAACCCTCTCCCGCATTGCCGGAGAGGGTTATTCTCACAGCCGCTGAAACCTGGCGCGGGCGCCGCGCTCGATGCCGGCGGCGATGAGGCGGTCGATGTCGAGGCGGTGGCGCATCATTTCGAGCACCCGCAATTCCTCCTGGGTCGCCTCGCCATCGGCGGCGGCGACATCGCAGGCAATCGCATAGGCGGTCTCGCGCAGATTGGCCGGCAGGATCTTCTTGATCGCCGCGAAGGCTTCTTCGAGCCCGTCCTCGCGGTTGAGGAGCTTAGTGCAATCATCGAGCATACCCGGCAGCTTTTGCCGGTCGAACCCGCGGAACGCCGGCAGATGCCCCACGATGTCGCCGATAATCGCCAGCTCGGCATCGGTCATGTCGCGATCGGCCGCCGAGACGATCACCATCGTGTAGATCAGCGCGCCGTGGGGGTCGAGCATCGCCGCTCCTTTTTCGCGCCTGCCGCTTCCTGGCATGCTGCGCCGCACAAACCAAACCCCGCCGCCGGTGTCAAGGCGGGACTATCAAGTTCCCTGGGCGAGAAACCGCGCCGTCGCCTCGACGGCTTCGACCAGCGGCACCCGCATGACCGGCACCCCGACGGGGAACGCGGCCAAGAGGCGCGACGGCAAGGCGCGATCAAGGATCGCAAAGATTCCGCGATCGTCGACGCGGCGCACGAGGCGCCCATAGGCTTGACGCAGCCGTAGCCGGGCGATCCGGTCGTCGTACTGCGCGCCGCCGAAGACCGGCTTGCGCGCGCGATGCAGGATGTCCGGGCGCGGCCATGGCACCCGGTCGAAGACGATGAGGCGCAAGGAGCGCCCCGGCACATCGACCCCGTCGCGCACCGCATCGGTGCCGAGGAGACAGGAATCCTCCTCGGCGCGGAAGATGTCGACGAGCGTCCCCGTAGACATCGCGTCGACATGTTGGGCGAGGAGCGAGAGGCCCTGGGCTTCGAGCGCCGGGGCGATCCGCTCATGCACCGCGCGCAGCCGGGCGATCGCCGTGAAGAGGCCGAGCGCGCCACCCTTGGCGGCAATCATCAGCGCCGCGAAGGCGGCGGCGACCTGTCCGATATCGTCGCGCGGAATGTCGGTAATGATGAAGACGCGGGTTTGCGTCGGATAGTCGAAGGGCGAGGCGATGCGGGCGGCGCTCGGGCGCTCATCGAGGTGGCGCAGCCCGGTGGCGGCTTCCGCTGCGCTCCAGGCAGCCGCCGGCTCCCCCGGGTCGGCTTCGCCATCGGTCAGGGTCGCCGAAGTAACGACGAGACCATGCGCCGGCCGTGCCACGGCCTCGGTGAATGGGATGCCGGGATCGATCCAGTTGCGGTTGACCGCGACATCGGTGTCGGCGCCCTCGGCGCGGTCGAGGGC
>JBARKH010000423.1:0-3053 GCA_049801295.1 Allostellaceae bacterium | reverse complement strand
CTCGACGGACCGATGAACGGCGAGGCGTTCAGAGCTTACGTCGAGCAGGTGCTCGTTCCCGAACTCGCCGCCGGCGATGTCGTGGTGATGGATAATCTGCCGGCGCACAAGGTCAGCGGCATTCGGGAGGCCATCGAACAAGCCGGCGCAACCCTTCTATACCTTCCGCCATACTCCCCCGACTTCAACCCGATCGAAATGGCTTTCGCCAAGCTCGCAGCCCTGCTACGCGCCGCTGCCACGCGGACAATCCCGGACCTCTGGGACGCCATCGCACACGCCATCCAACAGTTCACTACAAACGAATGCCGAAACTACTTCGCTACTGCCGGATATGATGCCTTCTGATCGGAAAACGCTCTAGTTGACGGTTCGGATTATTGTGGAGGAACGTTCATGACCGCCAAGAATTTTTCGCTTTTGGCCGCGCTTATCTTCGCCATCGTCGCCGTGCTGCAATTCGCCCGTGCCGTTAGCGGCTGGCCGATTACCCTGGCACGACGATCTCAATTCCGCTCTGGGCGAGTTGGGTTGCGTGCATCGTAGCCGCGGCCCTGGCCTGGCTCGGCTTCAACGCATCCTGAGCTTCAGTTCGCTTTGCACAGGATTGTTCCTGCTACAGCGGTACGATTCCCGCAGCTGACGGCACTGCTTCGCTGCAGGTCCACTAGTGCAGGCTCTCAAGTGTCAAGGCGATGCCTTGGCCGCCGCCAATGCACAGAGTCACGACGCCTCGCTTGATGCCGTCGCGCTGCATCGAATGCAGCAGCCGCGTGGTCAGGACCGCTCCGGTCGCGCCGATCGGGTGCCCGTGCGCGATGGCACCGCCTTCTACATTCACGATATCCTCGGCGAGCCCGAGTTCGCGCGTGACCGCAATCACGATGGCGGCAAAGGCCTCGTTGATCTCGATACGTTCAAGGTCGCCAATTTTCCACTTAGCGCGGGCAAGAGCCTGGCGGACGGCAGGGATCGGACCAAGGCCGAACATGCCAGGTTCGACCGCGGTAATCCCGTAAGACAAAAGTCGTGCCATCGGCTGAAGGTTCTGCTCTTCGGCCCAGCCCCGCTCCGCCACGATCATGGCGGAGGCGCCGCTATTGAGACCCGGCGCATTGCCGGCGGTGATGGTGCCATCCTTACGGAAGGCCGGATGCAGCTTGGCGAGAGCATCGAGAGTCTCGCCCGGACGGTTATGCTCGTCCTTGTCGAAGATTTCCGTCCCTTTGCGGGTTTTTACCTCGACCGGAAAGATCTCGTCCTTGAACTTCCCCGCCGCCTGCGCGGCTGAAAAGCGCTTCTGAGATCGCTCTGCCCACCGATCTTGCTCCTCGCGCGTAATCTGAAACGACTTGGCAAGGTCCTCGGTGTGCCACCCGGAATGCTCGCCCGAGAACGCGTCGTTCAGCCCGTCGCGCAGCATGCTGTCATAGATCTCGGCATCGCCCATCCGATAGCCCCAACGTCCGCCGCCGACGAGATAAGGGGCCATGTCCATGTTCTCCATGCCGCCGGCGATCGTACTGTCCAACATGCCGAGCATGACTTCCTGCGCGGCTGAGACAACGGCCTGGGCGCCGGAGCCACAGACGCGGTTGACGGTCATCGCGGGGACATCGACAGGAAGACCGCCATAGACCGCCGACTGCCGGGCCGGATTCATCTTGTTGCCGGCCTCAATCACATTGCCCATCACCACAGTGCCGACTTTGGCTGGATCAAGTTTCGAGCGAGCCAGTACACCGCGCACCACCGTGGCGCCAAGCTCAGTTGCCGGCACGGTTTTGAGACTGCCGTCGTAGTTGCTGATGGCTGTGCGCAGCGGGGTGCATAGCACTATCTCGCGTGTCATAGCCATTTTCGTCCCTCGGCGGTCAGCTTCGAAGCGATCAAAGCCGCAGCCCTCCGTCGATCTCTAGGACGCGGCCGTCGTAGAAGTCGTTCTGCAGGATAAAGAGTGCCGTGCGGGCGATCTCCTCCGGCTGCCCCAGCCGCTTCAATGGAATCATGGAGACGATCCTGTCGCGGATCGCCGGCTTGATTTTGGCCACCATGCGCGTGTCGCAGAAGCCCGGCGCGATGCCGGCTACGCGAATCTTGTAGCGCGAAAGCTCTTTGGCCCAGGTTACAGTCATGGCAGCCACCCCAGCCTTGGCGGCGGAGTAGTTTGTTTGTCCGATATTGCCGGCGCGCGAGATGCTGGAGATGTTGATGATCACGCCGCCGCGGCCACCTTCGATCATGTGCACTGCCGCCTCGCGGCCGCAGAGAAAGACGCCAACAAGATCGACGGCGATCACCGTGTTGAAGTCGGCAAGCGACATTTTGCCCTGAACTTTGCCGTCCTTCACTTTGACCAATAGAGCATCGCGGTTGGTGCCGGCGTTGTTGATGAGGCCGTCGACGCTGCCGAAATCCTTGCGCACATTGACGAAAAGGTTCTCGACCGCGGCTTCTTCCGCCACATTGGCGGCGTACCCGTTGGCTTTCCCGCCGGCATCAGCGCAAAGCCGTGTCGTCTCTTGAAGCTCCGCCTCGTTGAGGTCGACAAGGGCAAGGTTGGCGCCGTGGCGGGCCACGACCTCTGCCATCTTTTGGCCAAGCCCTCGCGCCGCACCGGTGACAACGATGGTTTTGTCTTTAAGATCCATAACAAACCCTCGCGCCGTTTATGACCGAGTCATGACCCTAACGACGGACGGGTTTGGTTCGTCCCTCCAGCATCAGCGGTGCGCTGATCGAGAACCGCGCCGTCCGCATCCTACCCGTCGCCGCCGTCCTTTTGACCAGGACACATGAGCAGGTGCCAATCAAACTAAGCGCGACAGCTGGTAAACACAATCCGACTCAACGACGCAGAAGCCGCACTCCCGGCATTGCGGCGCCATCAGTCCGTCATAGCGCGCCTTGCTTGCGGTCGTGATGTGCGAGCAACAGGGCGATGGCGCAAGACGCCATCCGGCTCAGCGTCTTGTCGGCCCGGCTGGTCAGCACGATGGGAACGCGGGCGCCAAGCACGATCCCTGCTCCATCGGCGTCGGCCAAGTATTCAA
>JBARKH010000422.1:0-2253 GCA_049801295.1 Allostellaceae bacterium | reverse complement strand
CCTTAAGGTGCCGCCGGGGCCGCGCATCGCCGCGCTCCTCTTGGCGGCCGGAAGGTCGAGCCGGATGGGCGGGCCGAACAAGCTGTTGGAGCCGATCGACGGCACGCCGATGGTGGCGCGCGTCGCGCAGCGCCTCCTGTCGTCGCATGCCCGCCCGATCGTCGCCGTGCTCGGCAACCAGGCCGATGCGATCGATGCCGCGCTCGGACGATTGCCCGTCGAGCGGGTGCGCAACCCCGCCTTCGCCGAGGGGCTCTCGACCTCATTGAAGCGCGGCCTGGCGGCGCTGCCGGCCGACATCGACGGCGTCATGGTCTGCCTCGGCGACATGCCGCTGGTAACCGGGCGCGACCTCGACCGGCTGATCGCCGCGTTCAATCCGTTGGAAGGTCGCGCGATCATTGTGCCGACCCGCCGCGGCAAACGCGGCAACCCGGTCTTGTGGGCCCGCCGCTTCTTCCCGGAAATGACCGAACTGGCCGGCGACGTCGGGGCGAAGCACCTGATCGGCGACTATGCCGAGCTGGTCGCCGAGGTGGAGATGGATTCGGACGGCGTGCTCGTCGATGTCGATACGCCCGACGCCCTCGCCGCGCTCAGGGACAAGATGAAGCCGAGCGCGGCGTGAATCCTGTTCCTCTCCCGCACTGCGGGAGAGGGTGGCGGTGCATTACCGCGTCGCGTTGTGCACGAGATAGGCGGCGAAATCGGCCGGGGTCAGCTTCATGTCGCGGCGGTCGCTGTCGCCGGCGAGCGCCCGCGAGACGATGATGTGGTTCTCGACATGCTCGGGCGAGACCCGGAACACGCCCTCGGCACCCTTGAGTTTGGGGTAGAGGTTCGGGTCGATCATCTTCTCCTTGCGGGCAAGGCGTTCGTTGACCTCGGCCTCGCTGAGCCCCTCGACCTCGTCGCGGCGCACGATCTTCCAATCGGCTTCGCCAGCCCAGCCGGCAGCAGCCAGGGCCTTGGGGTCATCCTCGCAAACGCCCAGTTTATAGAGGTGCTTGCCGAACCCGACATCGGAAGCCCAGCGGGCCAGCTTGGCGCTGCGTGCGACATAAAGTACCGGCATCGGCGTCTCGCTTTGCGATCGCGGGAATAAACCCTACCCCGCATCCGTTACAACGCCGCATCCCCGTCCCGTCAACCCCCTGTCCTCCATATGGGATCGCCGCCATGCCGATGCTGATCGGATCCGCGATCGTTGTTTGCACCCTGCTGAGCATGATGCTCGGCCAGGTCGCCATGGGAACGGAAGCAATCGGCGTATTGCTCGCCGCCGTCGTGTTGATGAGCGTTCAGCGCGAATAATCGCGGTGTAAATCACCCAGGCGGGATGCGCCAGTTCGTCGCAGACCCTAAGACTTCGCCTAAGCAAGTGCTTTTGCGCCTCTTTCGTGCTTGGCCGACGGCCTGCGCCGCCGTTACGAAGTGACACGAAAAGACATTTTTTGTTAAACTCTGCGCGCTAACCGTATGCGTACGGCTCGGGGGGAGCGTGGCGCAGATGAACCGAATACTGCCCAATTTTCTCGCGGCAGCGGTGCTGGCCACCGTGTTGGTGGCTACCGCTCCGGCCTTGGCGCTCGGGCTCGACCCGGCATTTCCGGGGCCGGCTCTCGGCCCCAGCGAGGCTAAGGGTGTCGTCGTGTGGAGCCACGGCCGCTCGATCGACGCCGAAGATTCGCAAGCGCCGACCCCGTCCTACCTCCATGCCTTGCGCGACAATGGCTGGGAGGTGATGCGTTTCGACCGGCTGAGCCGCGGCGACACGCTGAGCGACAGCACCGGGCGCCTTGTCGACTACGCGACGGAACTCAAGCACAAGGGTTACAAGCAAATCGTCCTCGCCGGACAGTCCTTCGGCGCGTTTCTGGCGTTGATGGCGGCCGACGCTTCCTCCGATGTCGATGCGGTGATCGCGACCGCGCCGGCGGCCTATGGCGATTTTGACGATTTCCACGACAGCTGGCGGCTCAACGCGACCAAGCTCTATCCGCTCCTGGAGCGGGTCAAGCGCGCCCGCATCATGGTGTTCTATTTTCATGGTGACGATTTCGATCCGGGCGGGCGGGGCGACCGCTCGCGCGAGATCCTGGCGGAGCGTGGGCTGGGCTATGCCGTTATCGATCAACCGGCCTATCTGACCGGTCATTGGGCGTCGTCCAGCGGGGCGTTTCTGCGTCGCTTCGGCGGCTGCATCCGCGAGTTTGCCGACGATCAGAAGCTGTCGGGCGAGCTAGTCTGCTC
>JBARKH010000421.1:0-2944 GCA_049801295.1 Allostellaceae bacterium | reverse complement strand
GCGAGCGCGCCGCGCGCCGGGTCGGCAGCAACACCGTCATCCGCGGCAGCATCAACGGGTCACCGCCGGCCACAACCAGGAGCCCCTGCGCCAGCGCCGCGAGAAACGGCCGGTCCGGCGCGATCGTATAGATGTGCGGCGGCACCGGGACCTTGCCGCGCTACCGCTCGATGCGGTGCGAAGTGAGGCGGGCGCGGGTCGCTGCCAGCCCCTCCGGGGTACCGATGTGATACCACTCGCCGTCATGCACGATGGCGTGGAGGCGCCCGGCGCGTTCGGCGCGGTCGTAGACGCGGTTGAGCGAGAAGCGCCGCTCGGCGACGGCGTCGAAGAGCCGGCGGTGAAGCAGCTGCACACCGGTGAAGAGGAACGGCGCGATCTCGCGCTCGCCGCGCCGCCGCGGCACCCCGAGGGGATCGAGAAAATAGTCGCCGCTGCCCTCGTAACCGACCGCCGTGGCGGTGCGCTGGAATAACAGCATCGCGTCCATGCGATTGGGGTCGAAGGCGGCGGCGAGGCGCGCCAGCGCATGATCGGTGCCGTCGAGCCACAAGACGTCGCTGTTGACGACAAAAAACCACTCGTCCAGCAGCGGCAGCGCCCGCGCAACCCCGCCCCCGGTTTCGAGGAGCTCGTCCTCCCGCGACAACTCAATCCGCGGATGGCCGCGCGCGGCGAGCCGGGCTTCGATCATTTCCGCCTTGTAGTGGACATTGACGACGACAAGCTCGACCCCGACCAGTTCCAGCCGATCGATCGCATGGTCGAGGAGGCTTTGGGCACCGATTTCGACGAGCGGCTTTGGCATTGTGTCGCTGATCGGGCGCATCCTCGTGCCGAGCCCGGCGGCGAGCACCATCGCCGATTTGGGCGTTTCGATCATGCTGCGCTGGTTTCGCGCGGTTGGGCGAGCGGGGCGCGCCGGACGCTCTGCGGCAGGTGGCGATCGAGCCAGTCGGCGATCGGTGCCAATGCCGGCTCGCGCCCTACATCCTCCTCGATCAGCCGCCAGACCCGCGCGATATGGGGGAGATAGGCGGGCTTGCCGTCGCGCCGCCACAGCCGGGTGAAGATGCCGAGGATCTTCACGTTGCGCTGCGCCGCGAGGATCGCGCCCGAGCGCAGGAATTCCGCGCGGTCGAGCCCGGGAAACCCCCTGAGATAGCGCTCGGTCATGGCGGCGCGCAGGGCAGGGTGGACCTCGCGGCGCGCATCCTCCAGGAGCGACACCAGATCATAGCTCGCCGGCCCGAGGACGGCGTCCTGGAAATCGAGGAGCCCGCACCCCGCGACACCGGGGCGGCCCGGCAGCAGCATCAGATTGTCGACATGATAGTCGCGCAGCACCAGCGTCGGCTGCCCGAGCTCCGCCAGCTTCAGGATATCCCGCCAGCGCACCAGATACTCCTCGCGCGACGCGAGCGCCAGCGAGCGCCCCAGGACTTCGGGCGCATACCAGTCGACGAGGAGCGCCGCCTCGGCCAGCATCCGCTCCGCGTCATAAGGCGGAAGTAACGGAAGCCCGCGTGCGGCGACCGCCCGATGCAGCGCGATCAGCGTGTCGATGGCGAGCGCGTAGAGGGCTGTTTCGTCGGCTCCCCCGGTGAGGAGCCTCGTATAGACGTCATCGCCGAAATCCTCGATCAGGAGAAGCCCGCGCGCGCTGTCTTCGGCATGGATTTGCGGGGCGCTGAGCCCGAGCCCGCGCAGGATTGCCGCGACCGCGACATAGGGCCGGACATCTTCCAGGGGCGGCGGCGCGTCCATCAGCACGACACGCTTTGCGCCGTCGGCGAGGCGATAATAGCGCCGGAACGAGGCGTCACCCGCCAGGCTCACCGGGGCGATCCCCTCCCAGCCCGATGCCGCGAGAAATTCCGCGATCACCGCAGCGCGTTCGCCGACAGCGGTTTCGGGTGCGGCGCTCATTCCCCGTCATTCCCGCGAAAGCGGGAATCCAGGGGCCCCAGGGAATCGAGCGCCTGCCCTGGACCCCCGCTTTCGCGGGGGTGACGCAACATTGGAGCGAGGCCGGCGAGGCGCGCCGCCCAGCCGGCTCCGGAGTCGATGCCGGGATCGATCGCCGCCCGGCGCGCTTCTTGTGTGGGGCCGGCTGAGAGGGTGATTTCGAGCCGCCGGGCCGGAATGAGAGGCCCCAGCCTCTCCGGCCATTCGATCAGCGAAATCCCCTCGTGAAAGGCGTCCTCGATGTCGAGCTCCCAGGCTTCGTCGGGATCGCGCAGCCGATAGGCGTCGATATGCCAGATCGTGCCCTCGCCAAGCTCGTAGACCTGGACCAGCGTAAAGCTCGGGCTCGGCACCGCCTCGACGCCGCCGCGGGCACGGATAAAGGCGCGGGCAAAGCTGGTCTTGCCGGCGCCGAGTTCGCCTTTCAGCGCGATGACATCACCGGGTCGCGCGAGCACCGCGATGCGGGCGGCGAGCGCCGCTGTCGCCGCTTCGTCGGGCAGCTCGATGACGATCATTGCCCATGCCTTGTATATCTGTGAGGCGAGAAGCCGCAATATCTGCTTGCGCGGGAGGCGAAGCGCGCTTGCACGGGCGCGCCCGGCGGCTAAGCTGGCGCGATGCGGAATACTCCCGAAAGCTGCGATGTCGCGATCATCGGCGCCGGGCCGGTGGGGCTCTTTGCCGTCTTTGAATGCGGCATGCTCGAGATCGGCTGCCAGGTGTTTGACGCCTTGCCGGCGCCGGGCGGGCAATGCGCCGCGCTCTATCCGGAAAAGCCGATCTACGACATTCCGGGCTATCCGCGAATCGGCGCGGCCGAGCTTGTTGAGCGGCTGATCGAGCAAGCATCGCCTTTCGCCCCGGTGTTCCATCTCGGCCAGGCCGTCTCCGGGCTCACCGCGACGGAGCAAGGTTTTGTCGTCGAGAATGCGGCCGGGTTGCGGGTCGCCGCCCGCGCGGTGGTGATCCGATC
>JBARKH010000420.1:0-6275 GCA_049801295.1 Allostellaceae bacterium | reverse complement strand
GCCCTGGTGGCCGCCGGCGAGATGGCTGACGATGCCGGTGGCGCGGTCGATGCGGCGGATCGCGTGGTTCTCGGTATCGACGATGAGGAGGCTGCCGTCGCGGTCGATCGCCATTTCCTTGGGCGCGTCGAACACCGCGGCGAGCGCCGGGCCGCCGTCGCCGCCGTAGCCGCGGGCGGTGGTGCCGGCAATCGTCGTGATGATCCCGGTCGTGGGATCGACCGCGCGCAGGCTGCTGCCCTGGCGCTCGAGGATATAGACCGTGCCGTCGGTACCGACTTTGACCGCGCGGGCGCCAAAGGTTCCGGCCGCAGGCGCCGGGCCGCCGTCGCCACTGTGCGCGGCCGTACCGGTTCCGGCAAAGGTCGCGATTGTCTGGGCGGCGAGATCGACGATGCGCACCCGGTTGTCGGCGACGTCGGTGATGTAGAGGTGGCGCTCGGCCCGATCGAAGGCGAGGCCGTTGGGCTCGGCAAGCCCGGCCCGCGCCGCCGGGCCGCCATCGCCCGAATAGGCCGGTTCGCCAGTGCCGGCGAGCGTGGTGATGAATCCTGAGGCGGCGTCGACCCGGCGGACGCGGCGGTTCAGCCGGTCGGCGATGTAGAGATTGCCGGCGCGGTCGAGGACGATCCCATAGGGTTCGTTGAGCGAGGCCGCGGTGGCCGGACCGCCATCGCCGCCATAGCCCTTCTCGCCATTGCCGGCGACGGTACCGATGATCCCGGTTTTCGCATCGACCCGGCGGATGCGATTGTTGAAGGTGTCGGAGAAATAGAGATTGCCGGCGGCGTCGAACGCGATGTCGAACGGCCCGTTCAAGAGCGCCGCCGCCGCCGGGCCGCCATCGCCGGCGAAGCCTTTTTCGCCAGTGCCGACCGCCGTCGTGATGATCCAGTCCGCCATGCGCTGATCCTCCCGAGATCGAGCATAAAGCTTTATCGCAATGACCGCTGATTTTCACCACGGAGATACGGAGGGCACGGAGGCAGGATTTGGCTCGAACGAAAAATCGAAACTCCGGGTTCTCCGCGTCTCCGTGGTAGATTTCTCGCTCACTTGCACCGGTCGGACCAAATGCCGACACACTATCTTCACACATCGGAGTATGGGGCATGAGCGACAGCAAAAAGCCGCGGCTCGTCGGCATCAATCATGTCGCGATCGAGGTCGGCGATATCGACGAGGCGCTTGCCTGGTACGAGCAGATCTTCGAGTTCAGCCTGCGCGGCAAGGGCGAACGCAACGCCTTTATCGACATGGGCGACCAGTTCATCAACCTGACACGGGTTCCCGATTACCGGCAGGAGGGGGTCGAGCGCCGCCATATCGGCTTTGTCGTCGACGACCGCTCGCGCATCATCGAGTTGGCGAAGGCCGCGGGCGCCAAGATGGTCGAAGGACCGTTCCTCGATTTCCTCGATCCGTGGGGCAATCGCCTCGAAATCATCGAGTATTCCAACATCCAGTTCACCAAGGCGCCCAACGTTCTGCGCGGCATGGGTTTGAAGCTCGCCAAGAACGCGAACGCGACGAAGGAACTGGCCGAGAAAGGCATGGCGCCCGAGTGAGCGCGATGCAGCTGAGCCTCATCGTTCGCGGCCAGCACCCGCCGGGCGACATATCAGCCCATTTGCGCGACGATCTGGAGCTCGTGCGGCGCGCCGATGAGCTCGGATTCGACGGCATCGTCAAGGGTTCGCACTACAGCGCCCACCCGTTCGAGTCGGTCCAGCAGATCCCGTTCCTCGCCTATGCGGCCGCGATTGCGCCGCGGCTGCGCCTCATCTGCGGCCTCGTGCTGCTGCCATTGCACAAGCCGCTCGATCTCGCCGAGCAGCTCGCCACCCTCGACATCCTGTCGGGCGGGAAGCTCGTCTTCGGCTGCGGCATCGGCTACCGCGATGTCGAGTTCAAGGCGTTCGGCGTGCCGCGCGCCGGGTTGGGCAAGCGCTTCGAGGAATGCCTCGAGGCGGTCCGGCTTCTGTGGGCCGAGGATTTTGTCACGATCAAGGGCTCGCATTTCGAGCTCGACCGCGCCAACTGCACGGTGAAGCCGTTGCAGAAGCCGACGCCGCCGATCTGGATCGGCGCCAATGCCGACATTGCGATCCGCCGCGCCGCGCGGCTCGGCGATTGCTGGTACATCAACCCGCACAGCACCCTCTCGACGATCGAGCGCCAGATCGAGATCTACAAACGCGCGCTCGATGAACACGGGAAACCGTTCCCACACGAGCTGCCGATGCGCCGCGAGGTCTTCGTCGCGCCGACTCGCGCCGAGGCGATCCGCCGAGCGCAGCCCTACCTCGAAGAGAAATACAAGGCCTATCGCGCCTGGGGGCAGGACAAGGTGATGCCGGAGGGCGACGATTTCGACCACGGCTTTACCGAGCTCCTGGAAGACCGCTTTCTTCTGGGCTCTCCCGCCGAGGTGGCCGAGCAGATGATCCGCCTCAACCGCCGGCTCGGCGTCAACCACATCGTCGCCTCGGTACACTGGCCGGGCATGCCGAACTCGCTCGCCCTCGACCAGTTGCAGATGCTGGCCGAAGAGGTAATGCCCCAGGTACGCCGGGCTATTTGAGCAAATGTGACCGGCGCGGCCGGGGTCAAAAATCGGTGCAGCGGCCGCCCACTTCCCAGTCGCCGTAACGGGTCGGCTCGGGGCCTTTCGGCCCGCCGATCTCGCGCGGCCGCTTCGGGGGATCTGCGGCCGGAACTGTAGGTAGATCCGCCGGCTTTTCGATCGGCTGTTGCGCGAGCGGGGTGGCTTTGTCGTGCGGTTTTGCGCTCATGCCGGGAATATGGCGCCGACACGAGTTTGTCTCAACTGCCGCGCGGTCACTCTTGCCATGCGCTTTCCCCGGAACGATGTAGGAGAGAGCGCGTTAACGTGCAGTCGCTTCCCTGCTTTCGTCTCGGGCCATGGCAACAGCAGAACCTTACGGCAATACCTTGGCCTCTCCTGCGCCGAATTCGGCCCGGCAAGTCGCCCTCGATCTGCTCGGGATGGTGCTCCACCGCAAACGGCCGCTCGACGATGCGATCGAGGACCACCCGGCGATGGCCGAACTGGCGCCGCGCGACCGTGCCTTCGCCCGGTTGCTGGTCGCGACGGCGCTGCGCCGGCTCGGCCAGATCGATACGCTGATTGGCGAGTGTCTCAACACGCCGCTGGCGCCGCGGGCGGCCGTAATTCACGATGTTCTGCGGCTCGGCATCGCTCAGCTCTTGTTCCTGCGCACGCCGCCGCATGCCGCGGTGGCGACCAGTGTCGACCTCGCCCATGCAAGGGGATTTCTGTCGCATAAGGGCCTGGTCAACGCCGTGCTGCGCCGCTTGAGCCTCGAAGGCCCCGGCCGGATCGACGGCCAGGATGCCGCGCGCCTCAATACCCCCGACTGGCTATGGCGATCCTGGAGCCGCGCGTACGGCGAGGACCGCGCCCGCGCCATCGCCGGCGCTCATCTCAAGGAGGCGCCGCTCGACCTGACGCTGCGCGATGAGGACGAGTCGTGGTGCGAGAAGCTTCAGGCGGTTCAGCTCCCGACCGGGTCGCTACGCCGGGCGGGGGGCGGCTCGGTGAGCGCGCTACCCGGTTACGCCGAGGGCTCGTGGTGGATCCAGGATGCCGCGGCCTCGCTGCCGGCGCGCCTGTTCGATGAGGTTGCCGGACAGGCGGTCGTCGATCTGTGCGCGGCGCCCGGCGGCAAGACCGCGCAACTTGCCAATGCCGGCGCCCAGGTTATCGCGATCGACCGGTCGGCCCGCCGCCTCGACCGGCTGATCGCCAATTTGCGCCGGCTGGGGCTGCCGGTCTCGGCGATCCCGGCGGATGGCTTGACCTGGCGGCCTGAGCAGCCGGTCAATGCCGTGCTCCTCGATGCGCCGTGCACCGCAACGGGCGCGATCCGGCGCCACCCCGATGTGGCGCATCTGAAGCACCCGGATGATGTCGCGCGCCTTGCGGTCGTGCAGGAGAACCTCCTGCGCGCGGCGGTCGAGATGCTGCGGCCGGGGGGCACCCTCGTCTATTGCACCTGCTCGCTCGAGCCCGAAGAGGGGCTGGAGCGGATCGAGGCGCTGCTCGGCTCGGGGGCTCCGGTCGAGCGTCGGCCGATCGAGCCCGCGAGCATCGGCGCGCCGGCCGACTGGGTCACGGCGCACGGCGATTTGCGCACCCTCCCCTGCCATCTGGCCGAATATGACGGGGTCGACGGCTTTTATGCCGCGCGTCTGGTAAAGCTCGGCGCGCCTTGATCCACCACGCGATCGCCGGCGCCCCGAGCGTGGGTTGCGGGCGGTGCTTTTCCTTGTTACGAAACGACATGGATGCAACCGCCCGATCCGCCGTCTGCGGCCTGCGCCGAGCGGTCCGTTCGGCGGCCGCCGCCATGCCCGCGCCGCGCTGATGAAAACGGCTCCGCGTCAAAGCGCGCGCCCACGGCGACACACCGCGACCTACGGTGCCGAGGTGCCCGATGCGTTCACCCGCTTGCGGCGCGACGCGTTGCGTGCGCTCGCCGCCGGCCCGTTTTATCGCCATACGCTGATCGGCCCGGTACCGGCCGATCTGCGCCTCAAGCTCAACGAGCGCTGGCCCGGCGATGCCAAACGGGGCGCCGCGGTCCTCGCCGGTGAGATCGAATTTTTTGGCGAGTTGGTGCGCAATCCGATGCCGGTATGGTTTCCGCCCGGCGCCGGAGCTGGCTGGCTGGCGGCGTGGCATGGGTTCGGCTGGCTCGCCGACTTGATCGGAACCGGTGCAGCGGCGCGCGATCCGGCGCGTGCCCTCGTTCAGAGCTGGCTCGTCGAAAGCCCCGCATGGCACCCGATCGCCTGGCGGTCCGATGTCGTCGCGACCCGGATCTTTGCCTGGATCATGCATTTCGAGGAATTGGCCGGACGCGAAGCCGATCGGGCGCTGCGCAGAGCGATGCTGGCGAGCATCGCCCGGCAGTTGCGCCACCTCGCCCGCATCGCCGCCTGGGAACTCTCCGGCCCGGAGCGGCTGCGTGCGGTCAAGGGCCTCATTGGCGGGCTGGCCGCGCTCGGCGGCTCGCCAAAGCGCATGGCGCGGGCGCTGCGCGTTCTCGAGCGCGAAATCCAGGTGCAGATCCTGCCCGATGGCGGCCACCGCGCCCGCAATCCCTCGGTGCAACTGGCAGTACTGCGCGACTTGATCGACATCCGCGCGGTATTGCGCGCGGCGCAGGTCGCTATCCCCGCCCCTCTCCAGCAGGCGATCGAGCGGATGGCGCCGATGCTGCGGTTTTTTCGCCACGGCGATCGCCGGCTCGCGCTGTTCAACGGCTCGGTTGAGGAAGACGCGGTCGTCGTCGACCTCGCCCTGACGCGTTCGGAGACGCGGGGCCAGCCTCCGCTGCCGGCGCCGCAATCCGGGTTTCAGCGCCTCCAGGCGGGACAGAGCCTCGTCATCGTCGATACCGGCAAGCCGCCGCCGCGCGGCTTTGACGGGGACGCGCATGCCGGGACCCTGTCCTTCGAGCTGAGCCAGGGGCGCGAGCGCATCATCGTCAATTGCGGCGGGTATCGCGGCGCCAAACCGGCCTGGCGCCGGGTCGCGCGATCGAGCGCGGCGCATTCGGTGCTGGTTGTCGGCGATACCAACGCCGTCGAGATACAGGCCGACGGCTCGCTCGGCCACGCTCCAAACTCTGTGCGCTGCGAACGCGCCGAGGAGGGCGGGCATCAATGGATGGCGGCCTCCCACGACGGCTATCGCCCACGGTTCGGGGTGACCTACGCGCGCGAACTCTATCTTGCCGCGGACGGCGACGATCTGCGCGGCGAAGACAGGCTGACCGGCCGCTCCGGCGCGCCGTTCGCGGTGCGCTTTCATCTCCACCCCGCGGTCGAAGCCTCGCTCACCGAGGATGGCGGCGGCGCGCTGTTGCGGCTGGCGAGCGGCACGGCATGGCGGCTGCGCGCGTCGGGCGCGGAGATGGGCCTCGGCGAGAGCATTTATCTCGGCACCGGCGAATTGCGCAAAACCCAGCAGATCGTGCTGAGCGGCACCACCGGCCCGAGCGGTGCGACGGTGCGCTGGGCGATCCGGCGCGAGACGAAGCTGCCCGACCGAGCCAGAAAAGACGAGACCTAGCCGCCGATGGCGGATCCGGTGCTGCTCGCGGCAATACCAGCCGCGGCCGGTCTCGCCGCCTGCCTCGGCACCCGCGTGCTGATCCCGCTGTTGCGCCGCGCCGCCGTACTCGACCATCCCAACGAGCGCTCGTTGCACGAGGCGCCGACCC
>JBARKH010000419.1:0-4241 GCA_049801295.1 Allostellaceae bacterium | reverse complement strand
CGTCGAGATTGCCGGTCGGCTCGTCGGCGAGCAGCAGCACCGGGCCGGCGACAAAGGCGCGCGCCAGGGCGACGCGCTGCTGTTCGCCGCCGGAGAGCTGCCCGGGATAGTGTCCCAGGCGATGGCCGAGCCCGACCCGTGCGAGCGCGGCTTCGGCCAGTGCCAGCGCGTCGCGTACCCCGGCCAGCTCCAAGGGGATCGCCACATTCTCCAGCGCGCTCATTGTCGGTAAGAGATGAAACGACTGAAATACGATGCCGATATGGCTGCGCCGCAACCGCGCCAGGGCGTTTTCGTCGAGCATGCCGAGATCGTGCCCCTCCAGGAGGACGCGGCCGCTTGTCGGGCGTTCGAGCCCCGCGAGGACCATCAAGAGGCTCGACTTGCCCGACCCCGACGGACCCACCAGAGCGACCGTCTCACCCGCCTCGATGGCGAGCGAAACACCGCGCAGGATCTCGACCGGCCCGGCGGCGCTCGGCAGGGTCAGTGCGACATCGTCGATGAGGACCAGCGGTGCGCCGGTCGGAAGCGGGGGCGTCATAGCGACCGAACGCGGCAGAGGCGACGATATGGCTGAACTGTCATTGCGAGCAGCGACGCGACGAAGCAATCTCGATGGTCAGGGCGAAAAGCGGCGCGAGATTGCTTCGCTTCGCCTGCAATGACAATCCTGAGTGCGCAGCGGCGCAGCACCGTTGACGGCCCCCGCGCCGCTCTCCAACGTAGAATGGTCGAGGAGCGTCTTCGGTCACAAAAGGCTGAATGCAGTTGCACCTAACTCCGTCCGTCATCCCGGCGAAAGCCGGGACCCATCCCCGCCGTGGATACCGGCCTTCGCCGGTATGACGAATTGGGTGAACGGTCGGATGAGATATCACACCATGTTCCTCCTCGCGACTTGCATGCTCCTCACTGCGTCGCTCATGGGCGGCACGCCCGCCGCGGCTCATGTGCCGGCGATCCTCGCCTTTGGCGACAGCCTCACCGCCGGTTTCGGGCTGCCGGAAGCGGCGAGCTTTCCGTCGCGCCTCGAAGCGCGGCTCAAGGCCGAGGGCGTTGGCGCGCACGTGGTCAATGCCGGCGTCTCGGGCGACACCACCGCCGGCGGCCTTGCCCGGCTCGACTGGGCGCTCGCGGACAAGCCCGATATCGTCATCCTCGAATTGGGCGCCAACGATGCGCTGCGCGGCATCGACCCCAAGATCGTGCGGGCCAATCTCGACGCGATGATCGGCAAGATCGAGGCGAGCGGCGCCAAATTGCTGCTCATGGGCATGCGCGCCCCGCCCAATTGGGGCGAGGATTATCAGCGCGATTTCGATCGGCTGTATCCCGAGCTTGCACACGCTCACCGGGTGACGCTTTATCCGTTTTTTCTCGAAGGTGTGGCGATGGACCCCAAGCTCAACCAGCCCGATGGCCTTCACCCCAACGAAAAGGGAGTCGCCGCCCTGGTCGAGCGCATCGCGCCCTATGTCGCCCGGCTGATCGGAGGCCCCTCATGAGCGCACCCTTCGCCGCCGCTTTCGCCGAGGGCGACCCTACGACCCTTGCGGCGCGCCTGCTCGCGCAGCTGCCCGCCGGAAATGGGGCGAACCTCGGCATCCTCTATGTCAGCGAACCGGCCGCCGCCGTGTTGCCGCTGCTCGCCCGCGAGCTGGCCGACGGCACGGGGATCGCATCCTGGGTCGGCGGGGTCGGGCTTGGGGTCTGCGCCGCCGGGCAGGAAGTGTATGAAACTCCGGCGGCTTCGGTCATGACCGCTGCGCTGCCGCCCGACCGCTTTCGCCTGTTTGGTGCGACCGATGATCCCGCCGCCGATCTGCCGCGCCGGCATGCCAGCTGGATCGAGGCCGTGGGGCCGAGCCTCGCCCTCGTTCACGGCGATCCGCGCTGCGCGGACGTAATGCGCGCGACAATCGACACCGCCGCGGCGAGCGGGGCGTTTCTGGTCGGGGGCCTCGTGTCGCACCGCTGCGCCGAGCCGCTCCTCGCCGGCGACATCACCGCAACCCAGCGCGCCGCCAGTGCGCTGGGCAAGGCCGGCATCGCCGGACTTCTGCTCGCGCCCGAAATCGCCGTCGCCACCGGGCTGACACAAGGCTGCATGCCGATCGGCCCCGTGCACCGGATCGACGAGGCGCGCGACAACGTTGTCATCGCGATCGACGGCCGCCCGGCCTTGACGGTTTTCTATGAGGATATCGGGCCGGCCCTGGCGCAGGACCCGCGCCGCCTCGGCGGGGTGATTTTCGCCGGCCTTCCGGTTCCGGGCTCGGATACGGGCGACTATCTCGTGCGCAACTTGATGGCGATCGATCCGGGGCACGGCTGGGTCGTGCTTGGGGCCGAGGTCGCGCCCGGCGACCAGATCCTCTTCTGCCGGCGCGACCCCGAGAGCGCGCGGGCCGATATGAGCCGCATGCTGCGCCAGTTGAAGGCGCGGCTGCCGGGTCCGCCGAAGGGTGGGGTCTATGTCAGCTGCATCGCGCGCGGCGCCGCGCTCTTCGGCGAGAAGGGCATCGAGACCGCGATGATCCGCGAAAGCCTTGGCGATTTTCCGCTGATCGGGTTTTTCGCCAATGGCGAGATTTCGCGCGACCGGCTCTACGGCCATACCGGCGTCTTGACGCTGTTCACATGAGGACGGCGTCTGTTGTGGTCGGGAGCGCAATGAGATGCTGCGCCTGTTTGTCGGGATCGAATTTCCGCCCGAGCTGAAGCTGCGCCTGTCGCTGTTGGAAACCGCGCTGCCCGGCGCAAGGTGGATCGATGCCGGCAACCTCCACCTGACCTTGCGCTTCATCGGCGAGATCACCGAGGACGTGGCCAGCGATGTCGACGCCGCGCTCGCCCGCTTGAAGGCGCGCCGCTTCGATTTGCAGCTCGCCGGCACCGGCGTTTTTGGCGGCAACAAGCCGAACACGCTATGGGTCGGCGCCGAGCGCCATCCCGATCTCGTGGCGTTGCAGTACAAGATCGAACAGGCGCTGATCCGCATCGGGCTCGCCCCCGAGCCGCGCCGGTTTGCCCCGCACGTGACGCTGGCGCGGCTGCGCGATCCCTCGCTCGACGGCCTCGCTCAGTTCCTGGCGGCGCACGCGCTATTCCGCGCCGAACCGCTGCCGGTCGAGCATTTCAGCCTGATCGCCAGCTTTCCAACGAAGGCGGGCTCCGTCTACGAGGATCAGGCCGACTATCCGCTGACCGGCTGACGCGGGGCTACCGCGGCAGGGTGCTCGAGCCCATCAGGAATTCGTCGACCGCGCGGGCGCATTGGCGGCCCTCGCGGATCGCCCAGACGACAAGCGATTGGCCGCGCCGCATGTCGCCGGCGGAAAAGATCTTTGGCACCGAGGTCTGGTAGTCGAGCGTACTGGCGGCGACATTGCCGCGCGGGTCGAGCTTGACCCCGGCCTCTTCAAGCATGCCCGTCCGGCGCGGGCCCAAAAACCCCATCGCCAGCAGCACCAGATCGGCTTTCAGTTCGAAGGCGCTGTCCGGCACCTCCTGCATCGCCCAGCGCCCATCGGTCCCCTGCGTCCACTCGACGCGGACGCAGTCCAGCGCCTCGACACGGCCGCCCGTCCCGCGCGCCGCTTTGGTCAGCACCGCCCAGTCGCGCTCGCAGCCTTCCTCCTGCGAGGAGGAGGTGCGCAACTTCAACGGCCAATCCGGCCACACCAGCGCCTTGTTCTCGTGTTCGGGCGGCATCGGCAGGATTTCGAGCTGGGTGATCGATTGGGCACCCTGCCGGGTCGAGGTGCCGATGCAATCGGAGCCCGTATCACCGCCGCCGATGACGATCACATGCTTGCCGGTGGCGCTGATCGTGCCGCCCGGCGCCGCGCGCGCCTCGTCGTCCCCGGCGTTGCGCTTGTTCTGCTGGGGCAGGAAATCCATCGCGAAATGGATGCCGACGAGGTCGCGCCCGGGGACTTCGAGATCGCGCGGCAATTCCGCGCCGCCGGTCAATGCCACCGCGTCGTATCCGCCCAGAAGAGCGGCGACGCTGCACGTCACGCCGATCTCGACCGAGGTACGAAACTCCACCCCCTCGGCCGCCATCTGCGCGACGCGGCGGTCGATGAGGCCCTTCTCCATCTTGAAGTCGGGGATGCCGTAGCGCAGGAGGCCGCCGATGCGGTCGTTCTTCTCGAAGAGCGTCACGGCGTGCCCGGCGCGGGCCAGCTGCTGGGCGCAGGCCATCCCGGCCGGCCCCGAGCCGACGACCGCGA
>JBARKH010000418.1:0-14890 GCA_049801295.1 Allostellaceae bacterium | reverse complement strand
TACGGCCCGGATAACGCGCTTTCCGGCTTGGAGGGCAGGGCGCACCTGTTGCGCCGGCTGGGCGAAGTTGCCGCGGCGCGGACCGAGACGTTCGGGTCGCCAGCGCGGCTTGGGAACCTCTATGATTTCTGGCTGCCGCGCCGTGCCGGTCTGCCAGCCCCCGACATGCTGGGCCTGGTATTGCGCGCGCTCGGGCCGATCTGGCCCGGCCGCCTCACGCTTAGCGGTGTGCCTCTCGGCGATTGCGGGCGACACGGCGCGATTGGCGGCGACGGCATCGTGCCGTTCCACAAGCTCAGCCAGTGGCTGGTCTATTCATTGATCGAGCCACTTGCCGATGCCGGCTTCCAGATAACCGATATCAATGCTCTGACCGGCTTGGCGGAATACCGCAATGGTGGGCTGTTCGTCGATTGCGGCGCGATCGTCGCGCGCGACGACGATCTGCTGCGCCGCCCGCTCGATCCGTTCGAGGAGGCGGTCGTCGAATGGCGGGCGCTGACCGTTGCGCTCCTCGACCGCCTGGCCGAGCGGGTGCGGCACCGGCTCGGCCTCAGCGCCACCGAGTTTCCCCTCGCCAAGGTCCTCGAAGGCGGCAGCTGGGCGGCTGGCCGCGAGATCGCCGCCGAACTGCGGCCGGACGGCTCCGCGCCACTGACGATCGTCAGCGACGGAACCCTGTTCTGAGGAAAGAGGCGCCATGCCACAGTCCGCCACTGCGCCCCGACCGCCCGGGGTCGTGACGCTCGTCGATCACCCGCTGGTGCGGCACAAGCTGTCGCTGATGCGGGCGCGCGACACCAGCACCTCGAAATTCCGCCTGATCATGCGCGAGATCAGCCTGTTGCTCGGTTACGAGGCGACCCGCGACCTGGCGTTAGACGAGACCGACATCGACACCCCGCTCGAACGCACCCGCGCCCCGGTGCTCGCCGGCAAGAAACTGTGTCTGGTGTCGATCTTGCGCGCGGGCAACGGCATCCTCGACGGCATGCTCGATCTGGTGCCGGCGGCGCGGGTCGGCCATATCGGGATCTACCGCGAGCCGCGCACCTTGCAGGCGATCGAATACTACCTGAAGCTGCCCGACGACCTGCCGGAGCGCGACGTCGTCCTGCTCGATCCGATGCTGGCGACCGGCAATTCGGCGATAGCGGCGATTTCACGGCTGGTCGAGGCGCGGGCGCGGTCGATCAAGTTTGTCTGCCTGGTCGCCGCGCCCGAAGGCATCGAAAAATTGCACCGGGTCTTTCCTGGCGTCGCGATCGTGACCGCTGCGATCGACCGCTGCCTCGACGAGCACGGCTATATCCTGCCCGGGTTGGGCGACGCCGGCGACCGGTTGTTCGGCACCAAGTGATCGGCCGGACCGCAGGTGGCCCGATGGCATCACTGCTTTGCGGCGCGCGGGCGCAGCCAGGGTGCCCGCCGCTCGCGCGCGATCACGACGAATTTGCTGCGCTGCGCGGGCGACAGGATCGCCAGGAAATCGAGGGTCTGAGCGGTCGATTCACGCTGAAACTGGCGCCACTCGCCGGACGCCTCGTCGAACCGCCCGGTAATTTGCCCGACATCTGCGTCGGGCTTGGCCATCTCGTCCCAGGTGCTGGCGATCAGCGGCCTGATCTCTTGATGCATCTTCTCGGTGCGGGCCCGCATCGCATCGACATAACCGTCAAACGCGGCGCGCTGCTGCGGGGTGAGATCGAGTTGCGCCGCCATTTGCTGATAGCGCTGCTCCGTACTTACCCACCGCACGGGTGCCTCGAGGCGGGTCCACACTGCGCCCGCGACAAAGAAGACATTGAGTAGCGCCGAGATCACCAATAGCGCGACCAGGAGCCGCCGGCGCGGCCACCCTGTCGCCGCGACCGGCCCGGCGGTTGCGCTGCTCACGTCTGCGCGCCCTCGGTCAGGTCACGCCCGGAGTCCAGCGAGGGGTCAAGCAATTCGCCCAGGAAGCCATTCTCGGGGGCCTGGTGGATCTGGGCGACGGAGAGCGAGGTATCCATGCCGAGCGTGAAGCCAAGCCAGCTCGCTACGGCCATCGCGGCAACTAGGCTGCTCCAGCCGGCCATACCGTGCAGGCGGAGGCGCACCCGATGCCTCGGCACGAAGGGTATGATCCTGGCCGGTTGCGCTTCGCCGGCGCCAATCAGCGCACAGGCGCGCGCGATGGCGAACTCGGCCACCGCTTCCGGCTTTGTTGCCGAGGCACCGAGGAGGCGCGCCGCAGCGACGTCGCCAGCCGCAACCGGATCGGCCGCAAGCCACTCGGCAACGCGCTCGCGATCGTCGGGATCGAGATGCCCGTCCGCATAGCCGGCGAGGTCGAGATAGCGCTCGGCCTCGTCCTCGGCCACTTCGATCATGCAGCTGGCCCGCCATAGCGCCGCGTCGGACAGGCGGACGAGCGGCACGCGTCTGGTATCGTCCCCGCGCATTTAAGGTACATTCCTCATGCTCTGTTCTACGACGGAAGAAGCGACAGCATCCCCGCAACCTAATGGTTACCAACCCTCTTCCAAATCGGCTTTAAAGTGAGCGCGCAACTTCACCATTGCCTTGTGATGCGCGCTGCGCACGGTTTGCGGGTCGATGCCAAGAGCGCGCGCGATCTCGGCGACGTCCATTTCCCGGTCGTACAGCATCGCCAGGATCTCGCGCTGGCGCGGCGATAATAATGCCTCGGGCAATTTGAGCTTGCGCACTGGCTCGACCGGGGGAATCGCCAACTGCGCCTCCGGCACCGCCTCGATCGGCACCGAATCCGGCCGGCGCCGCCGCAGCGCGTCGCGCGCGGTGCTGCGCGCGACGATCGTGAGCCAGGTCGTCAGTGCGGCGCGCGCCGGGTCATAGGTGCGCAACAGGCGGAAATCGTTCTTGCACAGCCGGACAAAGACTTCCTGCGTCAGATCCTCGATATCGCCCTGGATCGGCGCAATACCGCGCACCGCGGCGACGATGAGCCCGCCATAGCGGCGAACGAACTCTCCCCATGCTGCGCTGTCGCCGTTCAGCAGCGCGTCGGAAAGCGCACCGCGTGCCAATCAGCAGATCCCGCGGCCGGTGCGCATGGTCAGGAGAGGGCGGTGAAGAAATCATTGCCCTTGTCGTCGACCACGATGAAGGCCGGGAAATCGACGACTTCGATGCGCCAGATCGCCTCCATGCCGAGCTCCGGATATTCCAGGAGCTCGACCTTCTTGATGCAATCCTGCGCGAGGCGCGCGGCCGGGCCGCCGATCGAACCGAGGTAGAACCCGCCGTGTTTCTTGCAGGCTTCGCGCACCTCGGCGCCGCGATTGCCCTTGGCGAGGGTGATGAAGCTGCCGCCGGCCGCCATCAACGGATCGACATAGCTGTCCATCCTGCCCGCAGTCGTCGGCCCGAACGAGCCCGAGGCATAACCGGCCGGCGTCTTGGCCGGGCCAGCATAGTAGATCGGATGGTCCTTGACGTATTGCGGCAGCCCCTCGCCGCGCTCGAGCCGCTCCAGGAGCTTGGCGTGGGCGATGTCGCGCGCGACGATCAGCGTGCCGCTGAGCGCGAGGCGCGTCTTGATCGGGTATTGCGACAGGGTGCGGCGGATTTCGTCCATCGGCCGCGCGAGATCGATGCGCACGACCTCGCCGCCGAGCGTCGTCTCGTCGAGATCCGGCAGGAACTGCGCCGGGTTCTCTTCGAGCTCTTCGAGAAAGACGCCGCCGGCGGTGATCTTGCCGAGGATCTGGCGGTCGGCCGAGCATGAGACGCCGATGCCGATCGGGAGAGAGGCGCCGTGGCGCGGCAGGCGGATCACCCGCACGTCGTGGCAGAAATACTTGCCGCCGAATTGCGCACCGATGCCGAGGTTGCGGGTCAATTCCAAGACCTCGGCCTCGAAATCGCGGTCGCGGTAGGCCTGGCCATATTTGTTGCCGGTGGTGGGAAGTGTGTCGAGATAGCGGCAGCTCGCCAGCTTCACGGTCTTCAAATTCATCTCGGCCGAGGTGCCGCCGATGACGATCGCGAGGTGATAGGGCGGGCAGGCCGCGGTGCCGAGCGTGCGGGCTTTCTCGTCGATGAATTTCAACAGCGATTTCGGGTTCAGCACCGCTTTGGTCTGTTGATAGAGGAAGCTCTTGTTGGCCGAGCCGCCGCCCTTGGCAATGAAGAGGAATTTGTATTCTTCACCCGGCTCGGCATAGAGATCGATCTGGGCCGGCAGATTGTCGCCGGTGTTGACCTCCTCGTACATCGACAGGGGCGCGACCTGGCTGTAGCGCAAATTGGTCTCGGTATAGGTGCGGCGGATTCCCTCGGATAATGCCGCCGCATCGTCGGCGCCGGTCCACACCCGCTCCCCCTTCTTCCCCATCACGATCGCGGTCCCGGTGTCCTGGCACATCGGCAGGACCTTGCCGGCGGCGATATTGGCGTTTTTCAACAGGTCGAAAGCGACGAACCGGTCGTTCGACGACGCTTCGGGATCGTCGAGGATGGCGCGCAATTGCGCCAGGTGCCCCGGGCGCAAGAGATGGGCGCTATCGACGAACGCCTGGCGGGCGAGCAGCGTCAACGCCTCCGGCGCGACCTTGACGATGCGCCCGTCGTCGAACGATGCGAGCGACACGTGATCGCCGGTGAGCTTCTTGTAGGGCGCCTCATCCTCGCCCAGCGGAAACAGCTCGTGGAACGCAACCTCGCTCATGCGCGACTCCCAACGGATCAGGGCCGCAGAATCTTCCTTTGCGCGCGCGCGTCAAGGGCGGCCCTCCCGGACCGCATTCCCGGCGAAAGCCGGGATCCGCTTTTCAACATCTCGCACCTGGCGCGTTGGGTCCCGGCTTTCGCCGGGACTGCGGTCGGGTTGGTGGCGGCTATACCCCAAAGATCGCGCCGCGGACGTTGACCTCTTCGCCCACGGGAGAGCCGGCTTCACCCGGCGGGGTCGGCCCGACGGCTTCCTTGATGGTGAACGGGGTGTCGCGGATCTCCCAATATCGGCCCTGGCCCCAGATGCCGACCCCGCCTCCCAAACCGTCCTCGTAATAGCCGTCGTGCAGCTCGACGAGGGTCCAGCCGGACGCGTGCAGCGCCGCCATCGCGTCGGCTTCGCCGACGCAGAAGAAATCGGTCTTGCCCGTCGCGTCCGGCACAATCGCCGGGGTCGCGCGGCTGAGCTTGATTTGAATGCCGGCGGAATCGGGCCGCGCTCCGCTGCTGCGGATGATGAACATCATGGGGACTGTCCCAGAAACCGTGCGACATGCTCGACGAAGGCCCGCGGCTGCTCCAGTTCGGGGTGGTGCCCGGCCTCCTCGATCGCGGTGAAATGGGCGCCCGGGATCAGCGCGCTATAGGCGCGGCCGTAATCCGGCGTGACGATGCGGTCGCCTATGCCCCACAGCACCAGGGTCGGCACGGAAATCCGGCGCAGCCAGTGCTTCAGCTGCGGATTATACATGTGCGGGCGCCAGGCGTAGAGGCAGAGCGCATCCCAGTTGCGGGCGAGCGCGGTCATCACCTCATCGCTCATCGATTCCTCGATATTGGCCTGCCAGCCGAGGCCGTAGGCTCCGGCGGGCCGGGTTGCCGGATCGTGCCAGGCGAGACGGTTCAGCTCGGCGGGCGAGGTGTTGAAGAAATGGACGATGTCGCGCTCCTCGCGCCCGCTCAATTTGATGCCGACCGGATCGACGAGGACCAGCCGGTCGAGCTTCGGATGGCCGCCGACCGCGACCTCGGCGGCGATCCAGCCGCCGAACGAAAACCCGACCATCGCCACGTTGCCCGGCAAGGCGTCGAGCACCTCGCGATAGAGCTGCACGAGATCGTACATCGTGTCGAAATCCTCCGGGCGCGGCGAATTGCCAAAGCCGGGATGCGACGGCGCGACGATTTCGCCATGCGCGGCGAGGAGCTCGAGAAACGCTGCGTCGGGGCTCATCGGGTTGATGCCGTGGATGAGCAAAATGGTGCGCCCGCTCCCGCGGCGCAGCACTTCAAGATCGATATCGCGCGAAGCGGAATTCATTTGACGCCCTGAGGCACCCCGTGGCCGGGCTTGACCCAGCCAACCACGTCTTCTCGTCTCAGCCCGAATTGACCGTAAGACGTGGACGGCCGGGTCAAGCCCGGCCGAGGGTTACTTTCGGGGGCAAACGGATCACCGAGTTTCATTTCGCAGCGGCGCGCCGCGCTTCAAAGGCGGTCTCGTCCCCGTCGATCGGCGGCAGGTCCTTTAATTGCGGCAGGACCTCCTTGGCGGCGAGATTGAAGCTCTTTTCCGCTTCGGCGTGGGTAACGAGGCCCTGTCTTGTCATCATGATGATGTGGTGAATGCCGCCGACGCGGCGCCGGAAATCCTTGATCTGGCGGGCCACCGTGTCGGGATTGCCGGCGAACATCTGGCCCTGGCCGATCAGCACCTCGGCGTCGAGATTGGTCGGCCGCGGGCGTCGCGAGACGCCGGCGCGCCACGCCTGCGGCGCCATCTCGGGCGCGACCGCGCCGGGCTGGAATTTCGCGAATTGCGGCGCGCTCTTGATGCTGACAGTGAGGAACCAGGCGATCTTCTGGCCGATGCGCAGGGCTTCCTCGTCGGTGTCGCCGACATAGGCGAACGCCATGTAGGAGAACCGGTCCTCGCCGGGCGCAGCCAGCGCGGCCGCTTTGCGCGCCGCTTTGTAGGCGTCGAACGCCTGCCTTGTTCGGTCATAGCCGCCGAATAAGAGGGTGTTGACGATGCTGCGCCGGCCCAATTCGGCGCAGGTCGGCAAGTCCGAGGTCGCCGCCCAGAATTCCGGACGCGGCTCCTGGTAGGGTCGCGGCCAGATGTTGACATGCGGGTGGGTGAAGAACTTGCCCTCCCAGCTGAAGGGGCCGTCTTGCGTCGTCAGCGCCTTTTCTATGAGGTCGATCGCCTCCCATTCGCGCTCGCGAATGCGCATCGGGTTGGCGTCGCCCGAGACCATCTCAGTGGCGCCCGACTTGACAAAACCGATCTCGAGCCGGCCCTTCGAGAGGACATCGATCGTGGCGTATTCCTCGGCGATGCGCACCGGATCGGGGCGCACAGTGATCAGCGTCCCGAGCGAGAGGATGCGCACATTCTTCGTCAGTCGCGCGACGACGCCGGTGATGACCGGGCTCGCCGCCCACAGATTGTTGATCCCGGAATGGTGCTCGTTGGTGACGATATGGAGCCCGATATCGTCGCACAGGCGATATTCGTCGAAGATCTCGTCGTAGAGCCGGGCGGCGATTTTGGGGTCGCAGTATTTATTGGGAAGGCTGGCCCGCACCGACTCGGCCTCGTCGAGCACCTCGGCGGGGACGAACGGGTAGGGGTTCTCGCAATGGTTCCACAATTCCATGCCGCTACCCTTCCAGAGGCTGTCATTGCGAAGAGCCCGAAGGGCGACGCGGCAATCCGCGTCCCGCAATCCTCATCGGCGCGAGATTGCTTCGCTTAGCTCGCAATGACAACAGGGGACTATTGGATTACCGCTTGCGAAAGCTGTCGAGGGTGACGACTTCCCCGGCCGGCTTTTCCGCCGGCTTGGGCGGTGCCGCGAGCGGCGCCGGCAGAGTACCGGATGTCGCGGGCGCGACCTCCGGAACGGCGAATTCAAGGGCGAAATTGACCGACGGGTCGGCGAAACTGCGCACCGCCGCAAACGGGATCACCAGGCGTTCGAGTTGCTGCTGAAAGCTGAGCGTCACGGAAAACTCTGTGTCGGTGATTTCGAGATCCCAGAACTGGTGCTGCAGCACGATGGTCATCTCGTCCGGGTATCGCTCGCGCAGACGGTCGGGGATGGCGACCCCGGGCATCCGCGTCCCAAAACCGATATAGAAATGGTGGGCGCTACGCAGCCCGTCGCGGCCTGCCTGCTTGAGCGCGTCGCGGACAACCCCGCGCAGTGCGCCTTCGACCATCTTCTCGTAGTGGAACAAATCCTGCGCCATCGCCCCTCGCCCGGCCGCCGCCACCCACGCGCAAAGGTGAAGTGAGGGGCTTCTGTTGCCCGGTGCCCCTCGGACCGCGAGTTACTTGTTAGCTTCACCCCGTGAAGGGTTAGGCCGCAAGAGCCTCAGATGCGAAGTTATCGTTCGCAACTAGGTTTGTGACCCGATAACGGTGGTATCATGCCGAGCGACGGTTTTACCTTTACCACGCGCGTCGAGCCTATTTCGCCCCCATAAGCCGCCGGCTTGCGAAACGATTCGCGAGACCGGCGGGAATTGGTGGAGGCGCCGGGTACCGCCCCCGGGTCCGCAACGCTTATTCCGTAAGCCGTTTATCGCCATAGTCGGTTGCCCGACGAGGAAGATATAGGGTGGCGCCCGGCCGAACGCAATCGCGGCGGGGTACCGTTGGCATCGCGGGGTATATTCTCGTCATTCCCGCGAAAGCGGGAATCCAGGACCACAAGCTCGATCGCTTGCCCTGGATGCCCGCTTCCGCGGGCATGACGGTGTTTGTGCGAGGAAGCATGCCGCTGACCCCGGAGCAGGAGCAGGAGATCGCCGCCGGGCGCGGCCAGACCCGGCCGACGCGGCGCGCCACCGTACCGGCGCTTGAAGAGATCCTCTATGAGCCGCTGCCGGTACTCGACCACGGCTTTATCCGTGTCATCGACTACATGGGCGACGATGGGGCGATCGTTCAGGCGGCGCGCGTCTCCTATGGCCGCGGCACAAGGCGGGTCAGCGAAGACCGCGGCCTCATCAACTATCTGATGCGCCACCGCCATACCACGCCGTTCGAGATGTGCGAGATCAAGTACCACGTCAAACTGCCGATCTTCGTGGCGCGGCAATGGATCCGCCACCGCACCGCCAACGTCAACGAATACTCCGCGCGCTATTCGATCCTCGACAACGAGTTCTACATCCCGGCGGCGGAACATCTGGCAGCGCAGGCGACGGTCAACCGGCAGGGGCGCGGCGATGTCATCGAGGGCGAAGCGGCGCGGCGCGTGCTCGATCTGTTGCGCAGCGAGTCCGAGCGCGCCTATGCCGGCTATGCCGGGCTGCTCAACGAGGACGACAAGGGCGTGCCGCGCGATCCGTCATGGCCCGGCCTCGCGCGCGAATTGGCGCGAATGAATTTGTCACTCAACTTCTACACCCAATGGTACTGGAAGACCGACCTCCACAACCTGATGCATTTCCTCTCGCTGCGCGCCGACCCGCACGCGCAACACGAGATCCGCGTATACGCCGAGGCGATGCTGGGCACGCTCGAGCGCTGGGTTCCGCTCGCGCATGCCGCCTTCCTCGAATACCGCATGAACGCGGCGACGATCTCCGCGACCGGGCTCGCAATCATCCGCCGGCTACTGGCCGGCGAGGCCGTCGACCAGGCCTCGAGCGGCCTCTCGGCCCGCGAATGGCGAGAGCTGATGGCGGTGCTCGGCCGGTCCTGACGCTTGCCCCTGAGCCCCCGCGCGCCGATGATGGCGGCGCGGCGGATAACGGGCAGGGCGATGCGCATAGGCTTTATCGGCACCGGGACTATGGGGACGCCGATTGCCGGCTGCCTAATCGCGGCCGGGCACCGGCTGACGGTTTACGACATCAGGCCGGAGGCGATGGGAGCGTTGATCGGGCATGGGGCGGCGACCGCCGACAGCCCGAGCGAAGCCGCCTACGGCGCCGAAACCGTGTTCACCTCGTTGCCGGGGCCGAACGAGGTTGAGGCGACGGCGCTCGATCCCGACCGCGGCATCCTCGCCGGGCTGCGTCCCGGGGCCACCTATATCGACCTCACGACCAACGCGCCGGCGACGGTCCGGCTGGTGGCGGAGGCGGCGCGCAAGCGCGGCTTCGCGTTTCTCGACGCCCCGGTCAGCGGCCGCCCGCCCAACATGACCGTGATGGTCGGCGGCGCGGATGCCGTTTTCGCGCACGCCCGGCCGCTCTTTGAGGCGATCGCCAAGAATGTCTTTCATGTCGGGCCGAGCGGGGCGGGCTGTGTCGCCAAGCTCGTCACGCAATATCTCGGCTACACCAATTTCATCGCTGCCATCGAAGGCATGCTGGTCGCCGCCAAAGCCGGGATCGACCTCGGCGTCCTGGCGCAGATCGTGCCCGTGAGCGCCGGCCAGAGCCGCACGTTTGACACCAGCGCCCGCACGGTCTTGAGCCGCGCCTTTGCCTCGAACGGCTCGCTCGACATCATCGTCAAAGACATGGACCTTGCGGTCAGCTTTGCGCGCGAGGTCGGGGCGCCGGCGGCGCTTGGCGCGCTGGCCTATGACGCGTACAAGCAGGCGCAGGCGCACGGTCCGGGTGGCGAAGGCTATCCGGCGGTCGCCAAGATCCTCGAGGTGATGGCCGGGGTGGAGTTGAGCGCGGAGCGGCGCGATGAATGACGAGCGGATGGCCAGGGTCCTTCTAACGCACGAGATCGCCGAGTTCCTTTACCGCGAAGCGGAGATCCTCGACGAGCGGCGCTATGAGGATTGGCTGGCGCTCCTCGCCGACGACATCCGCTACTGGATGCCGATGCGGCGCAACGTCAAGTTCGGCGAGGCTGAGCGCGAGTTCACCCGCGAGGGCCAGGACATCGCCTGGTTCGACGAGGGTAAGGACACGCTGACCCGCAGGGTGCGGCAGATCCAGACCGGCATCCATTGGGCCGAGGAGCCGCAATCGCGGATCGCCCACCTCGTCTCGAACGTGCAGGTGGTCGAGGCATCCCCTTCGATCGAGGAAGCGCGGGAAGTCGCGGTCAAATGCCGCTTCCTCATATACCGCAACCGGGTCGAGACCGAAACCGACATCCTCGTTGGCAAGCGCGAGGATCTGTTGCGCCGGATCGGTGACGCCCAGGGCGTAAATGCCTGGCGGATCGCGCGCCGCACGATCATCCTCGACCAGAACGTGCTCTTGAGCAAAAACCTTACGTTCTTTTTCTAAAATGAGTGCAAACACGCAGACTCACCCTCGCCCACCGTCATGGCCGGACTTGTTCCGGGCATCCACGTGGATGGCCGGGTCACGCCCGGCCAGGACGGAACGGGGGTAGCGGGAGGGATGCATGGCAAGCGAACGCACCATCGGTTACCGCCGCGGGCTGGTCGATCTTTCAACCGGCCGGATCAGCCGCGAGATCTTCGTCAACGAGGAGATCTACGCCGAGGAGCAGGAAAAGATTTTTGCCCGCTCCTGGCTGTTCATCGGGCATGAGAGCCAGATCCCCAACCCCGGCGATTATTTTGTGTCGCGCATGGGCGAGGAATCGGTGCTCCTCACCCGCGACCGCGCCGGCGAAGTACACGTTTTCCTCAATTCGTGCCGTCACCGCGGCATGAAGGTGTGCCGCTACGACGACGGCAACACCACCGTCTTCACCTGCCCCTACCACGGGTGGAGCTATGGGACGGACGGAAAGCTCGTCGGCGTGCCGTTCTTCCGCGGGGCCTATCATTCCACACTCGATCGCGCGCAATGGGGCCTCGTCGAGGTCGCGCAGATCGCCCGCCACAAGGGCGCGGTCTGGGCCACCTGGGACCCCTCGGCGCCCGCTTTCCTCGAATATCTCGGCGATTTCACCCCCTATCTCGACCAGACCCTCGACAGCTGGGACGGCAGCGAGGGCGGCACCGAAATCCTGGGCGGCGTCCAGAAATGGCTCGTGCCATGCAACTGGAAGTTCCCGGCGGAGAATTTCAGCGGCGACAGCTATCACAACATCAGCCACCGCTCGGTCGATCTGGTCGGCGTCGGCCCCTCCGGCAGCGGACGGCGCGACATGCCGGAACTCCAACTGGCGAGGAAGCTCCACATCGCGATCCCCGACCGGGGCCATCAGACCACCGCCTATCTCTTGCCGCGGGCGGTCGCGGTGCCGCCTGGCTACCAGCAATCCTCGGTCGTCTCCGACTATTTTCGCCACTGCGAGGACGTGCGCCGCCAGAAGCGCGGCGAGTGGGGACGGCTGATCACCCTCGTGGGCGAGGTATTTCCGAGCACCGCCTATCTCGCGCGCCAGCCGCGCACGATCGCGGTGTGGCATCCCAAGGGGGCGCACCAGACCGAGGTGTGGCGCTGGTATCTCGTCGACAGAAACGCGCCCGCCGAGGTCAAGACGTTCCTGCGCGAGTATTACATGCGCTATTCCGGCCCCGGCGGGATGACCGAACAGGACGACATGGAGAACTGGAACTACGCGCACGCCGCCAGCCGCGGGACGATCGCGCGCCGCTTCCCCTATAGCTACGAGCAGGGCCTCGGCACCGAAGTCGAGAATTACGAATGGGAAGGGTTCCGCCTGCCGGGGACGGTGGTCGACCTGACCAAGGCGATCTCGAGCGAACATAATCTGCGCAACCTCTATCGCCGCTGGGCCGAGTTCATGGAAGCCGACAGCTGGGCCGACCTCGCCACCTGGCGCCATCAAAAGCGGGCAGCGGCGGAATGAAGGTCGCTGCATTGACGCCGCGCGTCCTTCGAGACGCGCCCTTCGGACGCTCCTCAGGATGACGTAGATTGATGATGGCATTAAGAAATTTTGTCATCCTGAGGATCCCGCGTAGCGGGCGTCTCGAAGGACGCTCAGCCCATTGTCCGAGGCTCCAGGGATGAGCGACCCGATCAACATCCGCGCGCTGGCGCCGGGCTCGCACATCACGCTGGCCGACGGCGCAGAAGCGGAAATCGTGTCGAACCCGGCCGACGGCGTGTGGCTCTTCGCACGCTACCTATCGTCTCCGCGCGATCCGGTCCTCGTCGGCCAGGAGGAGATGGTCTTCGCCGCCGAAATCGCCGCAGTGCGGCCGGCGGGATAGCACAGCGATGCTCCAACTCCGGCCTAACTGCGAAAATTGCGACAAGGATCTGCCGCCGCACGCCGCCGACGCGCGGATCTGCAGCTATGAGTGCACCTTCTGCGCCGATTGCGTCGAGCACGTCCTGTTCAACGTTTGCCCGAATTGCGGCGGCGGCTTTGTACCGCGCCCGATCCGGCCACATACCGAGCGCCGCCCGGGGATCTGCCTCGCCAAGCAGCCGGCGTCGACAAGACGGGTCCACCTCAAATGGGATCGCGCCGAGATTTCCGAGTTCGTCCGGAGCGTGCGGGAGGTGAAGCCGAAAGAAAAATTGCCAAACTAGGTGACTTATGTTTGGCGACGCGGCCGGCGCCCTCATATACACCGTTCTATTCATTTTGAAGGCGGGGTCATTTAGATGAACACAGCGCTAAATGACGGATTCTAATAGCCTCGTACCCATCGGTGGGGTTTGGTAGGGTCATGAAAAAAGAGCGTATAGTCATCGAGCGTGTAGTCGTCGAGGGTTGGCTAGTGAGTGCTGGAGTTGCCGCGGCCGTCGTGCGGGGGACCATCAAACTCAGGAATAAAGCTGACCGCACACCCTCCCCCTATCCCGCGCGCTACTGGCCGAGCAAGGCACAAATGCGAGCGGAGATCACGGAAGACATTCTGGCAGCTAGGCTGCTCGATCCGAGCCACTCCCAAACCCAAGAGGAGATTACGGCATATTACAGAGCGGCGGCGGTTGGGGATAAGGCGTGCATTCGCACGGACTACCGCGGCCGCGTAGAATTTCAACTGCCGGTCATTGTACGGGAGGCTGTAAAATCCCGCGTGGTGACAAGTCATTCCACTTGGCATTGTGGCCGGAGTTGGTATGTTCACGGCCAGAATTGTTGGGCGCCGGGGAGCCGAGCGCGGCTGGTAATACCCTCGCCCGAAATCGAGGCGTGGATTAAAGGCGGTGCAGGCTTGAGGCTAGGATCGTGACCCATCAGTTCACCGGAAATTGTTTCGTGCGGTTCCTGAAAGGCGCCGGGGTCGTCATCCTGGTTTTAGGAGGGATTTGGCTGATTAGCGTTGGTCCTTTCCCGAAAGTCTCTTGTCCCAACGCAACGAGCGGCAACTGTGAGCCATGAGCAGCACGCTTTCAGACCCTTCGGGCGCGAATTCGTGAGGGATTAGCCGGCGCCGCTGAAGAGGGTGGCCAGCAAATACTGCAGGCCTGCGCGTGAAGAACGGGGGGCTCTACTCCACCACGATCCGCGGCCCCGCGCGACGGGCCGGGGTTTCGCCCGAGACCTTTTCCCACACGCGCGCGGCGATGGCGCGGAAGGTTTGGGCGTAGGGTGAGTCCGGCTGCGAGACGGTGATCGGGCGGCCGTCGTCCGAGGTCTCGCGGATCGCGATGTCGAGCGGTACTTCGCCCAGAAAATCGGTGCCGAGCCGCTCGGCTTCACGGCGCGCCCCGCCATGGCTGAAGATGTCGCTGCGCTCACCGCAATGGGGGCAGAGGAAATAACTCATGTTCTCGATGATGCCGAGCACCGGCACATCGACCTTCTGGAACATCGCCAGACCCTTCCTCGCGTCGATGAGGGCGATGTCCTGCGGGGTCGACACGATGACGGCGCCCGCGAGCGCCACCTGTTGGGCCATCGTCAATTGCGCATCGCCCGTGCCGGGCGGCATATCGACGATCATGATGTCGAGTTCGCCCCAGGATACGTCGCGCAGCATCTGTTGAAGGGCGCTCATCACCATGGGGCCGCGCCAGATCATCGGCGTGTCTTCCGGTACCAGAAAGCCGATCGACATGCATTTGACGCCGTAATTCTCCATCGGCCGCAGGATCTTGCCGTCGGGGGAGGCGGTGGGCCGCCCGGAGATCCCGAGCATGCGCGGCATCGAGGGGCCGTAGATATCGGCGTCGAGCACGCCGACCGAGAGGCCGTTCGCCTTGCATGCCAGGGCGAGATTGGCCGCGACCGTGGATTTGCCCACCCCGCCCTTGCCCGACGCGACCGCGACGGTCGCGCGTACGCCCGGGGCCAGCGCGGCCTTGCCCGTGGCCGCTGGTTGCGCGGATGTACCGTGGCCGGGGGCGCCATGTCCGCGGG
>JBARKH010000417.1:0-4756 GCA_049801295.1 Allostellaceae bacterium | reverse complement strand
GTGCGGCCATGACCGGCACGATCGAGAGCTGGCTGGCGATGGGTGGGTATGCCGGGTTCGTCTGGCCCGCCTATGGCGTCACGGCGCTCGTGCTGGGCGGGCTCGCGCTCTATTCGTGGCGGCGCTACCGCGCGAGCCTCCTTGCGCTCGACCTCCTGCAGCCGCCCGACCGGACCCGATGACCCGCAAGAGGCGCCGCCTCCTCGCCCTGGCGGTGGGCCTGGGCCTCCTCGGGGCGGCAACCGCGATGGTGCTCGCCGCGTTCAATGACAATCTCGTGTTCTTCTACGGCCCGAGCGATCTCGCCGCGAAGAAAATCCCCCCAGGACGCCGCATCCGGATCGGCGGGCTGGTGGAAAAGCAAAGCCTGGTGCGCGAGGCGGATGGCCACCGCCTCGATTTTCGCGTCACCGACGGGAAGACCGATATCGCGGTTGTCTACGATGGCGTGCTGCCCGATCTGTTCCGCGAAGGGCAGGGCGTCGTCGCCGAGGGAAGGCTGCGCGGCGATGGCGTCTTTGTCGCGACCAGCGTCCTCGCCAAGCACGACGAAAAATACATGCCGCCCGAAGTCGCCGATGCGCTGAAGAAAGCCGGGCGCTGGCAGGAAGGCGGCGCCCTCCCGGCCGAGAAACCTGCTCCCGTGCCGGCGGGCGGGCGGTAGTTAAGGCTCGGGGCGGTCTTCGGCCTTGGCGGCGGTTTCAAGGAAGCGCGGCAGATCGTGCCAGGCAAAGCCGGCGGCCTCGATTCGCTTGCCGCCGACGGCAAAGATCCGGTGCTGGACTTCCCTGCCGCCGAGGCGCCGATAGAAGAAGCGGCCCGGATTGTCGCGCAGCACCCAGATGATCGCCGAGCCGCACGCCTGGTCAACCAGCCGTTCGAAGAGCGCAATGAGGAGCAGGCGGCCGATTCCTTGATTCTGCCAGTCCGGCGCGACGTAGAGGGTGAATACCTCGCCGGCGAATTTTGCACCGCCGCGGCAGCGCCCACAGCTGCCGAAACCCAGAATGTTGCCGTCATCGTCGACGGCAACCCGCACGTCGCGCGGTTCGCGCTCGATGGCGGTGGCCCATCCGAGCTCGCGCCGCTGCGCCGACAGGCCCACCAGAAACGGCGTCGCCAGGATGCCGGCATAGGCCGCCTGCCAGGTTTCCACATCAAGCCGCGCGATGCGCCGGGCATCCCCGGGTCGGGCGGCGCGAATCGTTATTTCGTCCATGGCGCGCCATTGTGCCCGGTTTTGCCGCGCGTGGGGAGTGGGTTAGAACGCGCGCATCGCCGCCGGTTGGCAATCGTGGGGCGTCGTGGCTATGGTGCAGCAATGATCAATATCCGATGCTGCCTGGTCGGCGCGCTGACCGTATCGGCGGCCGTGCTGATGGCAATCTCGCCGGCACCGGCGGCCGCCCAGCCGAAAAAGCACCACGTGGCGCCAGCCCCCGCGGCGCCTGCCACACCGCCCGCTCCGGTGGCGCACCCGCTCGGCAGTTTTGATGCATGGTCAGCCTTTGCTTCCCAGGATAAGACCGGCAAGGTCTGCTACCTCGTCGGCCAGGCGCAGAAGAGCGAGCCGGCCTCCTTCGCGAGGAAACCCCCAACGGCGATGGTGACGCATCGTCCGGTGGAAAAGATCACCAATGTCGTCAGCTTCGTCGAGGGCTATACGCTGAAAGACGGCAGCGACGTCGCACTCGACATCAACGGCAGCAAATTCGAGCTGTTCACCAAGGACGACAGCGCCTGGGCGCGAACGTCCGACCTCGACAAGACGATCGTCGCCACGCTCGCCAAAGGCAGGCAGGCAGTGGTCAAGGGCATGCCGCAGAAAGGCCCGGCGACGACCGACATCTATGCGCTCGCCGGCTTTTCCAAGGCGCTCGCGGCGATCGACAAGGCGTGCGGCGTCACGCGGGAGGAGACCGCCCCACCGCCCGCGCCCCCTCCGACCCACAAACGGCGCAAGCACCCGGCCGCCAAGACCTGACGATTTCGCGGAACGTCGGCGCGATCCCATATATCCGCCATGGCCGATGACGATCCCTCACGCGAGCCGCGCGGCGCCCCCGATTTGGTGGGTATGGGCCGCGCCGAGCTGGCCGCCGAGCTGGCCGCTTTCGGCGCCGAGCGGTTCCGTGCGCGCCAGCTATGGCATTGGATCTATCACCGCGGCGCCACCGACTTCGCCGACATGACCAATCTGGCGAAGGCCTTCCGCGAGCGCCTCGCCCAGCGCTACACGCTCGCCCGGCCGGAGGTCGCGCGGGCGCTCGCCTCGATCGACGGCACAAGGAAATGGCTCGTGCGCTTCGCCGACGGACAGGAAGTCGAGACCGTCCACATCCCCGAAGCGGATCGCGGCACGCTGTGCGTCTCCTCGCAGGTCGGCTGCACGCTCAACTGCACCTTCTGCCACACCGGCACGCAGCGCCTCGTGCGCAACCTCGGCGCGGCCGAGATCGTCGCCCAGATCATGGTGGCGCGCGACGCGCTCGGCGAATGGCCGTCGCCGCCGGAGGGCCGCCAGCTGACCAATATCGTGCTGATGGGGATGGGGGAGCCCCTCTACAATTACGATAACGTTGCCGCCGCGCTGAAGATCGTTATGGACCCCGAGGGGCTGGCCGTGTCGCGGCGCAAGATCACCCTCTCGACTGCGGGCGTCGTGCCGATGATGGCCCGGGTTGGCGCCGAGCTCGGGGTCAACCTCGCGGTGTCCTTGCATGCCGTCACCGACGAACTGCGCGACCAGCTCGTGCCGCTCAACCGCAAATACCCGATTGCGGAACTGCTCGACGCCTGCCGCACCTATCCGGGGTCGAGCAACGCGCGGCGCATCACCTTCGAATACGTGATGCTGAAGGGCGTCAACGACCGCCCCGCCGAGGCCAAGGAGCTGGTGCGGCTATTGAAGGGCATTCCCGCCAAGGTCAATCTGATCCCGTTCAACCCGTGGCCCGGCGCGCCCTACGAATGTTCCGATGAGGCGGCGATCGCGGCCTTCTCCGACATCGTCTTCGCCGCTGGATATTCGGCGCCGGTGAGAACCCCGCGCGGCCGCGACATCTCGGCCGCCTGCGGCCAGCTCAAATCCGACAGCGTTCGCGCGCGGCGCACCGCTACGACGGTCCAGCCCGCCGCGTGAGCCGAACGACCGGACGAGCGGCGGGAGATTGCGTTGCTTCGCTCGCAATGACACAAAGAGTCAGAGGATTGGCGAACGGGGCACGGCGATGGCCGATACGGATAAATCTGGCGAGGTGAAAAAGATCGTGCTCGCCTATTCGGGCGGGCTCGATACCTCGGTCATTCTGCGCTGGCTGCAGGAAACTTATCGCTGCGAGGTCGTCACCTTCACCGCCGATCTGGGGCAGGGCGAGGAGCTCGGGCCGGCGCGCCAGAAGGCCGAGATGATGGGCGCCAGGGAGATCTTCATCGAGGATCTGCGCGAGGAGTTCGTGCGCGATTTCGTCTTCCCGATGTTTCGCGCCAACGCGCTCTACGAGGGCGCCTATCTGCTCGGCACCTCGATCGCCCGGCCGCTGATTGCCAAGCGCCAGATCGAGATCGCCCGGGAGGTCGGCGCCGACGCGGTCGCCCACGGCGCGACCGGCAAGGGCAACGACCAGGTCCGCTTCGAGCTCGCCTATTATGCGCTGGCGCCCGATATCAGGGTGATCGCGCCGTGGCGCGAGTGGGAGCTCAATTCGCGCACCCGGCTCCTCGATTACGCCGACCAGCACCAGATCCCGATCGCCCGCGACAAGCGCGGCGAGGCGCCGTTCTCGGTCGACGCCAACCTTCTGCACGTCTCAGCCGAGGGCAAGGTCCTGGAAGACCCGTGGGTCGAGCCGCAAGAATATGTGTTCAGCCGCACCGTCGCCCCGGAACAGGCGCCCGACCAGCCGCGCTATGTCGAAGTGGATTTCGCGCGCGGCGATCCCGTAGCCGTCGATGGCGATGCGCTGTCGCCGGCCGCACTCCTCGCCCGCCTCAACGAACTGGGCGGCGCGCACGGCATCGGCCGGCTCGATCTCGTCGAGAACCGCTTTGTCGGCATGAAGTCGCGCGGCGTTTACGAGACCCCGGGCGGCACGATCCTGCAGGCGGCGCATCGCGGCATCGAGAGCCTGACACTCGACCGCGGCGCGATGCATTTGAAGGACGAATTAATGCCGCGCTACGCCGAGCTGATCTACAACGGCTTCTGGTTTTCCCCTGAGCGAGCGATGCTGCAGGCGCTCATCGACAAGAGCCAGGAAAAGGTCGAGGGCCGGGTCCGCGTGAAGCTCTACAAGGGGCTGGCGCGAGTCGTTGGAAGGCAATCGCCGAACAGCCTCTACAGCCAGGCGCACGTCACCTTCGAAGAAGACCAGGTCTACGACCAGCGCGACGCCGAAGGCTTCATCCGCCTCCAGGCCCTGCGCCTACGCCTCGCCGCACGGCGGGACAAGGGGTAGGCGAGGCGCCCCGCCGGGCTTTCACGATGTCGGCAAGCCGGCGAGCGCGGCGCCCAGGCGCTTGAGCAACAGCGGGGTTTCGCCGGCGACGCGAACGATCTTGCCGCGGCTCTTGTGGCCGCCGACGATCGCGAGATCACGCCGCGCCAGGCCCCATTCCTTGGCCAATAACTGCAGCAAGGCGTCATTGGCGCGGCCGTCGGCCGGCGGTGCGGTGACCGTGACCTTGAGGATCGGGGTGCCGTCGCCGAGGCGCGCGATCCCAACGAGGCGATCGGCCCGGGCGCGCGGCGTCAGCC
>JBARKH010000416.1:0-4913 GCA_049801295.1 Allostellaceae bacterium | reverse complement strand
GCCAGCCCACCCATCGCGCCGCCGACCCGCGCGTAGCGCCGCACGCGGCCGGTAAAACTGTCCTCATCGCTCACGGGCGACGCACGACGATGAGGCTAGTGCCAGGGACGAACTTGTCCATCGGTTTACCGTCGAGGACTGACACGAAGCCTGGCGCCGCGGCATTTTCCGTGAGCAGTCGCAGCAACTCCTCCTGCTCGAACAAACGCTGGTCGTCCAGACGTTCGCCCGGGGTCCCGTGCACCAGCTCGTGGATGACCAGGGCTCCGCCGGGCACGAGACTGTCCCAGCAGGCGCGAAGGATATCGCCGACCCGGTCGCGCTGCCCCATCAGCAGGCTGTGAAAAAAGGTGATCACGTGTGGCGCCCGCCCACCGGGGACGCCGCCTTGCGGGATCTCGTCCATCGACTGCGTCACCAACTCGAGCGGCAGCGGACGCGGCGAGCGCTCCGCCAGCCAGCGCCCTACCACCTCGGTCCTGAAGGAATCGCGGTCGACGGCGGCGACGTTCCATCCCTTGGCGGCCAGCTCCAACCCGAGAAAGCCGCAGCCCCCGCCGATATCGACGATCGTCGGGATCGGACCCCATCCGAACTTGATCGCCATCCGCTCCAGTAGCAATGAGTTCCGGCTGGTGCCCAGCATCGAATACATGAAACTGCGGGAAGCGAGAGGCTCCCAGCCCTTTTCGGAGAACTTCTCGCGGAACCCCTCGTAAGCGTGATGCAGGAACGGATAGGAGGTGGGTAGCGAGGTGACGCAATCGGCGAGATCGTCGGTGCGATCAAGACGGAGCCAGCGCGCGTGGTCCGTTCGCACGGCCGCTTCGGGCAGAAATTTGCACAGCGTATCTGCCATTGCATTGGCGCTTCGCTCGATCAGCGCGGCCACGGTCTCGCGCTCGGCCAGCAATGTCCCAAGCCATGCCGCGGTGAAGGCGTTGGGAAAGACCCCGCCGACGCCGCACGGTACCAGCAGCAGCTCGACCGGCTCGCTCAACGGTCCAAACATGAACTTCGGATCGGCGGTGCTTCCGCTTGCGTTGGCGATGTCGCTTGCCCAGACCGCCAGACGGATCTGCCGCTGGTCGCCGATCCGCTCCTCCGGCGCGGTCCGCATCGCGGCGTCACCCGCCAGCGCGTCAGACGGCGGCTGAACGACCGCAATCAGCCTGGCCGCCGCAGCCCAGTCGGGCTCGATGTGGAGATCGGTGCGGCCGGCGGTGACCCATTTGCCGTCGAGCGAGCGTTGGCGCACGGCCCAAAGATAGACTTCGCCCTGCGGCCGCGAGATCCCCAGCATCGCGAGGTCGGCGGCGCGCGAGCGGCCGAGCTTCAGTCGGTAATAGACGCGGCCCTCGGTGGGCCTCGCCTCGATGACGATATCCACCGGTTCGCCGATGTCCTCGCCCCAGAACCGGCACACCAGCCGAGGGCTGGGGCCGGTCAGCGCGCCGGTGGCGGGAGTGATTACCGCCGGACCGGACTGATCGAACTCGAGGGGCCCCTCGGGCGACACCCGGCCCCATCGATATACCGGACCAATCACCACCGGCTCGTTGTTGGCGCCGGGACCGCCAGCCGCGGATACCCGCTTGCCGGTTGTTGCCGCAGCCGGTTTCGATCCAGCGCGCGGCGCATCGAACATGCGCCGCACAAAGCCGGTTAATCGCCTTGTGGCGTCCGAGGTAATCATCGCAAGCGGGTCCTCACCCGCACCGATCAATGCCCGAGGAAATCAGGTGGGTTCCGCGGATGGGTTGCAATCCGACCACCCGCGCGGCGAGGGCACGTGCTCCGCTGGCGTGCTCCGGCCCGCGCCACCGATCAAGTCCGCGCGCTGTTCCGTCCTGCAAGTTTCCCTCGGTCACTAAAATATCAGCCCGACGCTTCCAGTTCGTCGATGAAGCCGCTGATGACGCCCAATCCTTTAGACCAGAATTCCGGGTCGGCGGCGTCAAGCCCGAACGGCGCCAGGAGTGCCTTGTGGCGCAGCGTACCGCCGGCGCGCAGTAGCGCCAGATAGCGCTCGGCAAAGCCCTGATGGGCGTCTTCATAGGCCGCGTATAGCGAATTCACCAGGCAATCGCCAAAGGCATAGGCGTAGACATAGAACGGCGAGTGGATGAAATGCGGGATGTAGGCCCAGTAGTAGCGGTAGGCATCGTCGAGGCGCAATGCCGGGCCGAGGCTCTCGCGCTGGATCTCCAGCCAGATCTCGCAGATCCGCTCGGCGGTCAGCTCCGCTTCGCGCCGCTCGTCATGGACGCGCATCTCGAAGGTGACGAAGGCGATCTGGCGCACCACGGTGTTCAGCATGTCCTCGACCTTGCCGGCGAGCATGATCTTGCGGCGGGCGGGGTCGCGCTCGGCGCCCAGGAGCGCGCGGAAGGTCAGCATCTCGCCGAATACCGACGCGGTCTCCGCCAGGGTCAAGGGCGTATCGGCCATCAGCTGCCCCTGGGGCCCGGCCAGCACCTGATGGACGCCGTGACCGAGCTCATGCGCCAGCGTCATCACATCGCGGGTCCGGCCCTGATAATTGAGCAGGAGATAGGGGTGGGCGCCCGGCACGGTCGGATGAGCGAAGGCGCCCGGCGCCTTTCCGGGGCGCACCGGCGCGTCGATCCAGCGCGCCTTGAAGAAGCGCTCGCCGATCGCGGCCATCTCGGGTGAGAAGTCGCGGTAGGCGGAAAGGACGGTCGATTGCGCCTCGTCCCAGGGGACAGCACGTTCATCCTCGCCGGGCAGCGGCGCGTTGCGATCCCAGAACGGCAATGCATCGACCCCGAACCAGCGCGCCTTCAGCCGATAGTAGCGATGTGACAGGGTGGGGTAGCTTGCGCGCACCGCGGCAATGAGGGCGTCCACCACCTCGTCCTCGACAAAGTTCGACAGGTTGCGCGCCGAGATCGGCCGCGGGAAATGGCGCCAGCGGTCCTCGATCTCCTTATCCTTGGCAAGCGTGTTGGTGATCAGCGCGAAGAGGCGGCCGTTGCGCCGGAGCACCTCGCCGATCGACAGCGCCGCCTCCTGCCGCACCGCGCCGTCGGGGTCGGAGAGGAGGTGCATCGCCTCGGGCTCGGTAAGGTCCCGGTCGCGGAAGGGAAAGCGGAGCTCGGCGATCGTCTCGTCGAAGAGGCGGGTCCATGCGGCGCGCCCGGCGACAGATTTCTCGAGCAGCAGCTTTTCCAGATCGTCACTGAGCTGGTGCGGACGCTGGGCGCGCAAGTCGCGCAGCCACGGGCGATAGCGCGCCAGCGCCGGGTCGGCCGCTTTGGCGTCGAGATCGGCCTCCTCGAACCGGTTGATGTCGAGGGTGAAGAACAGGAGATCGCTCGAGACCGCGGTGATCCGCTCATGCATCGTCTGGAAGAAGCGGGCGATCTCGGCGTCAGCGGCATTGCCAGCCCGCATCAGCTCGGCATAGCTCATGATCCGTCCGGCCAGTTCCTGCAGCCGCTCGTACTCAGCCACCGCGGCGCCGAGACCGGCGCCCGGCAACTCGCCGAGCCGGCCCTGATAGCGTGCCCGGAACGCCTCCGCCGCCGCCGCGATGTCAGAGAGATCGCGGGTCAGCGCGGGGCTGTCGCGGCCGGGATAGAGGTCGGCGAGGTCCCATTCCGGCAAGTCGCCGATGGTCTTCGGCCCCTTCCCCGCATTTTCGGCGACATCGTGTGTTGCGCTCATCTCATCCCCGCGCGTTGCGCACCCAAACTGTCGATCTCTCGCAAGGTCATCAAGCCGGCGCACCGGCTGACCGGCACCCTAATGAGCTGCGGCGCTCAGCTGCCGGCAATCAATCTTTTCACATATTCCGGCACGGTCTCTGAGAGCGGGCCAGGGATGCGCTCGTCGAACGGCCCGGAATCGGGCGCGGGCTCGCGGCCGAATTCGCCGGGAAACTCCACCGTGCGGGCGCCGGTGCGGCGCGCCTCGGCGAGAAAGCCCTTCGCGAGTTCGCTGCCACCGGCGGCGCCGATCGCCAGGAAGAGCGCGGCATCGGCGAGCGCCTCGTAGACGCTCGCGATGTGCAGCGGCTCCTCGCCGACCCAGACGACATGCGGACGCAGGTGCCCCTTGTTGCCGCAGACCGGGCAACCGGTCTCCTCGGTGATGTCGTCGTAGCGCTCGGAGACCTCTGTGCAGATCATGCAGCGCGCCTTCATGAGCTCGCCATGGAGATGGATGACCGCCTGGGAGCCGGCGCGCTCGTGCAGATCGTCGATGTTGCCGGTGACGATCAGGATCTCGCGCGGGCGCACCGCGTCAACGACGGCAAGCCCCTCATGCGCGGCGGTGGGCTTTGTCTCCAACAGCTGATGACGGCGCAGATTGTAGAACCCGCGCACCCGCGCCGGATCGCGGGCGAAGCCCTCGCGGGTGACGATGTCTTCGAGGCGCAGCCCCGCCGGCATAGCGTCCGGGTCGAACGGCGCAAACCCCGCTTCGCGCGCGAGACCCGCCCCGCTGAAGGCGACGATCGTGCGCGGCTGCGCCCAGAGGGTGCTCACGACTGTCCAAGCTGTTGAGACCGGTCAGTTCGGCGGGTAGGGCGGGTAGGGCGGACGCCAATAGGGCGGGGGCATACCGTAGGGCGGCGGCGGCACCATCGCAAGATGCGTCGGCTCGCGCACCGGCATTCCCGGATAGGGACCGGGAGGCTTGGGGACTGCCGCGCCGTAGTGCGGTTCGGCCGGGTGCGTCGCGGCTTGGCGATGGCGATCCGGCGTTGCTTTGGCCAAATGGCGGACGGGGCTTTGTGCAACATTCCGCGGGCCGGCGCTTCGGGCGGCGGTGGCGGCGGCAGTATCTCGCTTCGGGCGCGCTGCGCCGGGCGCCGATGGCATCGCCATTGGCACCACGTGGGGCGTCGCAGCGGCAGTATTTCGCTTCGGCGCGCTGCTTCGGGC
>JBARKH010000415.1:0-13019 GCA_049801295.1 Allostellaceae bacterium | reverse complement strand
CGCCGCCAGAACCCGTGCCCGCAGGTCCTCCGAATAGCTCTGCCCCTGCCGCCAGACCATCGATGCTCCCCCAACATCTTGCGGTCACGACAGCGAATCACACTTTTCCTGGTCTGGGAATCGCTTGCAGCGATTCCAGCCAATGCGGCTATGCTCTAACCCCACGCTGCATCCAAAGATCAAACCGCCAACAGCCAGTCCTTGCACGACAGGAGATGGAGGGCTCGGGAGGGTGGCCACCCTCCGTTTCCGATTAATCGGACTTGCGATGCGGACACCTCGAACCCGGTCATTGACAGCCTGAAGTCACGGCACCCGTTCGGTCACCGTATCGCGTCGGAAGATCATTCCGCGAACTTCTCTCGGCGCCCGGCCGCGCGAGCCGCGACGAAATTGCGATCGCCGAGCGGCAAGCCGGAGCCAGTGCTGGACGGGGAATGCAACGTGGCTGCAAAATGGTCGCGCGGCTGGGCGCACGGAAACCGTCGAGGGAGCAGTATCGTGTCGAAGCAGGGCTTCAGGCTGATCGACGCTGAGATGCACGTGATGGAGCCCGTCGATCTATGGCAGCGCTACATCGATCCAGAATTTCGCGATCGGGCCCCTTGGCGGCTTAGCGAGCGCCGCTGGGACATCCGCACAATGGTGGAAGGCGAGGTCATGGCAGCGATGCCGGGTGGCGACTGGCCTGCGGTGACCGATGCCGAAGAGACGGCGCTCGGCGATCGGTATGCAGAAGAAATCGCACGCGATTTTGATCCACAGTCGCAAGTGCAGGCAATGAACAAGGAGGGGCTCGACCTCGCCATCCTGTTCCCAACCTCCGCAATGTACGTGACCGCTTTCAGCACGATGGACGCACGCTTCGCCGCAGCGGCGTGCCGGGCCTATAATGACTGGCTGCGCGACTACATCCGGGCTGCCGACCCCAAGCGCATGTTCGGCGCCGCCGCGGTTTCGCCGCACGACGTCGACAGCGCGGTTGCCGAAACCCGCCGCGCGGTCACCAAGCTCGGGATGAAGGCGATTTTCATCCGCCCCAACATCCACAACAATCGGCCTTGGCACGACCGCTACTACGATCCGCTCTGGGCGGTCTGCCAGGAATTGGATATCCCGGTGGGGTTTCACGAAACGACCGGATCGCGCATGAAGGCGGCGGGCACCGACCGGTTCAACTCGATGGGCATCGTCCATATCTCGACGCACTCGATGGAGCAGATGCTTGCCTGCATGGACTTGATCATGGGCGGCACGATGGAGCGTTTCCCACGGCTGCGGTTCGCGTTCCTCGAAGGCCAGTGCGGCTGGTTGCCATTCTGGCTGCATCGCATGGATGAACATTACGAGTGGCGCGAACCCTTCGGCGAGATGACCCATTTGTCGATGCCGCCATCGGAATACTTCCGCCGGCAAGGGTTCTGCGCGGTGGAGTGCGACGAAGGGTTCGTCAGCCACGTGGTCGACGCGATTGGTGACGACAATCTGGTTACCACGACGGACTACCCCCACGGCGACTCGAAGTACCCAAATGCGATGGACCTCTTTCTCGGCCTCAAATTGAGCGAGCGCAGCAAGCAGAAGATCTTGTGGGACAACCCGCGGCGGCTCTACGCGCTGTAGGCAGGTGATGAAGATCGGCTTTATCGGGATCGGCAATATTGGCGCGCCGATAGCTGGCCAGCTGTTGCGAGCTGGTCATGACCTAATCGTCCATGATCGGCGGCGGGAAGCGGCAGCGGGGCTGCTCACGGCGGGGGCCCGGTGGGCGGAGTCCCCTGCCGAACTGGCGACGGATTGCGAGGTGTTTGCCACCTGCCTTCCCGGTCCAATGGAAATGGAGGCGGTCTGCCTCGGGCCAAGCGGTCTGGTTTCGGCGATGAGACCAGGTTCGCTCTACATCGACCACACCACCAACGCTCCCTCACTGGTGCGCAGAGTTCATGCGTTGCTCGCCGAAAAGGGGGTGGGGATGGTCGATGCGCCAGTCAGCGGCGGCATGGAAGGTGCGAGCACACGTGATCTGTTGGCGATGGCTGGCGGCGAGGCGGGTGACTTTGCGCGTGCCCGACCGCTACTCGACGCGATTGCCAAGCGGGTCATCTACACCGGCGGTATCGGCACCGGTTCGATCGCCAAAATCATGCACAACAGCGCCACCTTCACACTCGACCTTGTCATGGCCGAGTGCTGGACGACAGCGCTCAAGGCCGGGATCGACGCGACGACGATCGTCAAGGTGTTTACCGAGGCAGCACTGGGCAACCAGATGAACCTCAAGGTTCGCTTGCCTGCGACCTTCCTGCGCGGGGATTTCGCGGCGCGCTTCTCGCTGGCTCTGGCGCGCAAGGATTTGGGCCTGGCGCTCCAGCTTTCGCAAGAGACGGGCACGCCGATGCGCCTTGCCGCGCTGTGTGAAGCGGAAATGAGCGAAGCGATCGCCCGCGGATGGGGAGATCGCGACGCCTCGATCTTCCTGACTCTTCAGGAAGAGAAGGCAGGTGTTCAGGTGCGCCTGCCATCAACCGCGGACAAAGCACAGCGCCGCTGATTTCCCTCCGCGGACCGGGTCCCTACCGGCTGCGCGTCAGCGTCCAGGTTAGATCACGATATCCGACATGGACTTCGTCCTGTTCGAGGGTGCGGCCGATGTCGGATTCAAGTTCGTTGAGCAGCATCCGGACGGTGTCATCGTCCAGGTCGCCGGCATAGAGTGGCAGCACTTCGCCGGTAAAGATCGCCACCGGCTCCCGGTCGTGGGCTGCACCACCTGCTGAGTCGGCGTAGACAACTTCGCCGCGGGTGAACATGCCCGACAGAAACGGTTCGCCGCGGGCACCGCGTTCTCTCATCCAGCGATGCGCCGCACGGATCGCCTCTTCGAGATCGAAAATCCTGCCGCTCGTGCCATAGCCGGCCCGCAAGCCCCAGGTGATCTTGAACTCACGCCGAGGACCTTTGGAACCGGCCAGCGAAGAGAAGATCTTCATTATTTCATATATCCATCGTCTAGCGGTGCCGTTGCGCCGATCAGGTAAGCTTCCGCCGCGCGAGACGGGACTACATTTTCGCCGACACATCCGCCACGCCATTTCGCAAGAGGGGAGAAGCGCACATGACGACGTTGATCATCGGCGGCACCGGGTTTATCGGCCGGCGGCTGATCCCGCTTTTGGCGAAGCAGGGCGAAGCTTCCGTGGTCATGGACATCAACCCGTAGACCGCTAATTTCAGCGAGCTGGCCAAGGTCTAGGTGTTGCGTGGCGACGTCAGCCGGTTTGACGACGTGATGGCGGTGATGACCCCGGTCAAGCCCGATCGAGTAGTCAACCTCGCCTATTACATCAGCAGCGATCTGCCGCCGCGCGTCGCGTTCAAGTTGAATATCCTCGGTATGGACAATTGCTTCGAGGCCGCGCGCCTCGCCGGGTGCAAACGGGTCGTCTACGCGAGTTCGGTCGCGGTCAGCGGCGAACAGAAATTTTACGGCGAGCGCATCGTCAACGAAGACGATTTCAAGCACGGCCATTTGCAATACGCGATGCACAAGATCTTCAACGAATGGCAGGCGCAGGATTACCGGGAAAAGCACGGCATGGAGATCACAACGATCCGCCCGGCCAATGTGACCGGCCCGGACAAGGTGGTCGGCTTGGTCGACCACGTTTTCTGCATCACGAATCCGGCGCGCTTGCACCGCCGGGCCTAGCCGGGTTTCAACGGAGGCAGCACGTCAGCGAGATCGAGGTCAAGCTCGTAGAGCGCCATGTTGTAGAGGCAGAAATCCGATGGCGGCGGGTGCAGCGGACCGAGCGCGCCGTCGCGGAACAGCTGTTCCAGGCGGGAATTTTTGAAGATGCCATGCGCGCCTCCCAGCGTCAGCGCCAACCGGGTGATGCGGCTGACCGCTTCGCCCACCATGTATTTCGCCCGATAGAGCGCGGCTGTGGTTTCCGCCGTCGGCCCCTCGGTATCGCTGAGCCAAGCCGATCGGTAAGTAATCAGCCTCGCCGCTTCAAGATCGGCGCTCATCTCGGCGACGCGGCGTCGGACGTCCGGGTGATAGGCGAGCGGCTGGGCATAGCCCTCGGGCTGCCGCGTGTGGACAACCCGCCGCAATTCGTCGAACGCCGCTTGTGCAACGCCAAGATAGACCGGCGTGTAGGAGCCCCAGAACCAGTTCAGATAGGTGTGCCGGAAGGGCCGCGTGTCGTCCGAACGAAAGACCGCCGCGTTCTCGGGCACAAAGCATTCGTCGAGGACCAGCGAATCGCTGCGGGTCGCGCGCATGCCGAGCACGTCCCAGTTCGGATCGACGCTGCGCCCCTCGGCCACCCGCGGCAATAGCAAGATGATCGCGGCTGAGGGGCTCATCGCCTCGTCGGGGTAGGCCATCACCAGAACATAATCGGCCGCTTCGAGCATCGAGGCGAACATCTTGCGGCCGGTGATGCTGTAGCCGCCCTCGACCCGCCGCGCCCGTGCCTTCAGTGGGCGTTCGCCGATCAGCGAGGTGGTAACCGGCTCGGAGAAATTGCCGGCCAGCAGCTGGCGCTTCTGCACGACGAGATCCGCAAGGTGCTGTTTGGTCTCGGCTGACACCTCTTCGCTCTGTAACAGCGGCATCACTACCGAGGCGTGCATGTTGAAGGCCAGCGCCGTTGACGGGCATCCCTGGCCGAGCGCCTCGTAGGCGATCGTGTGATCGAGAAAGCTGGCGCCCCCGCCGCCCCACTCCTTGGCGATGGTCAGCGCGAGAAATCCTGTCTCACGCAGGCGGTCATAATTCTCCATCGGATGGCTGGCGTCGCGATCATGCGCCGCCGACCGAGTGGCAAAATCGGCGGCCAGCGCGCGGCATTGGCGCTGCAGGCTCTGTTGCTCCTGGGTCAACCGAAAATCCACGTCGCGGAGTCCTCCTCGCCCCGACAGTAACGGATCGCCGGGGGCTCTGCGAAGGGGCAGGCTTGCGTCGATGGCGATCAGGGGCGGCCGACGCGCTCGGCATCGATCAAGTTACGCTCGATCGGTGGAAGGCGAGGCATACGGAACGTGCCACCCCGAGCGGCGCGGTGGAAAGATCGAAGCCGATCAGCCTCTCGATAAGATGGTAGGAAGCTCGATGTGGTTGCCCTAGCGGAGCCGGCTCTGGCTCCGCAGCAACCGGGACATGGCCGCCCCATCTCGCTGTAAAACGGCGCCAATTCCTGCCACAGCCCGTCGAGTTCGACAAACCGATCGATCGACCGCAGCAAGTGCCTCTCCGGCACATGCCGTTCGAGCGAAAACTCGTAAAACAGAGCGTCCTGCCGGACGCGGCGTTCCCCCATCATCAGACCCACTCCGCTCCCCCGCAGCGGCTTGAATCAGCCCAGCCAAGCGCAGGCAACTCCGTACTTCTTCAACGGAATCGCCCCAATGCTGACCTCCTTGCAGTTCGAGATTAGGGTAACATGACATTCCGTAGATCGGATTGGCCGACGCGGGCGAGGATACGGGGGGTGGGATAGACGGGTTCGAGCACGTCTTCGAGGGCGAGGCTGAGTTAAGTTCGGGGCTCGCTTTCGTAATAACCCCTTTTAAATTGATCGCCGGCCGGACGGATCAATCCCATGGCCGAGTGATGCGAAGCGCAAGGAGCGGAGATGATTCGATCGGGTCGAATAATGGCTGCGGCGGTCGGGCTCGTGTTCGCGATCGGTGCGGGTGGCACGGCATTGGCGCAAAAACAAGGCGGCATTCTCAAGATCTATCACCGCGATAGTCCGGCCAGCATGTCGATTCACGAGGAAGGCTCCTACTCGGTAATGACGCCGATGATGCCGGTATTCAATAACCTGGTGCTGTTCGACCAGCACGTATCGCAGAACAGCCTGAAATCGATCGTGCCGGAACTGGCGACGAGCTGGGTGTGGAGCGAAGACGGCACCGAACTGACGTTCAAGCTGCGCCAGGGCGTCAAATGGCACGACGGCAAGCCGTTCACCGCCGCCGACGTCAAATGCACCTGGGACCTGCTGCTCGACAAGGGCAAGGAGAAGTTTCGGATCAACTACCGGGGATCCTGGTACTTTAATCTGGCGGACGTGACCGCGAAGGGCGACGACGAGGCGGTTTTTCATTTGAAGCGGCCGCAGCCTTCGTTTTTGCTGCTGCTCGCCTCTGGTGAGTCGCCGGTCTATCCCTGTCACGTTACCCCGTCCCAGATGCGCCAACATCCGATCGGCACCGGGCCGTTCAAGTTCGTCGAATACAAGCCCAATCAGAACATCAAGCTGGTTCGCAACCCGGATTACTGGAAACCGGGGCTGCCCTATCTCGACGGCATCGAGTACACGATCATCCCAAACCGGTCGACGGCGATCCTCGCTTTTGTCGCCGGCCAGTTCGATATGACCTTTCCGTACGAGGTGTCGATCCCATTACTGAAAGACGTCAAGGACCAGTCGCCGAAGGCGATCTGCGAAGTCGGCCCGGCGACCGAGGCGACCAACATCATCATGTCCCGCACAAAGCCGCCCTTCGACAATCCCGAAATTCGCCGCGCGATCGCGCTGAGCATCGACCGCAAAGCCTTCATCGACATCATCGGCGAAGGCCAGGGCGATATCGGCGGGACGATGCAGCCCACGCCGGAAGGTGTCTGGGGCATGCCGCGCGAGATGCTCGAGGCGCTGGCGATCTACCGCCCGGATGTCGAGAAGAACCGCGCCGAAGCCCGTGCGCTCATGCAGAGATCCGGCTACGGCCCCGGCAACCACCTCGCTGTTAAAGTCTCGACGCGCAACCTCGCGCATTACCGCGAGCCGGCCTCCTTATTGATCGATCAGTTGAAGTCGATCTGGATCGATGGCGAACTCGAATTGATCGAAACCGCAAATTTCGTGCCCAAGCTCTCGCGCAAGGATTTCATGATTGCGCTAAGCACCTTAGGAAAGGCGGTCGACGAGCCGGACACTAATTTCTATTACAACTATTCCTGTGATTCGAAGCGTAACTATACCGGTTTTTGCAACGCCGAGTTCGAGAAGCTGAACGACCAGCAATCGGTCGAAACCGATATCGCCAAGCGTAAACAGATCGTCTGGCAGCTCGAACGCATGCTGGCTGACGAGGTGGTGCGGCCGATGGTCTACCACCTGCGCCTCGGCACCTGCTGGCAGCCGTATCTGAAGAACGTGACGCTGATGAGCAACAGCATCTACAACGGCTGGCGAATGGAAGATTGGTGGCTCGATAAGTAGGTCTCTCCCGGCGAACTCCGGACCGATCCCGCGGTCACTCGCCGAGATTTCGCTGAGGAGTTTCCCAAGCGCGTGCTTCGCGAAGCCAAACACGCCGGCGCCGACATTGGCGCTGGATTCGGCGCAACTTCGCCATCGGCTCGCGTGAAAACAACCCATCGGGTAATCGAGAAAGGTGCTCCACTCGACGCAGCACGCCGCGGCCGGCGGTCATGCTCCGTCTGATGGTTGCGATGTTTCGGTCGCGACTCCGCCCTCATGCTGAGGCTCAGTCGCCTCGGGAGCATCGGTCCGATCCACGGTGCGTCGGCTTTCCGCGACTATGGTCCGGATGCCGATACTGGCCATCAACATCTCCGCGGTGAAAGCAACGATAGCGCCCAGCGCGCATCCGACCGCGATACCGAAAAGTGAGAACAGGATGGTGGCGACCGTTGCGTCGCGCAGCGCGCCGACGAATAGGGCGAGCACCGCAGCGCACGTTGCCGCACCGCCGACGGCCCCGAGGACAACCGCCACATCGAGCGCGAGCGATCGGCGGTGCAGGTAGGCAAGTCGTACGGACAATGCTGTGACTTCGGCAGCGTCCGCTCCCTCGATCGCCTTGCTGACCGCCTCTACCTGATCGGCGACGCGTGCCAGCCGGGTGGAGAATACGTTGAGAAGCGTCGCGATGCCCGACAGCAAGAACACGGGTGTGAGCGCCACCTGAATGATGTGCGCAACGATGTCGAGCGGCGAGCCGGTATTGGCGGCACCAAACATCGCGCGCTACTCCCCTTCCGGCTGCTTCGCCTCTCTTTGGGAGGTTATCATCCCTCAGGATCTGTTTGTTCTCCCATTCATTAGGTTCAAATTTCCCGCCCGCGTGAGCTGGGATCACACATCCTCGACGAAATTCGGAGCGGGCCGCCGCGCTGGTTGAGACGATCCGACGGACCCAGCCGCTTACCCGCGGCGCGGCGGAACGGCAGGAATCGGCGCTGACCTGCCGCCACTCCCGGGATGGGCGTACGCGTAGGATTGCCCCTCATGAGCCATTCCCGGCCACGCTGGTGGATCGTTGGGTTGACCAGGAAGCGGTCACTCGCCCGTCGCTCCAGCGTCTCGCCATTTTGCGATAACCGGCGTTATCCGGACCTGCATCGTCCTCGGATCGCCAAGCTCGGCATTAGCAAAACGCCAGCAAGAAGTCGTAAGCACCGTCCGGCGGTGTACCGCTATCCTCAGTCTTGGATCCCTCCCGCACCACCTGCCGTCGCCGTGCCGCTACCCGGCGGCGCGATGTGGGTGGGCCAAAACCGCCCCGGGCCACAGATTGGGGCGGGCGCGCTGGTATTGCGGCGGGCAGGCGATTTCGGCGCAGAGGGCGTCGGCGGCGTGCCAACTCCACCGTGGGTCGTCGAGAAAGGCGCGGGCGAGCGTCACCCAATCGGCCCGTCCTTCGGCGATGATTGCCTCGGCCTGATGCGAGTCGGCAATCATGCCCACCGCCTGGACCGTGATGTCGGCATCGCGTTTGACGGTTTCGGCGAACGGCACCTGGTAGCCCGGCCCGACCACCACGCGCGCCTGCGGCGAAATCCCGCCGCTCGAAACGCAAACGTAGTCGAGCCCAATCCGCTTGAGAGCCGCCGCAAATAGCGCCGCGTCCGCGCTCGTCAGTCCACCCCCGATCCAGTCGGAGCCGGTGATTCGCATTCCCAACGCCTTGCCGCGGGGCCATACCGCACGCACCGAAGCAGCCACTTCGAGGGGAAACCGCATGCGATTGTCGAGGCTGCCGCCATATTCGTCGCTGCGATGGTTCGCGACCGGCGATAAAAAAGTGTGCAACAGGTATCCGTGGGCGCCATGCAGTTCGACTAGGTCGAAGCCCAACCGGTCGGCGCGCTGCGCAGCGGCAGTGAAGGCATTGCGGATACGGGTGAGCCCATGCGCGTCAAGCGCTGCCGGTGCGGGCCAGCCATCGTCGAGCGGTAGCGGCGACGCAGCAGCCCGTTGCCACGCACCCTCCGCCGCCGTCAGCGGTCTACCCCCTTGCCAAGGCACATGCACCGAAGCTTTGCGGCCTGCATGGGCGAGCTGAATTCCCAGCCTGGTGTTGCCCCACCGCCGGCAAGTGGCAAGAACACGTTCGAGCGCCGCCTCGTTCGCATCCGAGTAGACCCCAAGGCAGGCGGGCGTGATCCGGCCTTCAGGCTCGACCGCGGTGGCTTCCACGATGATCACCCCGGCTCCCGACAACGACAACGACCCCAAATGTTGTATGTGCCAATCGGTCGCCGAGCCCTCGACAGCGCTGTATTGGCACATCGGCGATACTGCGATGCGGTTGGCGAGAGTCAGCCCGCCGATTGTAATCGGCGAAAACAGGTGCGCGGCCATCCAATTCCCCTAACAAGTCTGCTGCGGTTTACGGGGCCCCCGAGAGCGGAGCCGGGCTAATCTTTGCCTCGACTGGCGGCAGCGGGGGAACGCCCCCGCTCCCGGCATCCGCGAAAACCGGCTGACGCGGCCGACGCCGGCCTACGGCATGGGTGTGCCTACTGAGCAATATAGCCACCGTCGATAACGAGTTCCGCGCCGGTCACGAACGAGGCTTCGTCGGAGGCGAGAAACAGGACGCCGTAGGCCACCTCGAGCGGCTCGCCGAGCCGGCGCAGCGGGGTCAGCGCGATCTTGTCGGCGCGCTCGCCGGCGTTGGTCGCGTTCAGCATCGGCGGCATGTAGCCGGGGTGCACGGTGTTAACCCGGATCCCCGAAGGCCCGTAACGCACCGCCGCCGCTTTCGAATAGATCCGCACCGCGCCTTTCGAGGCATGGTAGGCCGGGTGACCCCCGATGCCGCCGACAAATCCCATGATCGAGCTGATATTGACGATCGATCCGCCGCCGGTCTTCGCCATCTGTTCGGCAGCGAGCTTGGTGCCGAGGAAGACGCTGGTCTGGTTGACCGCGATGACGCGATGCCAACCTTCCAGGCCGTCCGGATCGCCGACCGAGCTGCCGGAGATCCCGGCATTGTTGACGAGGATGTCGATCCGGCCATAGCTCGCCAATGTCTTTGCGATCAACGCCACCCATTCAGGCTCGCTGGTCACGTCGATCGTTGCGGCAATGGCGTTTCCACCGCTTGCGCGAATATCGGCGGCCACCGCCTCGGCCTCCTTGCGCAGCACGTCGGCGACCACGACCTTGGCGCCTTCCTTGGCGAAGAGCCGCGCCTCGGCCTCGCCCATACCGTGCGCGCCGCCGGTGACGATCGCTACCTTTCCGTCGAGGCGCATAGGTTCCTCTCTCGCTTCGGGCTCACTCGTAGACGAACACGGCGTCGTCGAGGTTGGTGGCGGGGAAGGTGTCTTTCTCGGTCCAGTAATCCTGGGTGTGTTGCCACTCGGGTTTGTCGCCCCGCTTGGGCAAAAGGTGCATGCCGCGCATCAGATAGCCCGGGTTGAAGTTCTCCGGATCGATCCAGGGGAGCAGGCGCATATCCCTGTCTTCAGGCCGCAAGGTCGGCGTCACCCGGCGCGCGCCGATTTCCTTCATGTGGCCAAGCAACCGGCAGACGAAGTCGGCGACCAGATCCGCGCGCAATGTCCAGCTCGCCCGGAAATACCCGAAGACCCAGGCCATATTGGGCACGCCGGTGAACATCATGCCGCGGTAGGTGACCGTGTCGGAGAACACGAGCGGCTCGCCGTCGAGGGTGAACGCGATATCGCCGAGCACATTGAGATGGAATCCAGTGGCGGTGATGATGATATCGGCCTCCAGGGCCTTGCCGGATTTCAGCAGAATGCCGGCTTCGGTGAAGCTCTCGATCTCGTCGGTGACGACCGAGGCCTTGCCGGCCGCGATTGCCCGCAGGAAATCGCCGTCGGGAATGAAGGCGATGCGCTGCCGCCACGGCCGGTAACTCGGGGTGAAGTGCGTGTCGATGTCGTAATCCGGCCCCAGATAGCTCCGCACGGCCGTCAGTAGCTCCTCTTTCACGACCTCCGGCTCGGTAAACGAGCGGCGGGTGAAGACGGCCTGATCGTGCAAGATCTTCTTGCGGATGATCTCGTGAATCCAGGTCTCGTCGATATTGAGTTCGCGCAGCTCCTCGGCGAGCGGAATGGCGTTGCGCCCGGTCCTGAGGAAGGTCGGTGAGCGCTGCAGCATAGTCACATGCGCGCAATCGGCGGCAATGGCCGGGATCAGTGTCGCCGCGGTGGCGCCGGAACCGATCACGACGACTTTTTTCCCTATGTAGTCCAGCTCCTCCGGCCAGGTCTGCGGGTGGACGATCCGGCCCTTGAAGGTCTCCATCCCGGCCCATTCGGGTGTGTAGCCCTCCGAATGGCGATAGTAGCCCTGGCACATCCACAGGAAATTGGCGGTAAAGCGGACCTCTTCTCCCGTATCCGTGCGGGTAGCGTCGAGGGTCCAGAGATTGTCGGCGCCCGACCAGCCCGCCGAGCTGATCCGGTGCCGATAGCGGATGTGACGCGCCAAGTCGTTCTCGTCGATGACCTCGCCCATGTAGCGGAGGATCTCGGCGGCGGTCGCGATCGGTGCACTGGTCCAAGGCTTGAAGCGGTATCCGAAAGTGTGGAGATCGCTGTCGGAGCGGATACCCGGATAGCGATGCGTGAGCCAGGTGCCGCCAAAGCTTTTTTGCGTTTCGAGGATCACAAAACTCGTCCCGGGGCATTGCTGGGTGAGGTGGTAGGCGGCGCCCACCCCGGAGATCCCGGCCCCGACGATCACAACGTCGAAATGTTCGGTCTTTGATGGTTCGGCCGGCGTCATGGTCGCGGCGGCGGTCATCGTCCGGCCCTCCTTCCAGTTGGTGAGTTTGTCTTACTCTTCGGTCAATCGCAGGTAGATGCGCCCGCTCAGATTTCGCGCTCGATCCTGGGCGCAAACGGAAGCCCCTGGGAGAAGGAATGTCTCGATGATTGTCTAAAGTGGCAAGTTCAAAACCCGGTAATTCACCCCGGCCGCCCTAATCGCCTCATTTTCGGCCGCTTCCGGCCGTTCGCGGCGCCACTATCGAACCGCTGAGTTGACCCTGAAAAGCTATCCGCGACAACGCCGGTGGATGGTCGGGTACACGAGGAAGCCGATATTCGCATCGACCTACACCGGTTCGGCCGGACACAATCAATCGCGGGCTTTGTAGAGTGATCGGGCGTCACCTGCTAACCTCCGGTTTCCGCGTCACATCGAGCATATCGTCGCGCAAGCGGCGGATACGCGACAGCAAGACGCTCGGCTGGCGAGAGAATAGGGTTGGGCCGCACCTTGGGAGGTGATCAGTGAGGCGGATCGTCGTGTTGGGCGCCGGATTTGCCGGCCTGATCGCCGCTGCCGGCGCCGTGCGCAAGCTCGCCGAATTGGCGATCCTCAAGGATCAGGTCTCGGTCACGGTCGTCAACCGCGATGCCTGGCACGCGATCCGGGTGCGCAATTACGAAGCCGATCTCGCCGGCCTACGGGTGCCGCTCGACGACGTGCTCGGGCCAATCGGCGTCGAGGTTGTCGTCGGTGAGGTGACCGGGCTCGATCATAATCGGCGCGAGGTCTATTGCGCGGCGGCCGGGCGGTCCGTCGCGCTGCCGTACGATCGGCTGGTCTTTGCCCTGGGCAGCGAGCTTGTCCGGCCGCCGATTCCGGGGTTGGCGGAGCACGGGTTCGACATCGACACCTACGACGCGGCCGCGCGTCTCGCGGCGCACCTCGCCGCGCTCCCGCAGCGGCCCGACGCACCTAGCCGGTTCACCGCGC
>JBARKH010000414.1:0-8156 GCA_049801295.1 Allostellaceae bacterium | reverse complement strand
GCTCCGGAGCGGCACCCTGAGTGGCCCGACGATCTGGCGCAAATCGTCTATGTCGATCATTACGGCAATGCGCTGACCGGGCTGCGCGGCGAATCCCTTTCGCCAACCATGCGCCTCGCTGCTGGCGGGCATACGATCGCCCACGCGCCGACATTCTCCGCGATCCCGCCGGGCGAGGCGTTCTGGTACGTCAATTCGAATGGCCTCATAGAGATCGCGGTCAACGCCGGGCGCGCCGATCGGGCATTGGACCTCGCCATCGGAAGCGAGATCGCGATCCTCGAGTAACCCGCCCCCGGTCAGCTCGGCGGAAGCACGACGTCGGCGCCCGGCGGCACCCTGAGCTGGCGGCGCCGCTGCCGCCGGTGCAGCAGCCACATGCCGACGCCGATCGAGACGAACACGCCGAGCATCACCAGGCTGAACGAGCGGGCGAGGTCGCCGAGCACGGCGCGGAATGCGTTACCAAGGAAGTAGCCGATCGCGACAAAGCTCGCCGCCCACAGCCCGGCGGCGGCGAAGTTCAAGCGGAGAAAGCGATCCCACGTAACCGCGCTCAGCCCCAAAGCGAAGGAGGAGACATTGCGCACGCCGTAGATGAAGCGGAACGACAGGATGAAACCCGCATCGTAGCGTTCGAGCCAATGCAACGCGGCGGCCACGCCTTGGCGCCAGCGCGGATACCGATCAAGTAGCTGTACGCCGTAGTGCCGACCGAGCCAGAAGTAGCATTGATCGCCGGCGAAACTACCGAGCCACGCCGCAAACAGCAGCAGGAAGGGGTCGAGCAGACCCTGAGCCGCCGTGAAGCCGGCAATCAGAATCACCGTCTCCCCTTCGAAAAAGGTCAAGACAATCGCGATCGGATAGAAGTAGGTGCCGTAGTCGGCTATGAGCCGCGAAGGGTCGGATAGGAACCCGAGCAACCCGGAAATGAGCTGATTGAAATCCATCGGCGATTATTTCTGACCCCGTCTCCCTTTCCGGGCGGCCGGCCGTGGACGGCGCCGCACACTCGCGACCGGCAAGGCCGCTATGCTAGAGTGTTGGCCGACCCCGGTCGAGCGGATTGTGCCCGGCACGCTCGCTTGGCGCTCGCACAGTAGTTTGAGAAGAAGACAGATCGATCATTGAAATTGAGTAAAGGGGGAGACGTGGAAGCGCACGAAATCGCCGAGCAGATTCATGAAAACTCGGAACCCCACGCTCACGCCGAACCAGGCCCTGACTGGTTCCGCCGGCTGACCGCGATCTATGTCGGCGTCGCCGCGATGCTGCTGGCGATCGCCGCCCTCGGAGGGGCCGATGCGACAAAGGAAATGCTGAACGCGAACATCCATGCGTCGGACACCTACGCGTTCTATCAGGCGAAATATATCCGCCAGCTTCAATACCAAACCGCCGCCGAAGAGCTCGAATTGGCGGCCGCTGGCGCGCCGGGGCTGCCGCCCGAGCGTCTCGCCAAGGTCGGCGAGATCGTCAAACACTACCGTGACACGGCGGCGCGCTACGAGAGCGAGCCGGCGAAGGAGCACGGCAAAATCGGTACCGGCAAGAAGGAGCTGCTCGCCGTGGCCCAACAGTGGGAAGCCAAGCGCGACCACGCGGCGGCGCAAACCCCGAATTTCGAATACGCCGAGGCACTCCTCCAGATCGCGATCGTGCTCGGGTCGGTCGCCATCGTGGCTGCCTCGCCGACGCTGCTCGGGGTCAGCGGCGTCCTCGCCATCGGCGGGATCCTCTTGACCGTCAACGGCTACCTGCTGCTGGCGCCGCTCGGGCACGGGTGAGGCGGGCGGGTGACGAGTAGCCCTCAGCCGGCGGCGAATTCGGCAATCAGCGCGTTGAACCGCTCGGCCGCCTCGTAGGGGACCCAATGGCCGGCCCCGGGCACAATGGCAAACCGCGCTGCCGGCTGAAAACTGCGTAGAATCCGCGCGCGCTCGTCGAGATGGGGAACCGCGGTCGCGTCGCGTTCGCCCCAGATGCCATCGAGCCGTGCGGTCACTCGCGGCAGCGCCTCGACCAGCGCCCCGGAGCGGGAAAACCGCCGGCTTCGCATGCGGGCGCGCGCGTGGTTGGTCTGCTGCAGGTAGAGCGCCAATTCGTCGATCTTGTCGGGGTCGGCGATCATCAGCTGGCCGAGATTATAGCGGTGGGTCGCGAACTCCTCTTCTTCGCTGGCGCCGGGCGCGATCCGCTTGAGCGGCGTCGGTGAGCGCTCGAGCCCGAGCCCGTTCGAGCCGACCACGGTAAAGCCGCGGACCCGCTTGCCGAGCTGTGCGGCGACATTGGCGCCGATCACCCCGCCAAAGGAGAACCCGGCGAGGTGCACCCGCTCGCCCTGGGGCACGACGACCCCGAGCCCCGCGGCGATGATCGCCGCCAGGCCCGGGGCGCTCCACGGCTCGGGCGGCGTCGCCGATTCGCCCAGGCCCGGGAGATCGGGCGCGATCACCCGGAACCGGCGGGAGAGCGGCACGACGTTGCGGATCCAGTGCGTCCAGGAGCCGTAGCCACCGTGCAGCAGCACCAAGGGCGGACCGCTGCCCCAGGAGCGCCATACCATGGCGCCCTCGCCGCACGGCGTCTCGATGCGTTCCGCCTCCGCCGCGATCCCCCCGACAAGCGCCACCGTCGCTTCGCTGATAAAACTCACCGTCGCCTCACCAATTATCGCGGCCACGCTGATAACCGGTTTCGCGCCGCGCGCCTACACCAAAGAGCCCCTCACCCTGCCCCTCTCCCCGCTTGCGGCCGCTTGCGGGGAGAGGAAACACGGTTGAGCCGGCGATCGAAGATACTGCAGGATGTTTCGCGGCTGTCCCGACTCTCCCTCACCCCGCTTGCGGGGAGAGGGTTGGGTTGAGGGCCTGCGCAAAATCGGAGCATAACGATGGCGTCAATCTTGATCGGCAATTGGGGGGCGCTGGCGCTGCGCGGCGTCGCGGCAATCGTATTCGCCATCATCGCCTTCTTCTGGCCGGGGATTACCGCGACGGCGCTGATCCTTTTATTTGGCGTTTATGCGCTGATCGACGGCATCTTCGCCCTCGTCGTCGGGCTGCGCGCGGCGCGCCGGCACGGCCGCTCCGGCGCCCTGCTCGTCGAAGGGATCCTCAACATCCTGATCGCCGTTGTCGTCTTTACCTGGCCGGGGACGGCGCTGGTGGCGCTCATCTACCTGATCGCGCTGTGGGCGCTCGTCACCGGGGTGGCGCTGACCACCGCGGGGCTCGCGCTCATTCGCTTCAGCGGCGAGTGGCTGGTGGTGGTGAGCGGCTTTTTGTCGATCCTCCTGGGGGTCGTCCTGTTCGTCCACCCGGCAGTCGGGGTGGTGGCGCTCTCGTGGTGGCTGGGAGCCTACGCGCTCCTCTTCGGGATCGTGCTGTTGAGTGCGGCCTTCCGGATCCGCTACCACCCGATCTGAGCGCGCGACGCGACAACGCGCAGCGGCCCCCCGCTCCTTCCACCGCGAATTTTCGTCATCATATGAAGGGACGCCGAACCCCGACGGTTGACGGCCCGGAGTCGATAATGCCGAAACGCCAGCTCGATGCATTGATGTGGTCCGAGGCCTGTGCGGCGATGGAACGCGCCGAGCGCCTGCGGCGGCAATTCTTTCATCACGCGACGCCCCACTGGGAGGCGCCGATCGACGTCTTCGAGACCGAGGAGGCGCTGACCATCCTCATCGCGCTGCCCGGGGTCGAACTCGAACGCGTCAAGGTCACCTTGAACACCGGCACGCTGGTCGTCAGAGGCGAGCGCCCGTTGCCGGCGGAATTGCAGCGCGCGCGGATCCTGCGGATGGAGATCCCCTACGGGCATTTCGAGCGGCGGATCGAGTTGCCGCCGGTGCCGTTCGTGATTTCTGGGCGGCATTTGGCCAATGGCTGCCTGATGCTGCGCCTAGAGAAGGGAGTGCGGTGATGGACCGGGAAGAACCCCAACCGCTCGCGGCCGATTCCGGCGTGCCGCCACCGGCCACTGCAGCCACGGCGGAACCGGCCGGGCTCGACGCGATCGCCACGATCCCGTCCGAAGCGCTGATTCTGATCACCACGCGCAACCTCGTCTTGTTTCCGGGGATCGTACTGCCGATGACTCTCGGCCGGCAGCGCTCGGTCGCCGCGGCGCAGACCGCGATCCGTCTCAATCGCCCGGTCGGGCTCCTGCTGCAGCGGGAAGCCGCGGCCGACGACCCGATGCCGGTCGACCTCCATCGCATCGGCACCGAGGCCAACCTCTTACGCTATGTGACCAGCCCCGACGGCAGCCATCATGTGATCTGCCAGGGCGAGCGCCGATTTCGAATCGCCGAGTTCCTCGACGGCTATCCATTTTTTGTGGCCCGAGTCGAGCCGCTGCCGGAGTCTAAGGAACAGAGCACGCAAATCGAGGCCCGGCTGGTCAATCTGCGCAATCTGGCGCTCGAAGTGCTGGAGCTGCTGCCGCAAACCCCGGCCGAACTGGTCAATGCCGTGCAGAGTGTGATCTCGGCGCCGGCGCTTGCCGATCTGATCGCGAGCTTCATGGACATCACTCCGGTCGAGAAGCAGGAGATCCTCGAAACCCTGGCGATCGAGAGCCGGTTGGACCGGGTCTCCGAGCTCCTGGCGCACCGGCTCGAAGTGCTGCGCCTGTCGCGCCAGATCAGCGATCGCACCAAGGAAACGATCGACGATCGCCAGCGCGAGTTCCTCCTGCGCGAGCAATTGAAGACGATCCAGCAGGAGCTGGGCGAAGGCGACGACGCCAAGAGCCAGGAGATCGCCGAGCTGCGGCGCAAGATCGAGGCGGCCAAGATGCCGCCCGACGTCGAGACCCATGCCAAGAAGGAGGTATCGCGGCTCGAACGCATGCCGGAGGCCGCCGGCGAGTATTCGATGGCGCGCACCTATCTGGAATGGCTGATCGAGCTGCCCTGGGCGGTCGAAGACGAGCCGCCCATCGATATCGCCGAAGCGCGCCGCATTCTCGACGAGGATCATTACGGGCTCAAAAAGATCAAGCGGCGCATCCTCGAATATCTCGCGATCCACAAGCTCAACCCGGAGGGCCGCAGCCCGATCCTGTGCTTTGTCGGGCCGCCCGGGGTCGGCAAGACCTCATTGGGCCAGAGCATCGCGCGCGCGACGGGGCGCAAATTCGTCCGGGTCAGCCTTGGCGGGGTGCACGACGAAGCCGAGATCCGCGGCCATCGCCGCACCTATATCGGCGCGCTGCCGGGCAATATCCTGCAAGGGATCCGCCGCGCCGGCAGCCGGCAATGCGTGATGATGCTCGACGAGATCGACAAGCTCGGCCGGGGCTTCCAGGGCGACCCCAACTCGGCGCTCCTCGAAGTCCTCGATCCCGAGCAGAACTCAACCTTTCGCGACAATTACCTGGGCGTGGAGTTCGACCTGTCGCGAGTGATGTTCATCACCACCGCGAACGTGCTCGACAGCGTCCCGGGGCCCCTTCGCGACCGCATGGAGGTCATCGACCTGCCGGGCTACACCGAGGACGAGAAATTCGAGATCGCGCGGCGCTATCTCGTGGCCCGCCAGCTCGCCGCCAACGGCCTCGCCGCCGGCCAGGCCGAAATCAGCGACGACGCGCTGCATGCGATCATCCGCGACTACACGCGCGAAGCCGGGGTGCGCAACCTCGAGCGCGAGATCGGCACGGCGCTGCGCAGCGCCGCGATGAAGATCGCCGAGGGCAGCGCCGCCCCAATCCGCATCGTGCCCGACGATCTGCACGAGATACTGGGAGCCCGCCGGTTCGAGAGCGAGGTGGCGATGCGCACCAGCATCCCGGGCGTGGCGACCGGGCTCGCCTGGACGCCGGTCGGCGGCGACATCCTGTTCATCGAGGCGACCCGCATCCCCGGCAAGGGCGGCTTCATCCTGACCGGGCAGCTGGGCGAAGTGATGAGGGAGAGCGCGCAGGCCGCGCTGTCGCTGGTCAAGGGCAAGGCCGCCAGCCTCGGCCTCGATGCGAAGCTCTTCGACACCAGCGACATCCACATCCACATCCCGGCCGGCGCCATCCCCAAGGACGGCCCCTCTGCCGGGGTGGCGATGTTCACCGCGCTGGTGTCGTTATTGACCGGCCGCACCGTCAAGAGCGACACCGCAATGACCGGCGAGATCAGCCTGCGCGGCCTCGTGCTCCCGGTCGGCGGGATCAAGGAAAAAATCGTCGCCGCCGCGCGAGCCGGGCTTGGCACGGTCATCCTGCCGGCGCGCAACCAGAGGGATTACGAGGAGATTCCCGAGGCGGCACGCGATGCGCTGCATTTCATCTGGGCCGAGAAGGTCGAGGACGTCATCGGGGCCGCGCTCGAACCGGAAGCGGCGCCCGCGCTCGAACCGGCGGCGCAGTGACCGACGCCGGAATAGCGGCGCGTCACAACAGGATGTGCGTGATTTCCCTATAGGGCGGCGCGTCGATGAAGTGGCGCTCGCGCGTCGTCTGGTCGATATAGAAAAAAACCTGCATGACGAACACCATGTTGACGCTCTTGCCATCCTCGGCCAGTGGCATCAAGAGGACCTTGGTGTGGCGCTCCGGCACCCGCCGCTGCGGCGACATGAACAGGCATTCGGAATAGAGGGGACGGCGCCAACCCACGCATTCATCGTAAAGGCCGATGACGTGGTCCTTGTATTCCGGGCCGGGCAGGACCTCGTCGAGGTAGCGCCCGGTGGCGTGTATGCCTTGCGCCTGGGTGTTTCCGGTACCGATCAGACGATAGCGATAGCGGCCGTTCGGCGGCACATCGACCAACATGACATCGCGTAACAATTTGGGGATTTCGGTGGGGTCGATATCGCCGCGCCGCGGCATCGCCCGTCCCGCGGCCTTGTGGCACCAGTAATCATGCGCCTGGCGCAACCGCGGATCGGTGATCGGCAACGCCGTCAACACGCTGGCCGCGGCGGCAGCGGCGAAATCACCGGCCGTCGGGGCGGTTAGTACCGTGGCGGCAGAGCTTGACAATGGCATTATTGAACCAACCCAAGACAACGCGCTTTGTCGCATCAATGTATGAAAATTTGGTTCACGGCCGTGCCGGTACGGCTTATCGGCAGCCGATTTCCCGCCCATCGAGGCGGCAGCGCGCGATAACGGTATCGTCAGGCGCGTAGAGCGTGCCATCCCACCCGGCGCCGGCGCGCTCCATGATGAAATAGCCGAAGCGCTCGCTGGCAAAACCCCGGCGCACACTCATGCCGTCGATCTCGGCCCCGACAATCGGCGCGCGGCCGAGCGTGAGGAGCGTGTCGCCGCCGGTGCCGACGATCAACTGGGCCGGGCGATCGGCCCCGAATTCGTAGCTGATGAAATCGTGCAGATGCCCCGATAGTACGAGGTCGAGCCCGGGAGGGACATGGCCGCGAATCGCTGCCTGCTCGGTCAGGTTGGTGGTCAACCCGCTCAGCTCGCCTTGCGCCATCGCCCAGACCGGCCGATGCGTCAGGAGCCAGGCATGCGGCGGCGCGTTCGCCGAGAGCCGCGCGAGCTGGTCCGCATAGGCTGCGACCTTGTCCGGGAGGCTGAGAAAATCATCGGCGTCAGCGCCGTCGAACAGCAACAGGTCGAGCCCGCCGACCTCCAGATGGTAGGGCTCGGTACGGTCGACGCAATCGGGCCTCGCCGGATAGGGATCGAGAAGGCGGAACCAGCCCGGCCCGCCGCGTCGGCACACCTCGTGATTGCCGCGAACCACGACCCATGGCGCCGCGGCGAAGAGCGGCGCCGCCGGATCGAACAAATCGGCCTTCCAGCTCGCCCAGTTATTGCCATAGGGGCTGCCGGCACAACCGGCCCGGCCCGCCGGACAGGCGCCCTCGCGGTAGTAATAATCGCCGAGATGGATCACCAGATCGGGCTTCCTCGCGGCGGCCGCCTTGGCGATCACGGGGAATGGCCATTGCTTCGGGTCGTTGCAATCCTGCAGCGCCTTTCCGGCGAGCCGGCAGCCGGTGTCGCCAAAGATGGCGATCCGGCGCACCTCGGCCGCGACCGTCGGCAGTTTGACCCCGCCGACCGCGAGGCGGGTGGTTGTCGCCGGCACCCGCGCCTCGCAAATCTCCACCGGGAACGCCCCGTCCGGGGCGCCACGCGGAAGCGCGGTCACGAGGGCGCCATCCGCGCTCACC
>JBARKH010000413.1:0-3523 GCA_049801295.1 Allostellaceae bacterium | reverse complement strand
CGGACGGTCAGCGTGGTCGCCGCCGAGTATCGCTTCTCGCCGGCCAAGCTCACCTTCAAGCGTGGCGTCACCTATCGCCTGCACATCGAAAACCACGGCAAGGAATTGCACGAGTTCCACGCGCCGGCCTTCTTCAAGGCGGTCGAGCTATCTGATCCCGCGGTGCTCAACGCCGACCGGACCGAGATCCTGATCCATCCGGGCGAAGCCAAGGACCTGATCTTCGTGGCGAAAACAGCCGGGCATTACCCGCTCGTCTGCTCCGACCACGATTGGACCGGGATGACCGGCGAGATCACCGTCAAGTGAGCGGCGCGCGGAGGGATGGGGTGGGCGTCGTGCGTCCTTCGAGACGGCCGCTCTGCGGTCTCCTCAGGATGAGGTTTTTTCTTAATCCCATCAATAAATTACCTCATCCTGAGGAGCGCCCAGCGGGCGCGTCTCGAAGGACGCACAGCGCCCATGCCCTGCCAAATTGAGGCGCGCTTGGAACTTGGGCGGCCCTCCTGATCGAACTTACCTGGCCCGGCTGATCAGGGCGTTGGCCGGGAGCGTGGGGTCGAGCGCCTTCTTTGCGCTGTCGGCGCCGCCGACCGGCAGCTTCTCGGCGTCGATCAAACCGAGTTGCGCCAGGACCGAGGCCTGGTCCCAATAGATGTGCTCGTGAGCGAGCTTGCCGTCGCGGAAGCGGACGATGACGACGAGCGCCACCTCGACCGGCCGCCCGGTCGGGGCAATCCCCGGCAGCATCCAGTCGATTTCGACGGTGTGGGTAAAGCTGATCACCATCTCGTCGACCAATTGATCGGTGCCGATCGTGCGCGAGATCGGGGTCATCGCCATGTCGGGCGGCATCTTCGGGATGAAGTGGGTTGAATAGAATTGGCGCAAGGCGGCGCGGCCGACCCCGCCGGTCATCACCGGGATGTGGTTGACGTAGGCATCCGGGACCATCGTGGCGATGGTGTCCTCGGTATTCTTGGTCTCGAACTCGTACTTGATGTGCTCTTCCCAGAGCTGCGCCAGCGTGTCCTCGTGCGCCGATTGTTCGCTCATCGCCTCGCTCCCCAGCCTGACCACCTCATCATACACGGCGCCCGCGTTGCGCGCGCCCCGCGCGCTGCCTATCATCACGAGAAATCCAGCGCAGGAGGCGGGCCATGGAGAAGCGGCGCAGCATCAATGTTCCCGGCGCCAGCCACGTCAATCCGATCCCGAGCGCCAGCCGCAAGGGGCCGTTTGTCGTCACCGGCGCGATTTCCGGCACCGATCCCTCGACCGGCAAGGTGCCGGAAGACCTCGACCAGCAATGCCGCCAGATGTTCGACAACGTACGCCGCGTCATCACCGCCGCCGGCGGTACCCCCGACGACATCATAAAGATGACCGTGTGGATCACCGACCGCGCGCTGCGTCCGGTCCTCAACAAGCATTGGGTCGAGATGTTCCCCGATGCGCAGTCGCGGCCTGCCCGCCACACCGTCGCCAGCGGCGATTTCACCCCGCCGATGCAGATACAGTGCGACCTCCTCGCCGTTATCGGGGATTGAGAAGCGCGTCATGAAAATCACCGCCATCCGCACCATCGCCCTCTCCTGCAAGGTCGATCCGCCCTATGCCAGCGCCGCCGGGGTGCAGGCGCGCCGCAGCGGGCTCCTCGTCGAAGTCGAGACGGATAACGGCATCCTCGGCATCGGCGAAGCGGGGCTCGGCGGTGGCGCCACCGCAACGGTCATCGAAAAGGATCTGGCGCCGATGCTGATCGGGCAGGACCCGCTAATGATCGAGGGCCTCTGGCAAAAGATGTTTGCGCGCACCCGGCAATACGGGCGGCGCGGCGTCGTCATGCAGGCAATCAGCGGGATCGACATCGCGCTGTGGGACATCGCTGGCAAGGTCGCCAAGATGCCGGTCTACAAGCTGCTGGGCGCCTGCCGCGACCGGGTCGAGGCCTATGCGAGCGGCGGCTTCTACCAGGAGGGCAAGTCGGCCGCCGATCTCGCCGGCGAAGCGGAAGCCTACCGCGCCCGCGGCTTCAAGGGCATGAAGATGAAGATCGGGCGCAACCCCTCGACCCAGACCCATCTGCGCGAGCTGATCGGCAATGCAAGGTTCTGCGAAGTCGAGCCCGAAGAGGATCTGGCGCGGGTCGCCGCGGTGCGGCAGGCGCTGGGACCGCAAGCGAAGCTGATGGTCGACGTCAATTGCGCCTGGAGCCCGGCGATGGCGATCGAGATGGGCCGGGCGATGGAGCCCTATAAGCTCTATTGGATCGAGGAGCCGGTCGCGACCGACGACATCGAGGGAAGCGCTCAGGTGGCCGCGGCGCTCGCGACGCCGATCGCGGGCTATGAGACCGAGCTCGGCCTCTACGGCTTTCGCGAGCTGATCGGTCGGGGCGCGGTTGACATCGTACAACCCGACCTCGCGTGGTCGGGCGGGTTTTCCGAATGCCGCCGGATCAGCGCTCTCGCCCAGGCGCATCACCGGATGGTGGCGCCGCATGCATTCGCCGGCGCCGTCAACCTCGTCGCTGCTCTGCATTTCGCCGCGTCCGCCCCGAACGCGCTGGTCCTCGAATGGGACCAGAACCCCAACGCAATCCGCGACGAATTGTTGAAGGAGCCGCTCCGCCTCGAAAAGGACGGCACGATCAAGCTTCCCGAGCGCCCCGGCCTCGGCATCGAACTCGACGCTGCCGCCGTCGAGCGCTACCGGGTCGGGTGACACATCGGAGTAATGTCCGCGTTCCCGGCGAAAGCTGGGACCCGCTCATCGGCGCCGAAGACGGTTGAGAGATGGGTCCCGGGTTTCGCCGGGAACACGGTTTCTTTATTGCAATTGATGGACGGAGATGATGGCTCACGCGCTGTATACGATCGGCTATGAGAAGGCGCGGCTCGCCGATGTTATAGCGACGCTCTCTGGCGCCGGCGTCACGACCCTCATCGACGTGCGCGACCGGCCGATCTCGCGCCGTCCCGGTTTCTCGAAACGCCAGCTGGCGGCGGCGATCGAGGAGGCGGGCATGCGCTATGCCGGCCTCACCGCGCTCGGCACCCCGCCCGAGGGCCGCGAAGCCAACCGGCGGCGGCAATGGGAGCGGTTTTGGAGGATTGTCGAGGAAAAGCTCGCCACCGCCGAAGCGGAACTGGCATTGCAGCAGGCCGCTTCGGTCGCGCTGGCGGGGCCGAGCTGCCTCCTCTGCTATGAGGCCGATTGGCACATCTGTCATCGCCGCCGGGTCGCCGAAATCCTCGCCGAGCGGCACGGCTTCAGCGTGCTACACCTGAGGGTCGCCGATAGTAGCGGGTGATGAGCTTCACGGCGATCTTGCTGCATAACCATCGCGCGTCGTTCGAGACGGCGCTTCGCGCCTCCTCAGGATGAGGTAAATATATGATAGAATTAAGGAAAGACCTCATCCTGAGGACGCCCGCAACGCGGGCGTCTCGAAGGACGCGTCGCGCTGATCCCGCATGCTGTTCAGCACTCCGGGACCGCTGCGCGCTGCGCCTTGAGC
>JBARKH010000412.1:0-4701 GCA_049801295.1 Allostellaceae bacterium | reverse complement strand
GAGCAAGGTCCGTTTAAGTTCGATCACCCCACATCGTCATCCCCGGGCTTGACCCGGGGATCCACGTGGATGGCCGGGTCAAGCCCGGCCATGACGGGCCGGGAAGCGATTCAATCTGATCGGACGCTGCTCTAGATCCCCGGGTCAAGCCGGGGATGACGACTGGGGTAATCGCACTTGATCGGACACAGCTCTCTTGTCCCGATCGCGAAGACCCTCGGACCCGCCTCCCCTCTTGTCATACCGGCGACAGCCGTTATCCATGGCGGAAATGGGTCCCGGCTTCCGCCGGGACGACAATGAGGCTGATCCAGAGCCGATCCAAAGAACTTCAACGGATTCGGGACAATAAACGCCCGCTCTCAGGACGGCTGGCCCGGTTGTTCTTGTACCCCGAGCGACTGAATCGCGCGATGGCGCGCCTCCGGAGAGAGCCGGCGCAGGCTTTCATAATAGGCCAGGTTGCGCTGCACGGACGCCGGATCCAGATCTTGCCGCGCTATATTTTCCGCTGCCCGCCGGTCGCCCTGCAATCCGTATATCAGCGCCAGCGTCTGCCGCTCCCGCCGCGACGAGGTCGGTGCCGTGGCGATCGGGCGCAATATATTGACGGCGTCGGGATAATCTCCGGTCAGCGCCAGGGATAACGCCAGATCGAGCGACAAGGCCGGGTCTTGGGGCGACAGCTCGAGGCCGCGCCGATAGCGCGTCTGCGCCTCTTCGTGCCGGCCGACGAAATCATCGGCGACCCCGATCAGCTGCAACAGCTTGGGATCGTCCGGAGTGTCGTTATAGGCAATGGCGAGCGGCTGCCCGGCGAGCGCGGGTCTTCCGCTCATCAGGTAGGCGCGTGCCGCGCCGCGCAATGCGTCCCGATCGTGGGCGTCGCGCGCCAGTCCCGAATTGAACGAGACGATCGCCTCGCTGTACTTGCCCATTGCGAGAAGTGAATTCCCGGCGCCGACAAATGGCGCGACCGCATCCGTATCCATCGCCGAGGCTCGGCGGTAAATGTTTAGCGCGGTGGCGAAATCGCTGCCGGCGTAGGCCGCGTCGGCAATCCGCATCGAGCTGGAATAGCTGACCGGCCCACCGCCCTCCCGGCTGTTTGTCCCATATGGATCGAGCTGCAAGCGGCCGTTGATGCCGAACGGGTCGACCGTCCAGGGAAGATCGCCGCACCCGGTGAGCGCAATCAGACTGAGTGCAAGTGAAAAGGACGCTGCCGCGTCAATGCGTTTCATCCTTGTTCGCACCGGCCCCCTCGTCCGGCAGGCCGGCGGACCCCCCCCGCACCGCTGCCGGCGCTTATGATGCGATGCGTCGGCAATGTCGTCGAGCGGGATTGGCAGCTAGTTTTTAAAAACAATGGGTTAGAGCGTATTTTTCGTGCCCAGCGCCAGCTTAGGTCTGCAACCGCCCGGCGAATCAGTCGAAACAAGCGCGCCCGATGAGGTCACCGCTGCGGTGCTTCCGCCTCGCTTTTCCGCTCGCTCAGCGCCTGCTCGACCGCGGCGAGCGCCGCTTCGGCGCGGTCCGCTTCGGGCCCACCCGCCTGCGCCATGTCGGCTCGGCCGCCGCCGCCTTTGCCGCCCAAGATCTCGGCGCCCAACCGCACCAGCGCCACGGCGTCGTACCGATCGGTGAGATCGGCGGTGACGCCGACGACGATCGCCGCTTTCCCTTCGGCCCGCGAGACGATCGCGACGATCCCCGAGCCGATCCGCCGTTTCAAATCATCGGCGAGCGAACGCAGGTCGCGACCGGATACATCCTCGACAAGTCGCCCATCGAACGCGATATCGCCGATCCGCCTGGCCGCCGGCGCTGCCGCGCGACCGCCCGCTCGGGGCGAGTCTGTCGGCTGAAGCCCCACAGCCAGAGTGCGGCGCGCCTCGGCAAGCTCGCGCTCGAGCCGACGATGCTCATCGATGAGGCGCGCGAGCCGGGCGGGCAGTTCGGCGGGGGCAGTGCGCAACGCCGCCGCCGACTGGCGCAGCAGCTCCTCTTCGCCCACGAGGTAGGTTTCGGCCGCAGCACCGGTCAGCGCCTCGATCCGGCGCACCCCCGAGGCCACCGAGCTTTCGGCGATGATCTTGAACATGCCGATGTCGCCGGTGCGGCGAACGTGAGTGCCCCCGCACAGCTCGACCGAATACGGCCGGTCCTCGCTCTCCGCGATGTCGCCGTGCGCCGCGCCCAGCGCCCCACCCATCGAGACGACGCGGACTTCGTCGCCGTATTTCTCGCCAAAGAGGGCAAGCGCGCCTTCGGCGACCGCGCGCTCGGGGGTCAGCAGTCTGGTGCGCGCCTCACCATTGTCGCGGATCCTTGCGTTGACCTCGGCTTCGATCGCGACGATGTCGCTCTGATTAAGGGGCTTCGGATGGCTGAAATCGAAGCGCAGCCGGTCGGGCGCGACCAGCGAACCCTTTTGCGTCACATGCTCGCCAAGGCGGTTGCGCAAGGCCTGATGCAAGAGATGCGTAACCGAGTGATTGGCGCGCAGACGATTGCGGCGCTCGCCATCGACGCGCAGTTCGACGGCCTCGCCGACCTTCAGCATGCCGTGCCGCACCGTTCCGAGATGAAGATGGAGGTCGCCGGCCTGCTTCTGCGTATCGCGAACCACGAGCTCGCCGCCGGAGGCCGAAAAAGCGACGCCGGTGTCGCCGACCTGGCCGCCGGATTCGCCATAGAACGGCGTCTGGTTGACGATGATGCCAATTTCATCCCCGGCGCCAGCTTCGGCAATACGCTCCTCACCCCGCAGGATCGCCCGGATGACGCCTTCGGCGGTTTCGGTCTGATAGCCGAGGAATTCAGTTGGCCCGACCTCCTCACGCAGGGCGAACCAGTTCGCCTCGGTCGCCGCCTCCCCCGAGCCGACCCAGGATGCCCGCGACCGGGCGCGCGCGCGTTCCATCTCCTCATCGAATTTATCGACATCGACAGCGATGCCGCGCGGCCGAAGAATGTCCTGGGTCAGGTCGAGCGGAAACCCATAGGTGTCGTAAAGGGCGAAGGCGACGCTGCCGTCGAGGGTTTTGCCGTCCTTCAGCCCCTTGCCTTCGGCCATCTCCTCCAAGAGCGTCAGCCCGCGGCCCAGCGTCTGCCGGAACCCTTCCTCTTCCAATCGCAGCGTCTCGGTAATCAGCGGTTGGGCGCGCAGCAGCTCGGGATAGGCCGCGCCCATCTGCTGGACGAGCGCCGGCACGAGCCGCCACATCAGCGGCTCCTTGCAGCCGAGCATCTGCGCATGGCGCATCGCCCGCCGCATGATCCGGCGCAGAACGTAGCCGCGCCCCTCCTTCGCAGGCAGCACGCCGTCGGCGATCAGGAACGCAGACGCCCGCAAATGGTCGGAGATGACACGGTGCGACACCGCCTGCGGGCCGTCGGCGGCAACTCCCGAGGCCTCGGCCGACGCGACAATCAGCGCGCGGAACAGGTCGATATCGTAATTGTCGTGCTTGCCTTGCAGCACCGCGGCGATGCGTTCGAGCCCCATCCCGGTATCGATCGAGGGGTTCGGCAGGGGCGTGCGCTCGCCGCCCGGCTGTTGGTCGAACTGGGTGAAGACGAGGTTCCAGATCTCGACGAAGCGGTCGCCCTCGGAATCGGGGCTCCCGGGCGGGCCGCCGGGGATCGCGGCACCGTGATCCCAGAAGATCTCCGAACAGGGGCCACACGGGCCGGTATCGCCCATCGCCCAGAAATTGTCGGATGTGGCGACGCGGATGATGCGCGATTCCGGCAACTCAGCGATCCTCGCCCAGAGCCGCGCTGCCTCCTCATCCTCGGAATAGACCGTCACTAAGAGCCGGTCGCGCGCGAGGCCGAACTCGCGTGTGATCAGGTTCCAGGCAAGCTCGATCGCATGCTCCTTGAAATAGTCGCCGAACGAGAAATTGCCGAGCATCTCGAAAAACGTGTGATGTCGGGTGGTGTAGCCGACATTTTCGAGATCGTTGTGCTTGCCGCCCGCGCGCACGCATTTCTGCGCCGTGGCAGCACGCTGATAGGAGCGCTTCTCGACGCCGGTGAACAGGTTCTTGAACTGGACCATGCCGGCGTTGGTGAAGAGGAGCGTCGGGTCGTTGCGCGGCACCAAGGGGCTCGAGCGCACGATCTCATGACCGTGACGTGCGAAATAATCGAGAAAGGCGGCGCGGATGTCGTTGGTCGTCTGCATCAGAGGATTGTGGGGGTTTCGGCCCGGCATGCAAGAGGCGGCATGCAAGCGGCGGCATGCAAGAGGCCGCGCGCATTTCCCGCTCGCTCAGCGGGGCGGGGCGGCAATGCGCCGGTGGATCACCGCGCGATTATCGGCGTAAACCCGCTCCCAGCCGGCGAGATGGTCCATCACCCCGACGGCGCCAGCCCCCGGCAGTAGGAGCGTCCAGCCGATATGATAGCGGGCGAGGAGCTCGGTCAGCGCCGCCTCGCCGCCGCGCTCGGCTTCATAATCCTTCGCCAGAAAATCGTTGCCGTACATCTCGATGCGGCCATCGATGAAATCCGGCACGCCCTTGAAGACCAGGTAGCCGCCGAACATCTCGCTGTTGAAGACCGGCCCTGAGAGGCCGAGGCGCGTGGCCGCCGCGAGCGCGGCGCCGGGGGTCATCGTATCGTCGGTGCGTGAAATCGGGTGCAGCGCGGTCGGCAAGGCGAGCCCAACGGCAAGCGCGAGCGTCAGCG
>JBARKH010000411.1:0-2065 GCA_049801295.1 Allostellaceae bacterium | reverse complement strand
ATCGCGCGCTACATGGCGCAATTGGAGACTGCTGACCGCCGAGGGGATGCGGTGCCGGAGGCAAAGGTTGTGCGGCTCAGGGACAAAATCGTGAAACTGAGGGAAGAGGTCGCGCGGCTCAGTGCGTCGCGAGCGAGCTCGATGCTGCGTAAGTAAAGATCGTAAGCGGTAAGGTCGCTGGTGGGACGCGCCGTCGCGCGGCGGATCTCAGCGGCCTGTAATGCCGGCTCGATCACGCCAGCAACGCTGAGCGCGACTTGGTCCTGGAGCTCGAACACATCTTCCAGGGAGCCATCAAACCGCTCGGCCCAAAGATGCGCGCCTGTTTCCGCCTCGATCAACTGAGCGGTGATCCGCAGCCGGTTGCCGCCCTTGCGCACGCTGCCTTCAAGCACATACCGCACGCCCAGTTCGCGCCCGACCTGCTTCACATCGACGGCGCGACCCTTGTAGGTGAAGGTCGAGTTGCGGCGATGACGAACAGCGAGCGGATGCGGGCGAGCGCCGTGATGATCTCCTCGACCATGCCGTCGGTGAAATATTCCTGCTCCGGGTCGCCCGACATGTTCTGAAACGGCAACACCGCGATCGACGGCTTGTCGGGAAGCGCAAGAGGCTGCGCAGCTCCCACCTGCGATGTGGCGGGAGGCTTGCCAAGCATATCGGCGCCCGTGTGATCACTACCGCCAGCACGGCGAACCTGGACTATGTGCGTAGCCTCGGCGCCGATGAAGTCATCGACTACAATGCGCAGGACTTCACCAAAGCCGTGAGCGGTTGCGAGGCCGTGTTCGATACCGTCGGTGGTGACGTAGCGCAAAGATCGTTTGTGGTGCTCAAACCGGGTGGCCGCGCCGCCTTCATCGCCTCCGGCGCGCAGGCGCCGAAGCCAGATCGCACCGACGTGACCTCGCTGCGACCGGCGGTCGGCCGCGCTCGGGCGCCGCTCGAGCGTATCGCCCAACTGGTTGCGGCGGGAGCCATACGTCCGCCCGAGATTAAGCTTTATCGTTTATCGCAGGCCGCCGAGGCCCATCGCGTCAGCGAGTCGCGGCATTTCCGCGGTAAACTCGTCTTTCAGGTGCGGTAAGACCTTGATTGCTACCGGTGAAGATTGCGACGCTCTAAAATATCTATCGCTTACCCAAGAATATCTTGCTTCTTTTGCAGATATTCATCGCGGTTGATCTCGCCACGGGCATATCGCTCCTCGAGAACCTCAATCGCTGGCGAACGCCGGGCCGGAAGCCGCGGGGAGTCGGCCCGCTGCATCCTGGCGCTCACGAGCCAGACGATGCTCGCAATCACAATTCCAATGATCAATAGCAAGACAATTATGTGCATTCAGCGCTCCATACCAGCCGCATTCACCCCCAACCCTTCATACCCCAATCGGGCCGTACAGGGCTCGGCGTCTCCGTAAGGTGACACTAAGCGGCTGTATCCGGGGGCTGACGGAAACGTGCAACCAGCACCGCCGCGGCTCCCCGACGGAGAAAGATCCTGGAACGAACTTAACTGAGCCCGGAGAAAACAGTGCCAATTATTAGTGCCAGCGATTCCGTCGGCGCGCGGCTGCCCTCCAAAGGATTCGTGTTCCTGACGATCAGAACTGACCATGTCAGCCGCGCCCTGTATCTTTAAACAGGTCAGCGAACGGTACGTAATCTCGCCCGATCGGGCCGCACTCAATGCAGACTCCGCAATACTTACCGACGATGGCGTCGACCTCGTTCATGATTGCGTCGATGACCTTAGGGTCGTTGGGACCTACGATAACGGCCTCAATAAAATCGTCGAGCGGATGCGCCAAGCGGGGATGATACTTATCAGGCAGAAGATAAACCTCATAGCCGGCTTGCCGCAGCTCGGCAGCAGCGAGATCGGGATCAAGGTCAAAGTCCCGCTCTATGTCGTTCGTAAAATCGGGATCACCCAATCCGCCGCCGAAGGCGACGCTCGCCATCAACTTCGTTATCATTCGCGTAAGCTCTGAGCTGAGTCTTCACTCTTCGGCTACGCCTCCATCTGCGTCTCCGCCGCCAGCTCGATCGCCGCTGTAAGG
>JBARKH010000410.1:0-6612 GCA_049801295.1 Allostellaceae bacterium | reverse complement strand
GCCCGGCGGTGATCGCGGCGCGCCAGGCCGGGCTCCTCGTCAATGGCGGCGGGCATGCAATGGCAGCCGGCTTCACTGTTGCCGCCGAGCATCTCGACTCGTTGCGCGAGTTCCTCGCCGAGCGTCTGGGGGACGGGCGGGGCGGCGAGCGCCTCACACCCGAACTGGCGATCGACGGCGCGCTATCGGCGGCGGGCGCTGTCGCCGGCCTCATCGACCATCTCGACGCGCTGGCACCCTTCGGCGCCGCCAACCCCGAGCCCCGCTTTGCCTTTCCCGGTCTCGTCCTCGCCCATGTCGAGCCGGTCGGAACTGTTCATCTGCGGTGTACGCTGGCCGATCCTCTCGGGCCGGCGCGCCTCAACGCGATCGCCTTTCGCGTCGCCGAAACGCCGCTCGGGCCATTTCTCGCCTCCGCGCGGGGCCGCAGGGTCCATGTCGCCGGCCACCTCAGGCGCGACCATTACCGCGGCGGCGGCGCCGTCCAGCTCGTGATCGACGACGCCGCCTCGGTGGAGGGGTGACGCCCGCTACAGAAAGCCGCGGATGCGCTCGGCGATCTCGGCGATATGCGCCATGTCGCCCGGCTTCAGCGGCCAATTCACGAGGAGGCCGTCATTCATCCGGCGCGGCAGCACATGCAGGTGGAAGTGACCGACCGACTGCGCCGCTCCCTTCCCGTTCGATTGAATGAGATTTAGCCCATCCGGTTTGACCGCCGCGTTGACCGCCTTCGCCAGCTTGATGGCGGTGCGCGAAGCAGCGGCAAAAGCCTCGGGCGCAATCTCAAACACGGTCGGGTGGTGCGCCTTGGGGATGATCAGGCAATGCCCGTCATGGACCGGATTGATGTCCATGAAGGCGAGCGTGTCCGCATCTTCGAAGAGTTTGAAGCACGGCACCTCGCCCTTGACGATCCGGCAGAAGATGCACTCGGCGTCTGCGACCATGGCGGCTTACTCCGGAAGACCCTGAGGCGTCTTTTAGCGCCGCGACATCGGGGCCGCCACAGCCCTCGTCCGGCACAATCGCGGTCTTGTCATACCGCCCGCAAGGCGTCATCTGCCCGGGCAGGCGCTTACCCCCAGTGAGAGGACCGGCGTGTCCCTCCCAACAGCGATCACCCAATCACCTCCGGCTGCGGCTTCGGCCGCGCCCGGCAGCCGGAGGTCGATCGCCGTGTGGCTCCTTTTCTGCGCCGCCATGATCTTCGTCATGGTGGTGATAGGCGGGATCACGCGGCTGACCCTCTCCGGCCTCTCGATCACCGAATGGCAACCCGTCACCGGCATCCTGCCGCCGTTGTCGCCCGCTGCCTGGGCCGCCGAATTCGCCAAGTACCAGCACATCCCGCAATACCAGCTGATGAATTACGGCATGAACCTCGACGACTTCAAAACCATTTACCTCTGGGAATACCTCCACCGCCTATGGGGCCGGCTGATCGGGTTTGCCTATGCGTTGCCTTTTATGTATTTCGCGCTGCGCCGGCGCCTGCCGCGGCCGTTGGTGATGCCGCTCGCCGGCATTCTCATGCTCGGCTTCCTCCAGGGCGCGCTCGGCTGGTACATGGTGGAAAGCGGTCTCGTGAACCGGGTCGAGGTCAGCCAATACCGGCTCGTCGCCCATCTCGCCCTCGCGCTCCTCATCTATGCCGCGACGCTGTGGATCGCCCTCGGCCTCCTTCAAACCCCCTCGCCCGTATCGCGGGATGGCGAGGGCGCATCGAGGCGCTGGCGCCGCGCCGCCGAGGCGATGATCGCGCTCGTCGCGCTGACGATGCTGGCCGGCGGCTTTGTCGCCGGCCTCCATGCCGGGCTCACCTACAACACCTTTCCGCTGATGGACGGGAGCCTCGTCCCGGCCGGTTACGGGCAACTCCACCCGTTTATCCGCAACTGGTTCGAGAACGTCGCTGCCGTGCAGTTCGACCATCGCCTGCTGGCGATGGCGAGCGTCGCCGCGGTGCTGTTGTTGGGGCTCGCGGGATGGCGGTCCGCTCTGCCCCCTTCCGCCCGCCTCGCCCTCCATGCACTCCTCGCCGCCGCGATCCTGCAATTCGCCCTCGGCGTGGCGACGCTGCTCTTGGTCGTGCCGATCCCGCTCGCCGCCGCGCATCAGGCCGGCGCCTTGCTGCTTCTGACCGCGTCGATCGTACTGCGGCACGCGCTGCGCAGGCCGGAAATGGACCTCGCGCCTGCCGCGGCCCTATAATCGTCGCGGGCGATGGGACGGGCGCCGCCCCGCGCCGGAGGTGACGATGGCAAAGAAAGCGAAACCAGCACCGCGCCGGGCTGCGGCCTCGCCCTCGCTCGCCCGGTGGACTGCGCTTGCCGCGGAGGAGCTGAAAGGTAAGCCGATCTCCAGCCTCGACTGGCTGACCCCCGAGGGCCTCACGTTAAAGCCGCTCTACACTGCGGCCGATCTTGCGGCGATCGAGGCCGCGGGCTTTCCGTGGCGCGACGCATTGCCTGGCCTGCCCCCCTATCTCCGCGGTCCGCGCGCCACGATGTACGCCAACCGGCCGTGGACGATCCGCCAGTATTCCGGGTTCTCCACGGCCGAAGAATCCAACCGCTTCTACCGCGATAACCTCAAGGCCGGACAGATGGGTCTCTCGATCGCCTTCGATCTGGCGACCCACCGCGGCTATGACAGCGACCACCCGCGCGTTACGGGCGATGTCGGCAAGGCGGGCGTCGCGATCGACTCGGTCGAGGACATGAAGATCCTCTTCGACGGCATCCCGCTCGACAAAATGAGCGTGTCGATGACGATGAACGGCGCGGTATTGCCTGTCCTCGCCGGGTTCATCGTCGCCGCCGAAGAACAGGGCGTCGCGCAGGAGAGCCTCCAGGGCACGATCCAGAACGACATTTTGAAGGAGTTCATGGTCCGCAACACCTACATCTACCCGCCCGGACCCTCGATGCGCATCGTCGCCGACATCATCGAATACACCGCCCGCCACATGCCCAAGTTCAACTCGATCTCGATCTCCGGCTATCACATGGAGGAGGCCGGCGCGACGTCAGTTCAAGAATTAGCGTTTACCCTGGCCGACGGCCTCGAATACGTGCGCGCGGCACTCTCGCGCGGCTTGCGGATCGACGAGTTCGCGCCGCGCCTCTCGTTCTTCTTTGGCATCGGCACGAATTTCTTCATGGAGATCGCCAAGCTGCGCGCCGCCCGCCTCCTGTGGGCGCGCCTCATGCAAGAATTCGCGCCAAAGGACCCGGCGAGCCTGGCGCTGCGCATGCATTGCCAAACGTCGGGCGTCAGCCTCACCGCACAAGACCCGCACAACAACATCATCCGGACGACGATCGAGGCGCTGGCCGCAATCCTTGGTGGCACCCAATCGTTGCACACCAATTCGTTCGACGAGGCGCTTGGCCTCCCGACCCCTGCGTCCGCCAGGGTCGCCCGCAACACCCAGCTGATCCTCGCCGAGGAGACCGGCATCCCGCATGTCGTCGATCCCTTGGGCGGCAGCTATTACCTCGAAACTCTGACCCACTCGATCGCCACGGCGGCAACCGCCCTCATCGACGAGGTCGAAGCCCTGGGCGGCATGACCCGCGCCGTCGAGAGCGGCATGCCGAAGATGCGCATCGAGGAAAGCGCGGCTCGGCGCCAGGCGGCGATCGACCGGGGCGAAGAAGTCATCGTCGGGGTCAACAAGTACCGCTCGGACGATGCCGAGGAGGTCGACATTCTCGACGTCGACAACGCGGCCGTCCGCTCCGCCCAGATCCACCGGCTCGGCCGCGTGCGCCAGACCCGCGACCAGCCGCGCGTCCGCGCCGCACTCGCGGCGCTGACCGAGGCGGCCAAGACCGGCGCCGGCAATCTCCTCGCCCTCTCGATCGAAGCAAGCCGGGCACGCGCCACCGTCGGCGAGATTTCCGACGCGCTCGAAATCGTCTTCACCCGGCACCGCGCCGCCACCCAATCGGTCACCGGCATCTATGGCGGGCAATACCAGGGCGACGAGGCGTTTCGCCGGATCCAGCGCGAGATCGAGGTTTTTGCCCGCGAGGAAGGCCGCCGCCCCCGCATGCTGGTCGTGAAGTTAGGGCAGGACGGCCACGACCGCGGCGCCCGGGTCATCGCCTCGGCCTTCGCCGATATCGGCTTCGATGTCGATATCGGCCCCCTCTTCCAGACCCCGGAAGAGGCCGCCCGCCAGGCGATCGAGAACGATGTCCACATCGTCGGCGTCTCCAGCCAGGCCGCCGCGCACAAGACGCTCGTGCCCGCGCTGATCGATGCGCTCAAAAAGGAAGGCGCCGGCGACATCCTCGTCGTCTGCGGCGGCGTCATCCCGCCCCGCGACTATGATTTCCTCAAAAAAGCCGGGGTCAGCGCGATCTTCGGCCCCGGCACCAACATCCCCGCCGCCGCCGCCGAAATATTGTCGCTGATCCGCAAGCACCGATTGGCGGCGTGAGAACGGCATAAGTCCCCGAGCAACGTCCGATCAAATCGAATCGCATCACCCACCCGTCATGGCCGGGCTTGACCCGGCCATCCATGTGGATCCCCGGGACAAGCCCGGGGATGACGAATGGGGGCGGTCGGGCTCCAACGGGTTCCGCTCAAAGTGGTATGTACAAATCTGACTTTAGGAATTTTGGCTGATGACAAACCTTCTCGATCGAGCGCTGGAAGCCGCGCGCAATCTTCCTCCGGACGCGCAGGACGATATCGCCCGGATTGTTCTCCGGCTGGCCGGCGCCGACGATGAAGCGCCAGTGCCGCTTACCGCGGATGAGGCAGCCGCAATTGCCGCCTCGAAAGCCGCCGCCGCGCGCGGCGAGTTTGCCACCGAAGATGAGGTGTGCGTGGCGTCGCGTCGCCGGTCTACCGCGCTACGGTAAAAGTCGCCGCGCAATCCGAATTATCAGCGGCTCAATCCGCTCGAATCGGAATGCGCGGAAATGTTCAGCGAAGCGATTAATCTCGACCGAGCTGAGCATGTAGGCCGGCATGCGCTTGTCGTCGAATTTTTTGAACATATACGTGCCGGGCAGAAGCATGACCTCTTTTCGTGCAAGCGCGGCGCCCAGCATCGAATCATCAAACTGTCCCCACGCAAGTTTGACGACGCCGTGAGCAATGTCGTTACGTCTGGCTGCAAAGTTTCTCGCATCGCAAATCAACGTTTCGAATTCGGATTCGAGAGTTTGATCTGGGTGCCTCACAAAGTAAGCGTGCGCCACTTCCTCGATAACCCTGGATCGTTCGCGAGCAACGGCAACTCGTGTGTATTCTGGGCGCGCGATTGCTTCGATCGGCGGGATGCCAAGGAACGCCGCGTAAAGGCGGGCAAGATAGAGCTCCACCTCCTCCCATTCACTCATCGCCCGCCCGACCGCTGCGTAAGTGAGATCGGCGTTTGTATCGCCATGATCAGGGAATGGGGGAAGATCCCACGGGCCGGAGAGACCGTCGCCCATCGCTAGGCGCTCCCGCCTCCGCGCCGCAGAACTACCTCCGCCTTCGCCAAATCTTGACGAAGCAGCTCAATTCCTTTGAGGCTTAAAGGTAGGGCAATGGTTCCCATCTCCTAAGTTTCCAGAAGCAACGCTGTGGCCCCAGTCGCCTGTTGCCCGATCCAAGATCGAACGACAGTTATGCTGGGCTGCACTTCTTTTGGAATTGGAGACATTGGTTCGTTCCTAGCGTCCGCTGACGCCCGTTAGGATAGCCGAGAGCGGGGCCGGGTGCGAATCCGCCACTGCCATGCTATGCTGGTCGAATGAAAACAATTGCCGTCTGCGCGTTCGCGTTAATGCTTCCCAGCTCCGCCTGGGCCATTGGCTGCGCTATCGAACCAAGTCCGATCGACTGCACCGGCGGTCGGGGCGTCGGGTATCAGCAGCCGGTCTATCAGCCGCCGCCGACTATCCCGGCGCCACCGCCATGGCAGACCTATCTGCCTCAACCAGCAGCGCCCCAGCGGAATTGCATCGTCCAACGCTTCGGCGATGGCAGCAGCAACGTATCATGCCGATGAAAACTGAGAAGCCATGAAACCCCCGGTTGGGCGCCTACCGGCCGATCGATTGTCCTCCTGGCTGGGCCGTTGATCCGTCCGCGGTTGCAGCCGTGCCGCGCTTCGCCGCCGGGGTTTCCTTGTCGAATGCTTGGCCTCCAGCAATCGCCGAGAACGCGGCCTTGTACTTTTGCCCATTCCTGGTGTTAGACTTACCAAGTCTGAAAAGGGGGGCGACAATGGCCGCAGAGGCAAAATATCAAGGGGTATATCCCGCGCTGGTCACCAAGATCATCGCCAGCTACGTATCGCACCATAATGTGGTGCCCGAGCAGATCCCCGATCTGATCAACTCGGTGCATCGTACGATCAACGGCCTCGGCAAGGCGGTCGAGCCGCAAGGCGCGTTGACCCCGGCGGTGCCGATACGGCGCTCGGTGCAGCGCGATGCGGTGATTTGCCTGGAATGCGGCTGGAAGGGCAAGATGCTGCGCCGGCACCTCAGCACCCGCCATGGCTTGACTGGCGAAGCATATCTCAAGCGCTGGGGTCTGCCGAGCGACCATCCGCTGACCGCGCCGACCTATTCCCAGCAGCGCTCGACCCTGGCC
>JBARKH010000409.1:0-2006 GCA_049801295.1 Allostellaceae bacterium | reverse complement strand
ACGCCAGACCACGCCGGCGCACGAACCACCGGGTCAGGTATAGCGACTGGCCGGTGTAAGCGAGACAGTTGACGCCCCCGCCGACCAGCGCGCCCAGCGTCAGATAGAGTTGCCACGGCGCGCGAATCAGCGTCGCCAGCAACAGGCCCGAACCCATCATCACGACGCCGATCTCGACCACGAGCCTGGGACCGCGCAGGTCGATCAGCCGGCCGACACACGGGGTGATCAGCGCCGAGACGAGAAACCCGAACGAGAACGCGCCGGCCGTCACCCCGCGCCCCCAGCCGAATTCATCGAGGATCGCCGGGAACAAGAGCGAGAAGCCGGTGCGCGCGTTTACCCCGACCGCCATCGTCACAAAGCCGATCGCGACCAGCACCCAGCCATAGAAAAACGGCAGGACGATGCGGCCGCGCCGGGAGGTCGAGTTCATCAAGCCAAGCTGCCCGGCCCCCGGGGGAGGGTCAATCCCCGGTATTGCCGACCCGATTTCGGTGCGTCGAGGCCCCGCGGCGCGCGATCACGGCGAGAATCCGCGAGGAATTGTCGGCCTGGAGCCGCGTTTTTTGCGGGATCTTGACCTCGGGATATGGCGATGATCGATTCCGATCAAGGTTCCGCGCCCTTGCATCCCACCCGCTTGCGAAAGGCCATGTCATGACCCGCCATTTCGGCGTCTTGATCCCCTCGACCAACACCACCGCCGAAATTGAATACAGCCATCTGGTGCCGCCTGAGTGGCAGGCGCATTACGCGCGGATGATGACGAGCAGCGCCAGCAAGACGCCGTTCTCGCCGCCGAAGGATGAGGATGTCGACTATCAGGCAAAGCTCCTCGGCACCGCCAGGGTCGAGGCCATTTTCCTGTTGCAGACTTCGGCGAGCCTCTTCGCCGACGGTTACTGCGCCGAGGTGAGCCGGCGCATCAGCGCCGCCGCCGGGGTCCCGGCGTTTACTTCGGCGATGGCGATCGGGGAAGCTATGGGCGCGCTCGGAGTGAAGCGGGTCGCGCTGGTATCGCCCTATTCCGAGCCGGTCAACGCCAGCGCGAAGCGCTATTACGAGGGAAAATACGGCTTGTCGGTGGTGGCGCTCGAAGGCTTTGCCGCAACCGATTCCTACGCGATCGGCCAGCTCGGGCCGGAGATGGCGCGCGACGCCTTTGCTCGCATCGACCGCCCGGAGATCGACGCCTTCATAGTGCCCGGCGGCAATTTCCCGACGATGGCCTCGATTCCCGGCTGGGAGCGCGAGTTCAAGAAGCCGGTCGTCACCACCAACCAGGCGGCGCTGTGGGCGGTGCTGCGCCGGCTTAACAGTGCCGACCGCTTGCCCGGTCTCGGCCGGCTCCTCGAATAATCCGCGGCGGCGCTGCTTGTGCAACCCGCCGCCTTGATCGAGCTACGCGGCGGCGCCCGCCGAACGATTCGCCTTCTGCAGGAACATCTCGATCGCCTGTTCCAGGGTGTCGAGTTGGTTCTGCTCGGCGTCCAATGCCTTGAGTTCCTCGGCATGCCTGGCCAGCATTTCCTCGCGGCGCGTGCCAAGCTCATTCTTGACGCGCTCGATGTCGCTCGGCTTCAGTTGATCCCACACAGTGGTGCCTCCTTCTACGCTGTGGGCCTTTAAAGCAGAGGCTGGTGCGGCGGCGCCGGCGGCGTCGCCCGGCGGTTGTGCCGCGGTGGCCTCTGCCACAGGGGCCGGTGCCTGACGGGAGCCGGCACCCTCTCTCGGCTTGGGTGGGGATGCCGGTTCAGCGGCGCTGGCGGCTTCATCCGACGGTTGTTCTGCGCTCGCTTCCACCGCTGGGGCCGACGCCTGGCGGGAGCCGGTGGCCTCTTTCGCCTTGGGCGGCGGGGCCGGCTCAGCGGTGCTGGCAGTTGCATCCGGCGGTTGTTCCGCGCTGGTCTTGTCGGGCGATGCTTCCGCCGCAGGGGCCGACGCCTGGCGGGCGGTGGCGGCCTCTTTCGCCTTGGGTGGCGGAGCCGGCTCGGCGGCGCTCG
>JBARKH010000408.1:0-2203 GCA_049801295.1 Allostellaceae bacterium | reverse complement strand
GGGCTAATCATCGCTGAGGGGACCAACATCTCGCCCCAGGGGAGAGGCTATGCCTTTACGCCGGGCATCTATAATGACGCACAGGTCGTGGGATGGCGACAGGTGATTGAGGCCGTCCATGCCCGCGGCGGTCGGATCTTTCCTCAGCTCTGGCATGTCGGGCGCATGTCGCATCCCTCGTTGCAGCCGGGGGGTGCCCTGCCAGTGGCTCCTTCGGCGATTCGTCCGGAGGCTAAGTCCTTTACTAAGACTGGCTTTCAAGCTTGCGTAACACCCCGCGCGCTCGCAACTGCCGAAATTCCAGAGATCGTCGAGCAGTACCGTCATGCGGCGCGAAACGCTCTCGCCGCCGGTTTTGATGGCGTCGAGATCCACGCAGCCAGCGGCTATCTCATCGACCAATTCCTGCGCGACAGCACGAACAAGCGAACCGACGCCTACGGTGGATCGCGCGAAAACCGTGCGCGGCTCCTACTCGATGTGACTGAGGCGGTGGCGGGGGTCTGTGGCGGCCAGCGCGTCGGTATCCGCCTCTCGCCGGTCAGCGCGGTCAACGGCGCCGACCTCGACAGCGATCCCGCTGGGACCTACGCCTACGTGGTCGAGCAACTGAATGCGTTCGGTCTGGCCTATATCCACATCATTGAAGGAGTGACTCAAGGGCCTCGAGAGGTGCCAGGTGGATTCGACCTGCAAATTCTGCGGCAGTCGTTCAAAGGGCTCTACATCGCGAATAATGGCTATAACCTGGAGCTGGCCCTTGAGACACGCCGTCGCAATCTCGCGGATCTCATCTCCTTCGGCCGCCTCTATATTGCGAATCCCGACCTTGTGGAGCGCTTGCGGATCGGAGCACGGCTAAACGTTCCCGATCGCGCGACCTTCTTCGGCGGCGGCGCGGCAGGATACACCGATTATCCGGTTTTGACCCCGGCGGAGCGTGATGCGGCCTAGCGCCAGTTGTGGCAAAATACCTCAGGGGCTGCGCGGTGGTTTCGGTTCCTCATAAAAAATACGAACAACACGGGGGCCGCGCCGATTCAAAGACCGCCAGAAGTTCTCGCAAGCGAGGTCGCGTGACCGGCCGGTTCATGATCTATGGCGCGACGGGCTATATGGGAAAGCTCCTGACGCGCCGGGCCAAGGCCCTTGGGCTGCGGCCGCTGCTCGCCGGCCGCAATGCCGCGCGGCTCCGCGCCGTCGCCGATGAGAGCGGGTTCGAGTGTCGCGTCGTCGATCTCGCCGATGGCACGGCGCTACGCCAGGCGGTGGCCGAGGTCGACACCGTGCTGCACGTCGCCGGGCCATTCTCGAAGACCTCGCCGCCGATGCTTGAGGCCTGCCTCGGCGCGCGCAAGCATTACCTCGACATCACCGGCGAGATCGACGTCTTCGAGGCTTGCGCCGGAAGCGGCGCCGCAGCGCTGCAGGCCGGGATCACGATCATGCCGGGCTGCGGCTTCGATGTCGTACCGAGCGATTGTCTTGCAGCACATGTCAAGCGGCGCCTGCCCGACGCGGTGGCGCTGAGCCTCGCCATCGCCGGCCTCGGTAAGATATCGCGCGGCACCGCCAAGACCGGCATCGAGAGCATCGGCCTGGGCACGCGGGTCCGCCGCCAGGGCCGCATCGTCGCGCTCGCTTCCCCGCCACGGCGCCAGTTCGACTTTGGCCGGGGACCGAGGCCGTGCGTTGCGGTCGCCTGGGGCGATGTGGCAACCGCCTACTACTCGACCGGCATTCCCGAGATCACCGTCTATTTTGAGTCCAGCCGGCAGATCGAGCAACTCATCGGCCTGAGCGAGCCGCTACGCTGGCTCTTGAGCTGCGCGCCGGTGCAGAGAATGCTCCAGTGGCAGGTCGATTGGCAGCAAGAAGGGCCGAGCGAGGCGGAGCGCGCGGCGGGCGGTGCGGTGCTCCTGGCCGAGGCCGTGAACGCGGCGGGCGTCACAGTACGGTCGCGGTTGGAAACGCCCGATGGCTACGCGCTGACGGCGACGGCTGCACTGGAGATCGCGCGCCGCGTCGTTGCCGGCGAAACGCGGCCCGGCTTCCACACGCCGTCGATGGCCTTTGGCGCCGATTTCATCCTGGGCTTCGAGAGCTGCCGTCGCGAGGATTTGAACCTCTGACCGTCCCCACCGGCCAAGGGGGCGATAGGAGCGCAATTATTGCGTCGATTAATTCGACAGCCTCACTGCAG
>JBARKH010000407.1:0-2449 GCA_049801295.1 Allostellaceae bacterium | reverse complement strand
TTTACGGTTCATTTACCATGATTCGGAATCGGTCTCTGTCGCGGATCGAAGCTTTGGTTCGAGGCCACGCACGATGACAATTTGAGCCTTCGGATCAGTCCGACTCGGCGACAGACTGGCCTGAATCTTCCAACATTTAGTGGTTTCGGTCAATTCGCGTCCCACATCTTGTCCCTTGGGAAAGAGACCCAACGTGCCCGTTTTCAACAACGGATAGGCCAAAGCCAGGAGCTTTGGCAGCGGGGCCACCGCCCTCGCCGTCACCACATCGATTGGAACCGGGGCATTTTTGACGAAATCCTCAATGCGCCTCGCGTGCACCGTGGCCGGGATGCGGGTGACCCGAACTGCCTCGTGCAGGAATGCGGCCTTCTTGCTGCTGCTTTCGACCAAATGCACGTGCGCGCCGGGGATACCGGCCAGCGCACAGGCAATCACCACGCCCGGAAGCCCGCCGCCGGAGCCTAGATCGGCCCATTTCCGAGCGTCAGGCGCCATCGCGAGGAGCTGCAGCGAATCGGCCACATGGCGCGTCCACAGCGTCGGTTCGGTCGAGGAGGCGACCAGGTTCATTCGCCGCTGCCAGGCCAGGAGCGTGGCCACGAACCGGTCCAGCCGGTGCAGTGTTTCACGTGAAACAGGAGTAAGCGCGAGGGCACGGGCGCGGTCAGCCGACAGGTCCGCTGGGGGTCCAGAACGCGGGCGCGATGGCGCGCGACCCGGGTCACTAGGCGGTTTACGGCGCCCGCCCCCGTTCATGCCGCGCCGCGGCTCGCCTTACGGTCCTGCCGGCGCATATGCGCGACCAGCAAGGTCAGGGCCGCGGGCGTAATGCCGTCGATCCGGCTGGCGTGACCGATCGTGCGCGGCCGGTGCGCTTGCAGCTTGTGGCGGACCTCGTTGGAGAGCCCGGGCAGCGTCGCATAATCGATATCGTTCCCTAAAACGAGGCTATCGTCACGGCGATAAGACTCGACGTCGGCCGCCTGCCGGCCGAGATAAACCTCGTATTTGGCATCGATCTCGACTTGCTCGGCGATTTTCGGGTCGAGTTCGGCAAAGCTCGGCCAGATTCGTGCAAGGTCGCCGATGCCGATTTCGGGATAGGACAGAAGCTCGAAGGCCGAACGGCGATGGCCGTCCTTGCGCAATGCGAGGCCATATCGCGCGGCCTCGTTCGGCGTCACGGTCAGGCTCTGGGCCATCGATCGGGCTGCGTTGATTGCGGCCATTTTGACCTGATGGGCCCGGGAACGCTCGGATCCGACACAGCCAAGCACGATCCCCCGATCGGTCAGCCGCTGATCGGCATTATCCGCCCGCAGCGTCAGCCGGTACTCGGCGCGCGAGGTGAACATGCGATAGGGCTCGGTGACGCCCCGCGTCACCAGATCGTCGACCATGACGCCGAGGTAGCCTTCGGCGCGGTCGAATACGATTGGGGTCGCGGCCCCTCCCCGCGCGGCGGCATTCAGTCCGGCGATCATCCCTTGCGCGGCGGCTTCCTCATAGCCGGTCGTGCCGTTGATCTGGCCGGCCAGGAACAGGCCCGGCAAGCGCTTGGTCTCCAACGACGGCTGCAGCTCGCGCGGATCGACATGGTCGTATTCGATCGCGTAGCCCGGCCGCACGACGCGCGCATGCTCCAGCCCCGGGATGGAGGCGACGATCGCCAGCTGGACGTCCTCGGGCAACGAGGTCGAGATGCCGTTCGGATAGACGGTCGTATCGTCGAGGCCTTCCGGCTCGAGGAAAATCTGGTGTCCGTCGCGCTCGCCGAAGCGCACGATTTTGTCTTCGATCGAAGGACAATAGCGCGGGCCCCGGCTCTTGATCTGGCCAGAATACATTGGCGAGCGATGGACGTTGTCGCGGATGATGGTGTGCGTCGCTGCGGTGGTGCGGGTGATCGCGCATTTGATTTGCGGGTTCGTGATGCGATCGGTCAGGGTCGAGAACGGCTCCGGCGGCTCGTCACCTGGCTGCATCTCCAACGCCGCCCAGTCGATCGTGGTGCCGTCGAGCCGCGGCGGCGTGCCGGTCTTCAGCCGCCCCAGTGCGAAACCGACCCGCTCCAGCGTGCGCGAAAGCCCCGTCGCCGGCGCTTCGCCGACGCGGCCGGCCGGAATCTGCCGCTCGCCGATATGGATGAGACCCCGCAGGAATGTGCCCGTGGTCAGCACAACGGCGCCAGCGCCATAGCTGCGGCCGTCAGCCAGCCGCACGCCGGTGATGCGGTCGCTCGTGAGCAGATCGTCGACCTCGCCCTCGATGGCCGTCACGTTGGCCTGCCGCCGGATGGCCGCCTGCATGGCCGCCGCGTAAAGCTTGCGGTCGGCCTGGGCGCGCGGGCCGCGGACGGCGGGACCCTTGCGGCGATTAAGGAGGCGGAACTGGATGCCGGCGGCGTCGGCGACACGGCCCATGAGGCCGTCGAGCGCGTCGATCT
>JBARKH010000406.1:0-6402 GCA_049801295.1 Allostellaceae bacterium | reverse complement strand
ACGAGCCGCAATAGGGGTCCCACACCGCCTGCGGGTCGAAATGGGTGTGATGATCGATGAACCCCGGGGCGACGACGCGGCCTTCGGCGTCGATCGTGCGCTTGGCGGCGGCGCCGGCGTATTTGCCGACCCCGACGATCTTTCCGTCCTGCACCGCGACGTCGGCATTGAATGCCGGCTCGCCCGAACCGTCCACCACGCGCCCATTCTTAATCAGGAGATCGAATGCCATGCTGTCCCTCCCTTTTGGCCCATCCGGGCACAAATTCGATAGCGGCGCGTCCACCCTGCGGGGTCGAACTCCCCGTCGAGTGCGCCATACTGTCGCAAGGGTTGAGGCTACGCCGTACCCGGTGGGCAGGCAATCAATTGTGCTCTGCGCCGCGCGCGGGTCCGCCGCGCGATCCCGCCCGGAGCGCCGGACTATTGGGTTGCGGGCCGGGCCAGCGGCACCCTGACCCCGCCGTCATGCAGATGGCATGAGGCCCAATGTCCCGGCAGGACCTCGCGCAGCGCCGGCACTTCGGTGCGGCAGCGCGCCATCGCATAGGGGCAGCGCGCGTGGAAGTGGCAGCCCGGCGGCGGATTGATCGGGCTCGGCACGTCGCCCGTGAGGATCACCCGCCTGCGGCCCTTCGCCCGCGCCTTGGGGATCGGCACGGCCGACAAGAGCGCCTCGCTGTAGGGATGCAGCGGCGTCTCGAAGAGGCTCGTCTTGTCCGTCATCTCGACGATGCGGCCGAGATACATGACGGCGACCCGGTGGCTGATGTGCTCGACCACCGCCAGATCATGGGCGACGAACAGATAGGACAGCTTCAGCTCGTCCTGGAGGTCTATGAGCAGGTTGATGATCTGCGCCTGGATCGAGACGTCGAGGGCCGAGACCGGCTCGTCGCCGACGATCAATTCGGGGCTCAAGGCGATGGCGCGGGCGATGCCGATGCGCTGGCGCTGCCCGCCGGAGAATTCGTGCGGGAAGGAATCGATGAGTTCCGGGCGCAAGCCCACCCGCTCGAACAGATGCGCCACCCGCTCGCGCCGCTCCTGGGGCGTACCTACCCGATGAATGACCAGCGGCTCGCCGACGATGTCGCCGGCGGACATGCGCGGGTTCAATGAGGCGTAGGGGTCCTGATAGATCATCTGCATCTGGCGGCGGTAGGGCAACATCTGCGCCGCATCGAGGCGGGTGATGTCGGTGCCGTTGACGACGATCTGCCCGTCGGTCGGTTCCAATAGCTTCAAGAGGGTGCGGCCGACCGTCGACTTGCCGCAGCCGCTCTCACCAACCAGGCCCAAGGTCTCGCCGCGCCCGATCCGGAACGAAACCCCGTCGACCGCATAGACCCAGTCGGAAACGCGCGAGAAGACCCCGGTATGGATCGGGAAATGCTTCTTCAGATCGCGAACCTCGAGGAGCGGGGCCCCGGGCGAATCGGATGATTGTGCCGTCACGCGGCATCGCCAAGCAGGCGGTCGGCGTGCCAGCACGCCACCCAGTGCCCGGGGCGATGGGCGATCAGCGGTGGGTATTCCGCCCGGCATTCGGCGGTGGCGAAGCCGCAGCGCGGGGCAAAGCTGCACCCAAGCGGCAGATTGGCCAGCGAGGGCACCATGCCCTTGATCTCGACGAGCCGGGCACGCCGCGCGTCGGTGCGCGCCGCCACCTCGAGGTTGGGCAACGAGCCGAGCAAGCCCATCGTGTAGGGATGGCCCGGGCGCTCGAAGAGGTCATCGGCGCTCGCCTCCTCGACCTTGCGGCCGGCATACATGACGACGACCCGGTCGGCGTTCTCGGCGACGACGCCCATATCGTGCGTAATGAGGATGATCGCGGTGCCCGAGGCATCCTGCAGTTCGCGCATCAGGTCGAGGATCTGGGCCTGGATCGTCACATCGAGCGCGGTCGTCGGCTCGTCGGCAATGAGGAGCTTGGGATTGCACGACAGCGCCATCGCGATCATCGCGCGCTGGCGCATGCCGCCGGAGAGCTGGTGCGGATAGGCATGGACCCGGCGCTCCGGCTCCGGGATGTGGACGCGGCGCAGCATCTCGGTCGCCTGATCCATCGCGGCGCGCTGCGACAATCCCTGATGCAGCACGATCGCCTCGGTGATCTGCCGCCCGATCGTCATCAGCGGGTTCAAGGAGGTCATCGGTTCCTGGAAGATCATCGAGATGTCGTTGCCGCGAACCGTCTCCATCTCGGCTTCGCTCAGATCGAGGAGGTTCTTACCCTCGAACCGGATAGCGCCGCCGACGATCCGCCCCGGCGGGTCGGCGACGAGGCGCAGGATCGAGAGCGCGGTCACGCTCTTGCCGCAGCCCGACTCGCCGACCACCCCCAGAACCTCGCCCGCGCGCACGGCATAGGAGACGCCGTCGACCGCCCGCACCGTCCCGGCGGCGGTGAAGAAATGGGTCTGCAAATTGTCGATCTCGAGCAGCGGCTGCGCCGGCGTCACGCCCGGCTCGGCGAGCGCCCTTTCGATCGGCTCCACGTCATTCAAGAGTGACACCTGCGGGTTCAGTGATATTTTGATACTGCAGCGTATTGGGGATATCAGAGCACGCCGTGCTCGGTCCTGAAAAGAGCCAAGGGGGAGAAACGTAATGACCGACCCGCGTGCCGCCCGCCCGTGGTGGAACCGCCGCGATGTCCTGAAAAGCGGCGCGGCCCTGGCGGCTGGCGCCTATGGCATGCGCTGGGGCCTGGGCCAGGCGGCCGAGATTCCCTACGAGTTCGACGGCTCGAAGTTCCAGCTCGCCGCGCCCGAACCCAACCCCAAGCGGGGCGGCATGCTCCGCTACGGGATCACGATGCGCCCGCCGCATTTCGATGTGCACCAGTCGGGGACGATCAACAACCTGGCCTCGCAAGCGGTGATGTTCGACAACCTCATTCGCCGCGACCCGCGCGACAGCGGGCAGACGATCATCCCGGACCTCGCCCACAGCTGGGAGATCGCCAAGGACGGCAAGACCTACACGTTCCATCTGCGCAAGGGCGTGCAGTTCCACGACGGCGCCGAGCTGACCTCGGAAGACGTGAAGGCCACCTTCGACCGCATCGCCAAGCCGCCGCAGGGCGTCAGCATCCCGCGCAGCGTGCTATTTCGGGCGGTCAGCGAGATCGCCGCCCCCGACAAATACACCGTCCAGTTCAAGCTTTCCGAGCCGCGCCCGGTGAATTTTATCATGTCGGCGATCGCCAGTGGCTGGAACGTCATCGTGCGCAAGAAAACGCTGGAGGACAATAATTACAATCTGCGCAAGGTCGAATTCTATCCCGGCACCGGCCCGTTCAAGAGCGTCAAGCGCGTCGAGGCCGAAAGCTGGCAATTCGAGCGCAACGCGAATTACTGGAACAAAGGACTGCCGTATCTCGACGGCATCACCTTCTACCACGCGCTGCCGTTTTCGACCGAGTTGGGTTCGGCGATCTTGTCCGGCCGGGTCGATTACATCCGCATCACCGATCCAGTAACCGCGCGCAAGGCCAAGTCGACGCCGGGCCTCTCCACGATCGCCTTCAACCAGAGCGTCATCCAGGGCACCTGGGTCAACAGCAAGAAAAAGCCGTTCGACGATCCTCGGGTGCGCCGCGCCATGCATCTTGCGTTCGACCGGCCGACGCTGATCGACGTCGTCAAGGACGTGACCCCGATGCGGGTTGGTGGGTTTATCTACCCGTTCTCGGAGTTTGCCACCCCGACGGACGAGCTCTTCAAGCGGATCGGCTATCAGAGCGATCCAACACCGGCTCTGAAGGAGGCCCGCGCGCTGCTCGCCGCTGCGGGCCATGCGGACGGCCTCAAGGGATTGGATTTCCTGGTCCGCGATGTGCCGAGCTTCAAGCTCTGGGCGCAGGCGATCCAGGCAATGCTGCAGGAGGGGCTCAACATCCAGTGCAACCTGCGTACTGTCGTCGAATCGGTGTGGTTCGACGACACCGCCAGCGGGCATTTCGACCTCGCAATCGGCGCGATCGTCTCGACGCTGCTCGACCCGTCGGACTACTTCAATGCCTGGTACCGCACCGGCGGTCCGCAGAACTACTCGTTCTGGGACAATAAGAAGTTCAACGACCTGACCGATCAGATCGACCGCGAAGTCGATCCCAAGAAGCGCCTTGCCCTGGTGCACCAGACCGAGGCGATCATGGAAGAGGACCCGCCGGTGTTGCCGGTCGCCTGGGAGCAGATCAACGACGTCTGGTACAATTACGTCAAGGGCCACAACCCGACCAACTATTTCGGCATCTACGACGTCGTGCGCGAGGATACCTTCTGGCTCGACAAGACGTGAGCCCGGCCGCGGTGGCTAGCCCCGATCGCAGTCGGAGCGATGCTCATCGAGGTTCAAGTGCCGGCGCTATATGTCGCTGACATCACATTACTGAATTGCCTATTTGCCGAACCCGCAGTATGTTTTGCGCGAACATTTCGGAGGGGAGATCAACCATGATTAGAAACCGGGTCATCGCAACCGCCAGCATGTTGGTTTCCGCGCTGATCCTAGCGGCATGTGCGGCACCGCCACCACCGCCACCGCCACCGCCGCCGCCACCTCCGATTGTCGGACCGCAGACGATGTCGGAGCGGACCCTGTTGACCATGGCCTCCGACCAGACATTCCCGTCGGGCGGCTTCACGCTGACGAGAGCCGGGCGGGCGAAGCTCGACGAGATCATCCCGGCGCTGCAAGGGCTGGAGCCGAGCGCCAAGGTGGTCGTCTACGGCTATACCGACAACCAGCCTGTCGGCAAGGCGCTGGTGGCCAGGGGCGTCGTCGACAACCTCGACCTGTCGTCGAAGCGGGCCAACGCGGTCGTCAGATACCTGACGTCCAAGGGCATCAACCCCAGCGTCGTATCGGGCAAGGGCCGCGGCGACACTCACCCGGTCGCCCCGAACGAGACCAGGCAGGGCCGGGCTCAGAACCGCCGCATCGAGCTGGTCGTCGAACAGCCGACAGGCTAACTCGACGCTCGTAAAGACACGAACCTGACCGCAGTTTTGGTGTAAGCTCTCCCCGGCATCGTGCCGGGGAGAGCTTTTATGCAGTTGGGCGCGTTACTGCCGCTCGGCGATATCGGCGGCGATCCGGGTGTCGTAGGCGACTTCGCGCAGGCCGCGGAAGATATCGGATACGATTTTCTCGAGGCGCCCGACCACGTGCTTGGGGTTAATGCCGCGAGCCGCCCGGGCTGGGACCGCAATACCTCGGAGGACCTGTTTCACGACCCGTTCGTGCTGTTCGGCTTTCTGGCCGGCTGCACGACCAGGCTCGGCTTCTCGACCGGGGTCTTGATCCTGCCGCAGCGCCAGACCGCACTCGTCGCCAAACAGGCGGCCTGCCTCGATGTATTGTGCCGCGGCCGGTTCCGGCTCGGGATCGGAGTCGGCTGGAACGAAACTGAGTTCACCGGGCTCAACGAAAACTTCCACAACCGCGGCCGCCGCTCCGAGGAACAGGTGCAGGTGATGCAGGCGCTGTGGGCCGAACCGCATGTCACCTTCAATGGCAAATGGCACACGATCGAGGATGCCGGCATCAACCCGCGGCCTGCGAGTGGTAGGGTGCCGGTGTGGTTTGGCGGGCATCACGAACGCACCCTCGAGCGCATCGCCAAATTCGGCGACGGCTGGATGCCCAACGCCTATCCGCCGGACCAGAGCGCGCTCGACATCTTTGCCCGGCTGCGCTCGCTGACCGAAGCGGCCGGCCGCGACCCCGCCAAGGTCGGGATCGAGGTCTGGGTCGCGATGGGCTCGGGGGCGGAGGCCGATTGGGCCGAGGAAGCCCGCTTCTGGAAACAGGCCGGCGCCTCGCACCTGTGTTTGACGACGACGTTCAACCGCCGCCACCACAAGCGCATCGCGGGCCACACGATGGCCGACCACCTTGCGGCGCTGCGGCGCTATCATGCGGCGGTCGCCGACCGGCTTTAGAGGGCTCGGCATGAAATTCAGCCTCGATATCGATTGCACGCCCGACGAATTGCGCGGGTTTTTCGGCATGCCCGAAGTGAAGCCGATGCAGGAGCGGCTGTTGAAGGAGGTCGAGGAGCGGATGCGCGCCAACTTGAAGGCGCTCGACCCCGAGACCTTGCTGAAGACCTGGCTGCCCGCGGGGCTCAAGGGCTTCGAGCAGCTCCAAGAGATGTTTCTCAACCAAATGAGCGGGCGGGGCACGGGGAAGAAATAGCGGTGCCGGTCGCGCTGCGCACTGGGCGGCTCTACCGCATCCGGCGATGACGATTTTTCTCGTTCGGCACGGCGAGACCGAATGGAACCGCGCACGCCGCTACCAGGGCTGGAGCGACTCGCCCTTAACCGCGCACGGCATCGCGCAGGCGGAGGCTATCGGGCAGCGATTGTGCGCGCTGCCCGAGGC
>JBARKH010000405.1:0-1857 GCA_049801295.1 Allostellaceae bacterium | reverse complement strand
GCATACGACTCAAGCTCCAGCTTCGGTCAGTTCGGCCTTTGCGCGGGCTTCCTGGCGGCGGCCGAGCCAGAGCGCGTTGACGAGCCAGAGGAGCGCGATCGGGATCGCCACCAGCGCCAATTCGGCCGCGCCGGCGCCCAGCGCGCGCAGCCCGGCGACGCCCCAGGCGCCGACCTGGTCGCCGAGACGGTAGACGAAGGTGTCGATAAAACTCTTCGCCTTGTAGCGGTCCTCGCGCGGCACCACGGTGAACAAGACCTCACGCGTCGGCCGCGCGATCGCATAATCACTCGCCCGGCGCAGCACCTGGAACACGGCGACCGCGCTCAACGTCGGCGCGAAGGACAGCGCGCCGAAGCCGATCATCGTCAGGACCGGCAGAAACCCGAGCGCCAGCGCGACGCCGAGCAGCACCAGGATGCGCCCGGTGAAAAACAGCTGCACGACCAGCGTCAAAATGTTCACCAGGAGATCGACGGTGGCGAAAAACGCGGTCTGCGCGCCCCGGTCGGTAAAGCTGTGGCTGACGATCCCGGCCTGCTGGAAATAGAGAAAGGTCGAGGTGATCGCGAACAGCATGATGAAGAGGCTGACATTGACGAGATAAGGCGAGCGCAACGCGTGGGTGATGCCGGCGAGGATGCTGCCGCCGATCGCGCGTTCCTCCACTCCGGCCTCGTTGCCGCCCGGTCGTCGCGTCAGGCTCGGCGCCAGACGCGACAGGCGGCCGACGGCGAACACCGCCAGCTCCAGCAATACCGCCGCCCCGAGCAGTAAGACGATCGGCGAGACGAAACGGGCCAGCGTCGCGGTCAGGGCCGACCCGACGATCGCGCCGAGGGTCGCCCCGGCGGCGATAAAGCCGAACAGCCGCTTGCCCTGTTCGGGGTCGAACAGATCGACATTGAGCTGCCAGAAGATCGAGACCACAAACAGATTGTAGACCGAGACCCATATGAAGAACGCCCGGCCGACCCAGACCGTCTGCGTCGGGGTGGCGAGGTAGAGCAGAGCGGCGAACAGGATGATGTTGAGGGCGAAAAACCGGTAGGTCAGCGGAATGAAGCGCCGGCGCGGCAGGGTCTTGACGAGATAGGCGAAGGGCAGGTTCAGCGCCACCATGCCAAGAAGCGTGCCGGTGAACAGCCATTGCAGATTGCGGACCCCGCCGGCGACCCCCATCTGGTCGCGGATCGGCCGCATGATGTAGTAGGACGACAAGACCGCGAAGATGTAGAGCCAGCACCAGAAGAGGACCCTGACCTCCTTGGGCCGGACATCGATGACCCGGCGCAGCAGCCGGTACGCGATGCCGGCAAGGCCCGGCGCGGCGCCGTCCGGCCGGCTCGCCTCACTCATGCGGCACGCTGCGTGTCAGGCGCTTTCTTCCTTATCTAGGGCGAGCCGTTGCCGGCCGCGGCCGGTCGCGTCATCCCTCCTGGTCGACGCCGACGACGAGGTGGCATTCGACGACCTCCTCGCGCGGGACCCGCAGCTCACCGGGCGGGTTGAGCTGGTGTAGCACCAGGGCGTCGCTGTCCCAGCGCACGAACTGCTTGATCAGCACCGCTTGTCCCGTCTTGAAGACGACGACGTCGCGGCCGCGGGTCGGCGGCTTGAACGGGTTGACGTGCAGCAGCCAGCCCTGCTCGTAGCGCGGTTCCATGCTGTCGCCGATCATATAGATCGCATAGGCGCCGCGGACGCCGCCGAGATTGGCCGGGCGCGGGGTGTAGCCGATCGGCCCGTCCTCGAGAAACATCTGCTGGTCGCCGCCGCCGCGTGCGGCGCTGCGGATCGGGATCGGTTCGGCGCGCGGCGGTGCGGCCGGAGATACGAAGGCGCGTGGCGGGCGGC
>JBARKH010000404.1:0-4803 GCA_049801295.1 Allostellaceae bacterium | reverse complement strand
GGCCCGCACCCAGGGGGCGGCCATCATTCTCCGCGCGCAGCCGCCCGCCTGCGGGCCGGGAAGACCTCCGCCGCGCCCGGCCGTTTTTGCCCCAAAGCGGACCGCTCCCGCTTTCGTCCGAGGCTCGCGCTGCTACAGGTGACCGCACCCGACGATTTTTGCTCTGATGCCGATCGTAGGCCCGTCATACTGGCGCGGGCCCTCGGGTCGCTTCCGCCTATAGGGCGAAGCCGGCGGGCCGTTGCGCAATGCTCACAAGGAGAATTCGAGATGTTCAGCCATATCATGATCGGGAGCAACGATATCGACCGGTCAAAGAAATTCTACGACGCCCTCTTTGCGGCGATGGGCGCGCAGCCCGGCACCGTGGACGCCAGGGGCCGTCTGGCTTATTCGCACAATGGCGGCCGTTTCATGGTCTCCAAACCCATCGACGGCAAGCCGGCGAGTTCCGCCAACGGCGGCACGATCGGGTTCTCGATGAGCGATACTAAAATGGCAGAGGCGTGGCACAAGGCCGGCGTTGCGAATGGCGGTACCTCGATCGAGGATCCGCCCGGCGTGCGCCCGAACGGCGCTTATCTTGCCTATCTTCGTGACCCCGATGGTCACAAGATCGTCGCGGTTGCCCGGTAAACCGACCCGACATTACCGCGAGCGACAGCGGAGACGGCCATCCTTCCGGGAGGTTCCTCGGCTCTGGAGGGCGGCGGCGACCACCGCTGCCCTCCAGGGTGCATCAGCGAAATTGAAGCCGATAGCGAAGCGAGAGCATGGCGCCGCTATGCCCTGCGATCTGACCCTCTAGAAGAAGACAAAGGAGCGGACCACGACGTTCTTGCGGCACGGGGCGTCGATGGGCACGGTCGGGTCGATACAGGCGGTATGGAAAGACCAGCGCGAGACCGAGCCGTCGGTCACCGAGTCGTAGCATTTGAGCATCGAGACCTCGGTGGGCGTCTGCCGGGGGAACCAGTACCACTCGTGGTCGGGACGGTAGGTGAAGCGGGTCGTTTCGCCGACGCGGTCGTCGTAGATCCGGTAGTTGTTGATGTACGGCTGGTCGGCGAAGGAGGGCCAGGCGCACAGCACAAAGGGGAACTGCTCGACTGTCTCTATCGGCTTGGCGAGATTGATCGACATGAACCGCCGCGACATCTTCGCGTCCGCTTCTTCCTCGGTGTAGTGCTGCGGGCGCCCGAAGTTCCGCAGGTTCCTGGTGAGCAGCTCGCGGCAGCGCACGCGGCCGCTGTTGTCGTTCAGGTCATTGTGCACCAGGTTGGCGTAATTGGCGTTGACACCCGGGTTGTTGCTGTCCTGGTCTTCCGTGCGGTCACCGGTGTAGTCCTTGTCGAAGACGTCGTGGTTGTAGACCAGCGCATCGGTCGCGTCGGGGAAGAACTCGAGGAGGAGCTTCTCGATCTCCGGATAGTACACGCGCTCGACCTCGGCGGCATCGTAGATGTTCGTGCACTTGGATTCGAGGTGCGCCAGCGACAGCCCGAGCCGGTCCATGCATTCGGGGCTGGTGGGCGAGAGGCCCGGGTAGTACTCGCCGATGCGCCGCGCATCGCGCAGCACCTGTGGGAAATAGAGGTCTCGCCGCCGATTGCCCTTCTCGCTCATGCGCAGGATCGCCGCGGTGTCGGCGCGAGCCGGGTCCCGCCAGATAGTGTTCGACGGGACGACGGAGTAGGTCGGCCGCTCGTAGATCGTATAGGGCAGCGGCAGCGCCACGCCGCCTGCGGGGGCCTTGATGCTGCTCGACTGGCGGATGTACTTCACACACTCGTCATAGTCGCGGAACCCGAGGCCCCATTTGGTCTTGATCGGGCCCGGCGGGGCCTTGTCGATCATGTCGATAACACGCTGGCCCTCGCCCTCGGCGATCTCCGCGAGCGCGTCCTGGATCGCCGCGGCGGTTCCCGCATCGCCGTCCCGGTCGAACGACATGTAGGACAGGCCGCCATGCGCCGCGATGGGCGGCGGCTGCCCTTCCGTGCGCTGGAGCGGCGGCACATAGGCCGACGAAGCTCCCTTTGTGTCCGCCGCAACGTTATAGTCGGCGACCTCGAACTGGCTCATGGCGCACCTCCGGTTATCTCGTCCTCACCGTGCCACACAGAGCCTGCTTTTTCCAGACTATGCGATCGGAGGCGTGCGGCGCGTCACGTTGACGACTATTTCGCAAAGTCCGCCCGATCGAACCCAGAGTGGGCGCTCACCCTCGGCGACTGGAACCGGTCAAAATGCCCCGTTGCGGTCATCGATCCGTGACGCACGAGTCGCGCCACGAGCGCGGCTGTCATTTTCGATGCGGCTGATGCGCCATCTCCCCGCATTTCCACAGCTTGGAAGCATCGGTCGCCACTATACGAAGGCGCGATGCACCTCTTCATCCACGGCGTGCGGTGCTACGGCCAAGGTGATAGCCGCCAGCTCACTATCGTCAAGCTCAAGGCCGAATTGTTCGACCAGAACATCGCGGTAATCGCTGATTCCGTCGAGCGCACGACGGGTTGTGCAGTTATCGCAGTCGCGGATTGTGAAGCGACGGTTGTACACCCAGTCCGTGTGAAAGCGGCAGGAATATGGTCCTGACGGATCCCACCCTGGGCGAAGCCGCCTTCGCCCAGGACGATGCCGACGCCACCAGGAGCCAGTGGCGACAAGTCGCCGACCAGGGCGCCCGAGGATCAAGAAGCTCGACGAGTTGTTGGATGAGGCTGAGAGCGATATGCACGCCTATATGAGCTTCCCGCCGGCGCATCGCCCGAAGTTGCACTCGACCAATCCGATCGAGCGCGTCAACGGCGAGATCAAGTGCCGCGTCGCCATCTTCCCCAACGACGAGGCCGTCATCCGGCTCGTCGGGGCCATTCTACTGGAACAACACGATGAGTGGGCCGTCCAACGCGCCCGCCACATGTCCCCGGAAACCATGGCACCGTTCAGCGACAATCCCTTCGTCAATCTGCCGCCGTGGCCGCCTGACAGAACCGGCCCAGACCCGCCGGAGACCTGGAGCACCCCGCGCTCCTACACCACCTCCAGCGGCACGATCGTGGTGGACAGCCAGCGGCCTTCGTGAAACGCTGATGCTCCGTCTGCGAACAATTAGGTTACGAGCCGCTGCGCTTTGCGGCGGGGACGGTCAGGGTGCCGGGGAAAATTACGGGGAGGCGACGATAACGCAACCCGCCCGGCCGCGCGGGGTGCCGAGAAAGAAGAGAGGAGACGATGACGCTGTACTTGCCATCCGGCAGCGGCACGGATTGGGGCGATCCCAATACATGGAGTCCCAAAGGCATTCCGGGGGCTGGCGACGAGGTGGAGCTGAACCTCGCGCCGACGATCACCACCGACGGCGAGACCGTGGGCTCGGTCGAGGGCGCGGAAACTCCGACAGTGTTGGAAGGGACGGGCCTCACCGTTACCGGAGATCTGACCTCCGTCATTCTCGATGGCGGCAATTATCAAGCCGGAAACTTCTTTGGGACGCTCGAGACGGGGCAGCTTACGGGAGGAACCGTTTCCGGCATCGTCAGCGGCGGCGCGGTCACCCAATCCGACAATTTCAACGGCACCGTGACGGGCGGGTCGGTTCAGACAGATGACCTTCTCTATGGAAATATAATCGGCGGCGAAGTTACCGCGACAACCGTGAACGGCGGATTTGTCCAGGGCGGTCAAGTCACGGCAGGATCGGCGCTCATCCAATACACCAGTGACACCGCCGGCACCGGCGAGTTCACCGTGCTATCGGGCACCTTCACCGATGGCGGCGCGCTGACGGTTGGGGGCGGGCTCTTCGAGGTGTATGGAACCGGTCAGGCCACGATTGCGGGACTGGTCAGCGTAACCGCCACTGACGGGATCATTGAAGTGGGCGCGATACGCTCCGCGCCGGCCGGAGGCACCCTGACGCTCAATGGCGGGCTGTCGATCACCGGCTTCCTCGGCCAATTGTACGTAGGCGGCGGCGGCACTGCCACCGTCAACGGGACCACGACCGTCGACGATTCCGGTCTCCTCCGGGTACAGGGCCTCGGCGAGAAGGCAATCTTCAACGGCGCGGTGAAGCTCGGCGAAAGCGCCAGCGCCGGCAGTCTCGAGATGTTCACGGGAACGGTAAACATCACTGCGGGTGGCACGGCGTTGCGGCTCGGCGAGGGTAACGTAAATGTCGAGGGCGGAAAATTGACCGTCACCGGCAATACGGTGATCGGCGACCTCGCCGGACAAACCGCGCAGTTTGAGGTTTACGGGGGCACGGCGGTCCTGAAGGGTACGATGGCAGTCGGCGTCTCCGCCGGCGCCACCGGCTCGGTGACTGTGGACGGAGCCGGCGACGTGCTGAGCGCCGGTGGAGAGGTCTTCATCGGCACAGCCGGAGAGGGTTCCCTGGCGCTCAGCGCGAGCGGTACCGTGAGCGCGACGGGGTCCGGCTCCAGCGGCCGGATGCAGATCGGCTCCGGCGGCACTGTCAGCGGCAACGGCACGATCTCCTCGACCTTTACCGCCGCGGGCTCCGCCGGCGCCTGGTCGCTCTCGATCTACGATTCCGGCGCTATCGTCGCCAGCGGCGGCACGCTCACGATCGACGCGAAGGTATATGTCGTGTCGGGCGGACGGGAGGTCAGCGCGACGATCGGCAGCGGTGGCAGCGACACCATTTCGAGTGGCGGCACCGCAAGCGGCATGATGATCAACAGCGGCGCCAAGGAGTCAGTGTTCTCCGGCGGTGTTGCCAGCGCCACGGTGCTCTCCGCCGGCGTCACCAGCGGCGGCGCGTCGCAGACG
>JBARKH010000403.1:0-4111 GCA_049801295.1 Allostellaceae bacterium | reverse complement strand
CGACCTTCAACGATATCGCCCCGGCCCACCTCTTCTTCGGCGCGGCAGAAGCGGGCAACCTATCCAATCATCTGCCGGGCGCTCCCGCGACCAATCTGCCAGCCTGCGCCGGCGAGACGCTGCTCGCGACCGGCCCTCCCGGCGAGCCGGGTGGCGGCGACCACAATCCGCTGCTGCCGGCGCCACGCTGACGGCGGTTGATCGACCAGCCGCTTTATCGCTGATCTGACCCGCTGATCCCCAAGAATCGGAACGGCGGGAATCGGCGCGTCTCCGCCGCTGGCCCGGGCGTCGGCGAAGGACGGCTGTCCATGTTTTGCAGAGCTCCGCCTCACGACCTACGCCCTTGCGAGCCGCCTGCAGCAGCTCGCTGCACCGCCGGATCGCCCGCGCCTGGCGCTTCCAGACCGCCCGGCGCGCCACCGCTCGCGGGCGGCACGTAGAGGTATAGGCCCCGGACGTGCTATGAAGATCCGGCTGGTCGGCAACGCCTTCCAGGGAGGATGGACAAATGCCGAAGATTGCCGCCGAACGCCTCGAAGAGATCGGCCGCGCGCTGTTCGTCGCCGCGGGGACGCCGCCAGAGGAGGCCGCCCTCGTCATGCGCCACATCGTCGGCGCCAACCTCGTCGGCCACGACTCGCACGGGGTCATCCAGATCCCGACCTATATCGAGCGCATCAAGGTCGGCCACATCGTTCCGGGAGCGCCCTGGGTCATCGTCAAGGAGTCGCCCAACCACACGGTCGTCGACGGGCACTGGGCGTTTGGCTATGTCGCCAACGAGCGGGCGATGCGCCTGACGATCGAGAAGGCCGAGAAGGGCAACGTCGCCGCCGCGACGGTATTTCGCCAGGGCCATATCGGGCGGCTCTCGAGCTATACGCAGATGGCGGCCAAGGCCGGCATGATCGGCCTCATCACCGCCGATTCCGGGCGATCTCCGAAAGCAGTGACGCCGTTCGGCGGGCGCGAGGCGCGGCTCGGCACCAACCCCATTTCGATCGCCGTCCCCTCCGACCTCGAGGCGCCGCTCTATCTCGACATGGCAACTTCGGCCGCCGCTGCCGGCAAGATCGCGCTCGCCGTGGCGCGGGGCGAGAAGGTGCCGGACGGCTGGGTCATCGGCAGCGACGGCAAGCCGACCAACGATCCCTCGCAGCTGCGCCGCGGCGGGGCATTGCTGCCGCTGGGGGGCCCGGATGGCGGCTATAAGGGCACCGGGCTCGCCGTCATGGTCGAGATCCTGTGCGGCCTCCTGACTGGCCTCGGCTTTGGGGTCGAGCCGACCGGACGGCACAATGACGGCTGCTTCATGGCGTGCTTCAAGGTCGACGCGTTCCGCCCCTTGGCCGAATTCAAGAAAGAGGTCGGCGAGTTCGCCCGCTATCTGAAGGAAACTCCGCCCGCCGAAGGCAGCCAAGGGGTCCTCTATCCCGGCGAGATCGAACACCGGCGCGAGCTCGACCGCCGCGCCAACGGCATCGAGGTCGAGGATGCGACCTGGTACAAATTGCGCGCGCTCGCCGAGAATTACGGGCTGACCGACCAGCTCGGCTTTGGCGACGTCGAATGATCGGGGCGCCGCTCTCCGCCGAACGGCTGACGCTTTACGGCAGCTTTACCTCGAGCTCCAGCTACAAGCCGATGCTGTATCTGGCACTGTCGGGGCTGCCGTTTTCGTTCCGCACGGTCAACCTCAAAACCGGGGTGCAGAACACCCCGGAATATCTGGCGATCAACCGCTGGGGCGTCGTGCCGTCGTTGCGCCATAAGGGCCTCACCATCCTGCAATCGAATGTGATCCTCGATTATCTCGCGCGTGCCACCGGGCATTTCGAGGGCAGGACCGAGCAGGAGCGCTGGCAGGCGCGCGAGTGGCTGTCGTGGGAGGCCGACCACATCACCGCCGTCGCGCGGGTGCGCCACTCGGCGCGGTTCCGCAAGATGCATGACGAGGTCATCGCCGAATTCCGCCCGCGCGCCGAGGCCGCGCTCTCGTTTGTCGACAATACGGTCCGGGACCGGCCGTTCCTCGTTGGCGACAAATGCACGATCGCCGATATCGGCTGCTGGGGCCGCATGGTGTTCATGGCCGAGGGCGGCTTCGAGATCGGCCAATGGCCGCACCTCGAAGCCTGGGCCGGGCGATTGAAGGCGATGCCCGGCTTCGCCCTCCCCTACGACCTGATCCCGAGCAAGGACCGCGAATACGAGGCGCCGCCGCATTACGCGCCGGCGGCTGCCTCTCTCTGACGAGTTCCCGGCGAAGGCCGGGACCCATTCCTGAGCCGTTCGGGCGTCCCGGAAATGGATCCCGGCCTTCGCGGGCAACCGGGAAATAGCTATTGGTGCTTGAAACGGGTGACGAGGCCGGCCGAGGCTTTGACGTGATCCTTGAGGGCCGTGGCCAACTCTTCGCGCGTCAGCCCGGGCTGCAACGCCTTGGGATCGAGATCGGTGGCGATCAGCGTGAATGTGTAGTGGTGCCAATCGGTGTTGGGCGGCGTGCCGGGGCCCCAATATGTGTGGGCCCCCATCAAATTCGTGCCGCCGACAAATTTGTCCGACGGCTTGCTGATCTCACCCTCGGCGAAACCCTTCACATCGGCCGGAATCCCGTAGATCACCATATGTGAGACGCCGGCGGGCGCGCGCCCTTCGGGATCGAAGAGGAGCAGCGCATAGCTCTTGGTGCCGTCCGGCGGGTTCGCCCAACTGAGCGGCGGCGAGATGTTCTCGCCGACGCAGTTGGGGCTGCGCTGCTTGTCGTTGCAGGCGTTCTTGACCGCGAGCTGGCCGTTGTCCTGCAAGGCCGACGAGGTCAGCGTGAGGACGGCGGCCGATGCCGGGTTGGCGCCCGCCAGCAACAAGACCACCCCGCCGAGCGCCGAGAATAGGCTCCCGAAACCGTATTTCATGGCATTTCCCCCGTTATCTTTCGGTTATTCCGCCGCCAAGGTCGCAGTGAAGGCGGCCGGTTCGGCGCGCTCGAGTTTCGGCATCGGCGCCGGCCACCAGCGGTCCTCCCATTCGGAGAAGAGGCCGGTGAGGCGCGGCATGACCTTTTCGGCGAAGAGCTTGGTGTTGTACTTCGCGAGGTCCTTGCCCATGCTGCCGAACTGCAGCAGCAGCATCAGGTGGCCGACATTGAGGCTGGTCGCCACGTTGGTCAGCTGCTCGACGACCTCGTCGGGCGAGCCGATGATGACATAGCCGCGCTCGACGATGTCCTCCATCTGGGTCGTAGCCCGCGCCTTTTGCCGCGCGTCGAGGCTGGCGGCGCGGCCGATCTGGCCCTGGATCCCGGCGCGCTGCGTTGCCTCGGTGACGTAGCCCGGCGGCATCGCCCATTTCGGGTCGACGCGCAGGCACCTTCCATAGAAATATTCGGCCGGCTCGCGGTAGAGCTCCATCGCCTGCTCGCGCGTTTCGGCGACCCCGACGAATTGCAGGAAGCCGGCGCGGTAGGGGTTCAAATCCTTGCCGAGCCGCTTCATCTCCTCCCAAAAGCCCGACATCGTCGCCTGCCCTTCCTTGAAGCCGAAATAGGAGAGGTAGGCGTAGACGTAGTCCATCTGCGCGCACCACTGCCAGGTCTCGACCGAGCCGCCGCCCGGGATCCACACCGGCGGGTGCGGCTTCTGCACCGGTCGCGGCCAGATGTTGACGTAGCGCTGCTGGTTGAAGCGGCCGTTGAAGGCGAAGGTGTCCTGTTCCTGCCAGGCGCGCATGACGAGGCCGTGGGCTTCCAGATAGCGCTCGCGCAGCGTCGAGGGGTTCTGGCCGAAGGCGAAACAGGTGTCCATCGGCGTGCCGACCGGGAAGCCGGCGATGAGGCGGCCGCCCGAAATGACGTCGATCATCGCGAATTCCTCGGCCACCCGGGTCGGCGGGTTGTAGAGCGCAAGGCTATTCCCCATGACGCAGATCGCCGTATCGGTGGTGCGCCGCGCGAGGGATGAGGCGATCAGGTTGGGCGATGGCATCAGGCCATAGCCGTTCGAATGGTGCTCGTTGACGCAGACCGCGTCGAACCCGCACTCGGCGGCAAATTCGAGCTCATCCATGAAGTCGTTGTACATGTGATGGGCGCGGCGCGGATCGAACA
>JBARKH010000402.1:0-2674 GCA_049801295.1 Allostellaceae bacterium | reverse complement strand
CAGCGCCGCCGCACCGGCAAGCTGACCGTGACCCGCGCGCTCGACGACGATGCCGGCGAGCGGATGCGCAGCCTTGCCTCGGTCCGCCGCGCCCGCGAGCGCGAACGCCAGCGGATGTTGCGCGAGGAACAGCCCAAAATCGTTCGCGAGGTCGTCATTCCCGAGACGATCACGATCCAGGAGCTGGCCAACCGCATGGCCGAGCGCGCCGCCGATGTCATCAAGTCCTTGATGCGCATGGGGGTGATGGCGACAATCAACCAGGTGATCGACGCCGACACCGCCGAGCTCATCGTGACCGAGTTCGGTCACCGCCTGCGTCGGGTCGCCGAGTCCGATGTCGAGATCGGGCTGCGGGGCGACGCCGACGAGCCTGAGATGACCGAGCCACGCGCCCCCGTAGTCACCATCATGGGCCATGTCGACCATGGCAAGACCTCGCTCCTCGACGCGCTGCGCGAAACCGATGTCGCCGCCGGCGAAGCAGGCGGCATCACCCAGCATATCGGCGCCTATCAGGTCACCCTCAAAGGCGGCAAGCAGATCACCTTTATCGACACTCCCGGCCACCAGGCCTTTACCGCGATGCGCGCCCGCGGCGCCAATGTCACCGATATCGTCGTCCTCGTCGTCGCCGCCGATGACGGCATCATGGAGCAGACGGTCGAAGCGATCCGCCATGCCAGGGCCGCCAATGTTCCGGTTATCGTCGCGATCAACAAGATGGATCGGCCCGACGCCAAGCCGGACCGGGTGCGCCAGGACCTGCTGCAGCATGAGCTCGTTGTCGAAGAACTCGGGGGCGAAGTGCTCGACGTCGAAGTGTCGGCCCTCAAAAAGACCAATCTCGACAAGCTCGAGGAAGCGATCCTCTTGCAGGCCGAGCTGCTCGACCTCAAAGGCAACCCGAACCGGTCCGCCGAAGGGGTCGTGCTCGAAGCCAAGCTCGAACGCGGCCGCGGTCCGGTCGCCACCGTTCTCGTCCAGCGCGGGACGCTGCGCATCGGCGATGTTTTCGTCGCCGGCAGCGAATGGGGCCGGGTGCGCGCACTGGTCGACGAACGGCAGGCCCAGCGCGAGGCGGGTCCCTCGACCCCGATCGAAGTTCTGGGGCTCAACGGCATGCCGCTTGCCGGCGACGATTTCGTCGTCGTCGATGGCGAAGGCCGCGCCCGCGAGGTTACCGATTTCCGGCAGCGCCGGCGCCGCGACGACGCCGCCGCCGCGGGGGGCCGCGGAACCCTCGAGCAGATGTTCTCGAAGATCGCCTCGGGGACCGCGAAAGAGCTGCCGGTCGTCGTCAAATCCGATGTTCAGGGTTCGCTCGAAGCGATCGTCGGCTCGCTCGAAAAGCTCTCGACCGATGAGGTGGCGGTGCGGGTTTTGCACTCCGCGGTCGGCGGGATCAGCGAAAGCGACGTGATCCTCGCCAAGGCGACCGGCGCCCTCATCATCGGCTTCAATGTCCGCGCCAACCCGCAGGCGCGCGACCTGGCGCAGCGTGACGGCGTCGAGATCCGCTATTACGCGATCATCTACGATCTCATTGACGATGTGCGCAACGCGCTCTCCGGGATGTTGTCGCCGACCCTGCGCGAGCAGTTCCTCGGCAATGCGGCGATCCGCGAGGTCTTCAATATCACCCGGGTCGGCAAGGTGGCCGGCTGCATGATCACCGAAGGCGTGGTGCGGCGCGGCGCCAAGGTGCGCCTGCTGCGCGACAATGTCGTGATCCACGAGGGCGCCTTGAAGACGCTGAAGCGCTTCAAGGACGAGGTCCGCGAGGTCCGCGAAGGCTACGAATGCGGCATGGCCTTCGAGAATTACGAGAACATCCAGCAAGGCGACGTCATCGAGTGCTTCGAGGTCGAAGAAATTACCCGCACCCTGTAGCGCCAAAGATGGAGATCCCGGCGAAGGCCGGGACCCATTTCCCCGCCGACGAGTTGGTTGCAGATTGGATCCCGGCTGGAGTTTATCTTCGGGCCGCGCGAACCGCGGACCCGTGGGCCGGGAACGAATGTTTTTGGCTTGGTCTTTCGTATGCCGAGACGACGCGATAAGGATCACGCATCCGGGCCGCGCCCGGCCAGCCAGCGGCAATTGCGCGTCGGGGAAGAGCTGCGCCACGCGTTGACCCAGCTGTTGCGGCCCGGCGCAATGCGCGACCCCGCGCTGCGCGAGGCGAACATCACGGTGAGCGAGGTGCGGGTCAGCCCCGATTTGCGCAACGCCACGGCCTTTGTCATGCCGCTGGCCGGCGCCAAGACCGACGAGGTCATGGCCGGGCTCAAGCGCGGCGCGGTTTTTCTGAAGGGCCGGGTGGCGCAGATGGTCGAGCTTAGGCAAGTCCCGAAAATCGTCTTCGCGCTCGACGACGCCTTCGACAATGCCGCCCGGATCGCGGCGCTCCTGGCCCGCCCCGAGGTCGAGCGCGATCTCCACGCGCCGCCCCCGGACAATGACGAACCCCGGTGATTGCGGGGTGCATGGCTGGCTCGTCATCGACAAGCCTTACGGCATGAGTTCGGCGCGGGTGGTCGCACTGGTGCGGCGGGCGAGCGGCGCCAAGACCGGGCACGCCGGCACCCTCGACCCGCTGGCGACCGGGATCCTGCCGCTGGCCCTGGGCGAAGCGACCAAAACGATCCAGTTCGCCGCCGCCGGCAAGAAG
>JBARKH010000401.1:0-9317 GCA_049801295.1 Allostellaceae bacterium | reverse complement strand
TCAGGACCACGCCGTTCGCCGGATTCGCAACGTCAGTCGGGCTACGCCCTCCTGCCGTCACGCATCCGGCGACAGTTTCTCATCCAGATTGACGCGCGCCTCTCACCCTGTTTGCCGCGCCGCAGGCGCGTCGTTTCGGCATTGCTTCCGACGGTCTACGAATCCCATTTGATTGCCGCGAGAGGCGCACTCGTGTTCGCGATGGTGAGGTCCCCGAAGCGGTTCCTATAGCTAATCAACGCACTTCCGGCAGCACATTCCGCCCCACGCAGCTTGCCGGATCTGGTTTGCGGTTTCGGCATCGGGCTGCAGGCCTAGCGGACCGCGACGGCGACCACGGTGTGCTGGCCCTTGGCCACGTCAGCAAGACGGGGCTCAGCTGACGCTTCCACTCCCTCATCCCCGAGCTTTCAGTACGTACCAGGATGTAACGGCCGCGATCTGTTCTGCCCTCATGCAATTATACGGTGCAGACATATTCAAGGTGGATAGGTCCTCCAGAACCTTGCCGTCGATGAGGGCGTCGGCGCCCACCACTGCATAGCCCGCCCGTCGAAACAGATCGGCGTATTCGTGGTGACGCAGGCGATTCTCTCCACCCTTTCCAAATTGCCAGATCAGGCGATGCTTAGCTTCGCTCCAGGTCAGGAAATTCACTCGGCTGACTGTAGGATCGATATGGGAGAAGTGGTCGCTGTTGTCGATGGCGTGCGCCATGAAGCCGTTACGCTTGAGCTTTGGTCGTAACCCGGCCATCAGGACTTCTAAGTCGGGGACGGGGATGTGCTCCAGGCACGCGCGAGAGATTACGAGATCGAGCAATCCATCGGGTACAGCCGTGATGTCGAAGGGGGTCAGATAAATCAGCTCTAATTCCTTCGGCGTTCCTGCGTCGATCAACCTGCCCCGAGCCGCATTAGGATCGATATCGAACCTCGTAGCCACTTCGTCGAGACGGTCCAGAACTATCTGTCTTGCAGTTAGGAATGTCTGCTGATCCATGTGTGGGGTAATATCGGTCAGGAATACCCGCTCCGCTCCGGCAAGTCTCGCGACGATCCCCGCAATGGGAAACCATCCGGAGCCAATCTCCAGCACAGTGCCGCGAAAATGTACCCCGTTCGCGCGCATTAGGTCATATAGCCTACTAATTTCGTAGAAGGTCGAGTCGATGTTGGATTCATTTGCTGGGTATCCGCCTATCCGACGCTTTATTCGACGGAGTGCATCGGCACTAGGAACCCTTGCCATCACAGCCCGTCGGACAAGGTGACGATGCCACCGCGCGATCATCGGCAAGACATTTCACCCGCGGCGACCGTCATTGCGCACTCTTGCCTCGACGATAGGTCTTGACCCGACTATAGGCTTCACGCCAAGCAGATGCGAGAGTGTAGGCATGCTAACGGGACCGCAAGGGCAGAACTCCCCCGCCGACACGGTAGCCAACGCGATCCGCGTCGCCAAAGCGCCGCCTGGACGAGATCGCCCCTTGCGCTCGCCAATAAGATCAGGCCGAGGCTCGGTCCGCTGAACGGTCGGTTGCATACTGGAGGCCGGTAATGTTGAAGCGCCGAGCGTGATGGCGACTTTATCCGACAATCCTATCCGCTTGGGCATCATCGGGTGCGGCGCGGTGGCCCGGATTGCGCATCTGAAGGCGTTAGCGACGCTGCCGCAATACGAGGTGCGCTATCTCTGCGATCGAGATCTGGCTGTGGCGCGAGCCGCCAAGACCATGTTCGGATTGCAAGCCGAAACGACCGGGCGGATTCAAGACCTTGCAGGAGGCGTCGATGCCGCGATCGTTTGCGTTTGGCCAAATTTGCACAAACCGATAACGCTGGAGCTTCTTGCCATGGGAGCGGATGTGCTCTGCGAGAAGCCGATCGCAGCTAATTCCGTCGACGCGGCGGCCATGGCGGAGGCAGCGAAGGCGGCGGAGCGCATTCTCGCTATTGGCCATTGGTGCCGCTACCTCAAGAATATGTGGGTATTGCGCAAGCTGCTGGATTCGTCGTTCTTTGGCGAGATCAGAGAGATCGTGGCCGAATTCGGCGCTATCCTCGATTGGCCGATGGCGACCGGGGCCTATTACGACCGGAGTCTCACGAACGGTGGGGTAATGTTCGACGCCGGGATTCATGTTGTCGATCTTGTCTATTGGCTATTTGGTGAGATCAACGATATTCAATTTGAGGACGATTCCTACGGCGGCACCGAGACGAACGGCATATTGCGAGGCAACGTCCGCATCAAAGACCGGGCGGTGCCGTGCCGTGTGGCGGCGAGCTGGACGCATCCGCTGAGAAACAGCGTCCGGGTCGTGGGCAGCGAGGCCGAGGCCGAGGCGCGATTGAACGAGCCCGATTTCCTGACCGTGGTGCGGTCGATCGGCGGAGAGCGCGTGCGGCTCCTTGTCCCGGCGGGCGACTTGAAGCTGCCGTTCCGCTCGTCCATCCCGCAAGTTGGTTTGCTCGAAGATTTCGCCCAAAGCGTTCGCTCGCTCAGCTCCCCGATCACCCCGGCGGAGGGGACGCTCGCACCGTTGAGAACGATCGAGACGGCTTATTCGGTCCGACGACCGATCGCGCAGCCCTGGGTCGAAGCCGGGCTAGGAACGGGATGTCATACGAACGCATCCTGATCACCGGTGCCAGCGGGTTCATAGGCTCGCGCCTCTGCGAGAAATTGACGCTGCAATACCGGCTGCCCTACCGCGCGCTGGTGCGCAATTACAGCCGGGCGGCGAGGATCGCGCGCCTCGCGCCCGAGATGGTCGCCGGCGACCTGACGGACCCGGCCGCGCTCGATGCCGCGCTGTCGGGGTGTGATGCGGTCGTCCATCTTGCCTTTGTCGAGAAGGAAAACGTCGAAGACAACCTCTTGGCCGCATGTCGGCGCGCCCGGATCAAGCGCTTTGTCCACATCAGTTCGATGGCGGTTCACGGGCCGCAGCCGGGACCCGAATGCGCGCGCGAGGAGACCGCAACCATCAGGCACTACAACCAGGATTATTCGGACGCCAAGGCGCGGGCCGAGAAAAAGGTTCAGCGGGCGATCGCGCACGGCCTGCCCGGCGTCATTCTGCGTCCGACGATCGTTTACGGTCCTTATGGCCCATTCGTGGTCCGCGTGATCGAAAGCGCGCGAGAGGGGGCGGTTACCTTGATCGACGACGGCTTGGGCATCTGCAATGCCGTCTATGTCGATGATGTCTGCGACGCCATCTACGCCGCGCTCCATACCGAAACGGGGCTGGGAAAAGCGTTCTTCATCAATGGCGATCGGGCGGTCAGCTGGCGGGATTTCAACCTGACTTTCGCGAAGATGGTGTCGCCTGAAATCGAGATCAGGAGCGTCTCCGCGCGGGAGGTTCGGGCATATTGGGAGGCGGGAAAACCGTCGCTGCGCTCGAACATCAGTGCGATGAAGCGGCTGCTGTCGTCGGAGGACTTCCAGGATCAGCTGGCGACTGTGCCCGCGCTGCGTTCCGCCATTCGGTGGTCGAAGGGCAGGCTCAAGAAAATCTTGAGCGCGGACCGGGTGATTGCGCTGCAATACGCCGGTGCCGGACCCCTCGCATCGGCGGAGTCGACGTCCTGGCCCGACATGGGCAGGATCGTGCGCGAGGACTTTCATCTCGAGTTCTCGAATGCGCTCGCCAAACAGCTTCTGGACTGGAAGCCGGCTTTCGATTTTCCAGCGGGGGCGGCGATGACCAAAACCTGGCTCGAGTTCGCCGACATGCTCGGCCGGCCGGCCTGACAACGGCCGCAAGGGCTATCCCCTGGAGCTTGGGCGAACGACGGTGTTCTCAAGGAACGATTCGGCGATCTGGTAGCCCAACGGCTCCAGGTGCTCAGACATCCAGGCCGCGCCGGGAACGGTTTCAAGGATCAGGAGTGGCCGATATTTGCGAATCGTTCTCATCGCGCCGGTCAAGGCAAGCTCCTCGTAACCCTCGACGTCCAACTGAATGACCGAAACCGGCCGGTCGTCCGGAACGGTCTCGTCAATGGTTACGAGCCGGACGGGGGTAATGGGGCCGCTCGGTGCCGGCTGCGCATCGCCTGCGCTCGGCAGTAGATAGCTGGCGCCTCCGAGAGATACCCCACCCTCGTTGGTGATGAGCATCCGGTTATCCGATCGCTCCCCTAGGCCGGCGTTCATCAATTCGACATTGTCAATCTGATTGAGCTGGAGCGTTATCACCGCACAGCGGTAGCTCTCAGGGTTCGGCTCGAATGCCCAGACCTTACCCCCGACCGCCGAGGACGCGGCGGCCAGGGCGGGCAGAAAATCGCCAAAGAAGGTGCCGGCATGAATCATATCGCCGTGCTGACAATGCGAGATCATCAGATCGATCGTCGGTGGCTCCCAAACCTCGCCGGCAAGCAGGTACAATGCCGCAGGCCGGTGCAAGCCGGATACCGGCACGCAATAGGCGCCGTATTTATTATAGGCGATGCAACAATTCAGGGTACGCCCGGATTGCGGCTCAAGCACAACGAACGGAAACGGCCTACCGCGGCGCCGTCTCTCCAATGACAACCGGCGCAGCGTCGCCGTCACGCGATTTGGGAGCACGGTCTTAAAGAGGCTCGTCGCCACCCACGCAGCGGTGTTCATGTGAGGATCACATCTCGCTCAGGAGTGGCGCCCATTATCACGATTGGCTGTTCCGCGCCATATGCAGGCCTTCACGGGCGGACTGGACGAGCCGGTCATACATGGAGCGTCCTTGGCAGATAATTCCTCCGCTGCAGGTATGGGATCGCGCGGGTCAAGATCGGCGCTAATGCGGAGATGAGTACGCCGGAAGCAACCAGAAACGGCCGCCACGCGGTGCCCGAGAACCGCAGCGGGTAACCAAGCCGGCGGAGGTCCCTTTGCAGGCATGACTCGATCGCGAAGCATTCCCAGCGGGAGAGCTTTCGTTGCCACACCCCGATTGCTTCCTGCCGCAGAGGCTCGGCGAGCCTGCGATGGATCGCCCGCTCCCGCTCCGGGACAAGATCCGTCAAGGGTTGCCAATTCAGCATCCCCGGTTCGAACTCTTCTTCGAGAAACCCGCACACGCTGCGCAACGTCGGTTCCGGGCTGGTGACCAGATCTTCGTATTTTACTTCAAGTATCTGACCGGCATAGGACGAGTTGAGGTAGGTCCGCCGCCGGCGCATCGCCAGCGTCCAATAGAAATCTGGATCGTAGCACCGCATGCTTTCCATTTCGACATAGGAGATCGCGACATCTCTCCCATCGCGGATCAGATGTATGAATTTGGCATCAGGATACAGCGTGAGGATCTCCGGAATTGAATGTATATAAGGTGGCGTCTTGTCGCCGAAACGTCGTTTTCCATGCAACCGCAACTGATAATCGTACATCAGATTGATAATTCCCACTAGCGTGGGGGTGCGTAATGCGATCGCCCAGCGCTGGAACTCCTCGGCCGGTATTTGCATATCGGGCCAGCGATAATGCGCCGTCATGATCGCGACCGCGTGCGCGACCTGTGCTGGGGTAAGCCGCCCGGTCAGCGGAAGATCCCGGGCGAGATCCGCGATGAACCAGGTCTCCGGCGGGATATGGATCCGGGAATGACCGGAGAGCATCAGTCGCAGCAGTGTCGAGCCGCAGCGACCTGATCCGACGATGAAGAAGGGCGAATCGTTAACCACCTGCCTGCCTACCTCGCGGACGACGCACCAATTCGCCGAAAGCCGTCGGTGACGGTCAGAAACGCATCGCCTTGCTCATATATAGATCGACCTCGGCAGATAATTGCGTCGTTGGAGATAGGGGATGCCGCGGCTTAGCAACGGCGCCGCACCGAACAGAAGCCAGCCGCAAACAGTTAGCAGAGGGCGCCATCCGCCACCGGCAAACCGCGGCTGATAGCCGAGCCGGCGCAGATCTGCATGCAGGCAGGATTCGATGGCGAAGCACTCCCAGCCGGAGAGCTTGGTTTGCCAGACACCGACGGCATCGGTCTGCAGCGGCTGAAACAGCTTGTGGTGAGCATGAAGCCAATTCTCGGGAAGGTGGTTCAGCTGCCCATGCCAATCAAGCATTCCCGATTCGAATTCTTCACCAATAAACTCGCAGATCCGACGGATCGTGACCTCCGGGGCGGTGATGAGGTCTTCATACCGAACTTCGAGTATTTGTGCGCTATAGGGAGAGTGGAGATATCCATGGTATAACTTCATTACTTCGATCCAGAGGAACGTGCTTCGATCATAATATCGACCAAAATCTGCATCCATATAAGACATGCTGACATCTCGACCGTCGCGAATTATATGGATGAACTTGGCGCCCGGATAGAGGGCCGCCAACTGGGGGATGATACGAATATACTCCGGCGTCTTGTCCGCGAATCGCGGTTTGCCCTCAGCTTTCAAATGGTGACGATAGACCAGATTGATGATATCGACGAGTTTGGGCGCGTTAAGCGCGGTCGCCTGGCGGCGGAACTCCTCGGACGGAATTTCCATATAGGACCAGCGACGGTGGGTGGTAATGATTTCGACGGCGCGGTCGACTTCCGCGACGTCGAGCGGCTGCGTCAACGGCAGTTCGCGGACGAGATCCTCGATGAAATTGGTCTCTACCGGGATATGTATCCGCGAATGACTGGACAGCATCAGCCGCAGCAGAGTGCTGCCACAGCGCTTCGTTCCGACAATAAAAAATGGCGTTTCGTCAGCCATGCCGCCATCTCCCGTTGCCCAAGCAGTCGGACCCATCACGCGGCCTCCATACTCAGCCATCGCGCCACTGCGCAAGCGCCTCGTCGGCATCGACGGCGTCCCGCGAGCGCTGAACAAACGATCGGCCGACCGCGACCCGGCAAGCCATAGCCCCAATCCGCTGCTGATCATCGATAGAGAGGGTGTCGCGCCAATGGTTCGCCGCGTGCAGCGGATTTCGCGTCAGACTGTAGTACCTGTCGCCACCGTCGGACATCGTGCTCGTCGCGATGAAGCTTTCGGTCTGCGCATTCCAGGATAGGTCGGCGAAGGCGAAGAGGTCACGCGCAACGCCAATCGGGTCGGCCGCGAGCTCTTCGTATTTGATGATCCTGGCACGACTCAAGCAGCTGAGGTCGTTGAGCATTCTCTGGTTCAAAAATGCCCACTCCCACGCCAATTGCTCGACCGTTGACAGTGCCGTCGGTTCCTCGACCTTGACCCTCAGCCGTTCAGCCTCCGGCGAACGCGACACCTCGCCCAGCGGGTCGGGAGGAGCGAACTTGCCAAGCCGAATGCCTTGTATGAACGATGCGACCTGACCGCACGGGTGGCGCACGATGACGATGATCCGGCTCTCCGGCCATGCCTCCGCGAACAATCGAACATAGGCTTCGGCGCTGACCGATTTAATGACGATCCGAGTCTGGTGTCGATATCGGGAAGCAATCAGATCCGGGATCGGCACCTGCGCCAGCCACTCATGGTTGCCAATGACCGACTCGGTTACGCGCATTCCAAGGATCAAGCCACCGCGCACAAACCGTGCCAGCGCCGAGCGGCCGCGCTTGGCGAACACCGGCAGCGAGCCTGCGGCCTTCAACGTGCGCACTCGGGCCAGCCCGTCGAGGTAGTTGCGGACAAAACCAAGGTGCTCCTGCATCTCGGAAACCGGGCAATACTTGGGTAGACGATCCTCACGATAGGAGATGTCCGGTTCATGTCGATAAAGTACGTCGGGATGGCTATCGAAAATTTTCGCCAACCAGCTGGTCCCCGATCGCGGCAACCCGAAAATCAAGATCGCGCCGCTGCCGCGGAACGGCGGGCGGCTTCCATCTGGACGGTTCAAGACCGAATCGCTCGGCGACGTCATCATAACGCCCCGGTGTTCGGCCGACCGGCCGCCGTGCAGCGATGCATATCCAATCTGCACGGGCCCTTAGACATCAGCCTGCCTCTTTGTACTCGGCCGGGCCCGGGCTTCGATGGTCCGGGTACGGAGCGCGCGCATGGCACCCTTCGCCTCCGCTACCAGGATACGTTCGGCTCCCGCCGGGCGCCCAGCCAGAAACCATAGCGCCAGTACGCTCGCCGCGAAGACGACCGCTCCCATTCCGACATTGCAGAAAAGGCGCAACGGGACCAGGGATATGGCATTTCCCGCAAACGAAATCGCCGCCGACATTGCGAGGGCCGCGAGCGCCGGCCGCCACATGCACGCAAAAAGTTCTGCGCTGTGCACCGGGATTATCCGCATCAGCGAATGAAACATGAGCGGGATGAATAAAATCGTAACGAACATCCGCGCTGCGGCAACTCCCTCTGCCCCCCAGCCGAGTCCGCCCGCGATCGCGGCGGGCACGAGCAGCGCGGCGAAGGCCCATATCCGCATCGCATTGAGTCGGGCATGCCCGGTCACGCTGAGAACAGCGTTGACGCTCCGCGCCACGCCGAGCAGGCCGCCACTTATCGCAAGCCACGGTATCAGCAGCGCGGCCGTGGACCATTTGGGGCCGAACACAACGGCGACCAGATCGTCCGCCACGAGCGCCACGCCAAATCCGGTCGACAGCGCGATGAGGGCGGTGATGGACAGGACGCTCAAGTAGGAATGTGCCAGCCCCGCCGGATCGTGCAGCAGGCTTGCGTATACCGGGAATGTCGCGCGCGATGCCGGCACGACGATCTCTTCGGTCGGTGCCGTGGCAAAATCCGCGGCGACATTGTACACACCCATGGGGGCGGCGCCGGCGACGCCGCCGACGATGATCTGATCGGCCTGCTCGCCGAAGAAACCACCAATCGCCGAGAATTGGATCCACGCGGAATACGACCAAATCTCGCGTAGTTTTGTCAGTCGGAGGTGCGGGCGGAAGGGATGCATGCGATAGCTGGCGATGACCGTGACGACCCTGCCGCAGACGGCGGCGATCGCAAGGGCCCAGTAATTCTGCAACGCAAACGCCAGCGGCACGGCCACAATGACCGCAGAAAGCTTGCTCACGACGACAAAGCCAAATTCCTTGCGAAACATCAACGAACGTCGGAAGCCGGCAACAGCGCCAATATTCGTTAATCCGTCCAGCAGCGGTGCCAAGGCTAGGAATCGGATCACCGGGACGACACGCGGGTCATGATAATACCATCCGGCCAAGGGCGCAATCGCGACCAGCACGAGGGCGACCAGACACCCGGCGCAAACCGACATCGTCCACGCCGTGTCGAAATGCTCCGCGGTCGGATTGGGATGACGAATGACGGCCAGATCCTGGCCGGATGTGGAAAAAACACGGATCAATCCCATCGCGACCATGGCCATGGCTACGATGCCGAAGT
>JBARKH010000400.1:0-7465 GCA_049801295.1 Allostellaceae bacterium | reverse complement strand
GCAGAGTCTGTTTCGAGGGCGTCGCATCGGTTTTAGGCCGCAGCAGCGCTTTGACAATCCTTGCCGGGGGCGATGCAGTAAGCAAATACCACAGGTTTTCCCCTTTGTGCCCGCCGAGCGCGATCGCTTGTGCAAGCAACAATCCGCCGCGCCAGATCCGCCCGGCTCGGTATACGTTGCGGCCCATCGAGGTATAGCGCTCGCGGAGGATATGGCGGATCTCGTCGCCCGACAGATGCGATCTTTGCTGTTGGAGATAACGGCGGACGACCCGCAGGCTGTATATATCCTCGTCCTCGCGGTAGACCTTGGTGAGGCTGCCGGCGGTATCGTGCGCCACGGTCAAAAATTCGGGGACGAACTCGACTTCGCCGGTGATCGCCAATCTGATCCACATCTCCTGGTCGCCGGCGACCCGCTGCGCGGTGTCGAACACGCCGGCGTGGGCGAACGCCGAGGCTCGCGCGACGACGAACGGCTTGGCAATGCATGTCGCTACCAGCAGGGAGCGCCAGACCTGGTCCTTCGTCACCCCGGGCGGCATCATGCCGAATTCTTCGGCCAGCTCGCCGTTGGGGTCGACAAACCGGCATCCGCACGTCGCCATGACCGCTTTCGGATTGCCCTCCAGCGCGGCCACTTGTCGCGTCAGCTTGCCCGGCAGCCATTCGTGGTCGGCATCGAGAAAGGCGATGTACTTCCCTGCCGCGATGGCAATGCCTTCATTCATCGCGCCGCATTCGCCGAGGTGCTTCGGCAGCTGCACCAGGCGGATCTCCGGCCGCTGGTAGCCGGCCACGACATCGGAGGTGGCGTCGAGGCTGCCATCGTCGACGACGACGATCTCGAAGTTCGGATAATCCTGCGCCAGCGCGGAATCCAACGCCCGCCGGATGGTTCCTTCCGCATTGTAGGCTGGAATCAAAACCGTCACGAGCGGCTGCATTTAGAACCCAACCTTTGACAAGAACTTGCGCCGGGGTGCTGCTGCTCTTTCTACAGCAATGGACGCGGGGTGTCATGCTCGGCGCGGAACGTTAACATTTCCTGTTACTTAGATCGGAGCTGCCATCCTGTGCACCATGCGTGTAGGACACTTCAGGACTTAGGTGTTGAAGCTATTCTTCCGGTTTGCTCCGGCCGGGCTAGCCACTTCTCGACCTCATGCCGCTGTATTTTCCCGGTGGTGCTTCTGGGGAACTCATCGACGCCAATAAACCGGATCTCTTTCGGTCGCTTGTACCCCGCCAGGCTTGCCCGGCATGCTTCCATCAGCGCCTCGGCGTCGAGGGCCGGATCGCGCCGGGCCACGAATGCGACCGGTACCTCGCCCCAGCGCGCGTCTGCCCGCCGCACCACCACCGCCTCTGCCACCCGCGGATCGGCGAGCAGAACCTGCTCAATCTCGGCGGGATAAACGTTCTCCCCGCCCGACTTGATCATGTATTTCACTCGATCAACAAAGTCGAGCGTCCCGTCCGGGTTACGGACAAACACATCGCCAAGATGAAACCAGCCGCCGCGGAAGTCCCGCGCATTGGTTTCGCGCGCATTCCAGTAGCCGCTGAACAGCGTCGGCCCGCGGATGACCAGCTCTCCTGGTGTGCCGTCAGCGACATCATTGTCATTCGGGTCCACCAGCCGGATCGCACAGCACGCGCTCGGAATCTTTGAAAGCCGAGGCGGCCCTTCGCCGATCGGGATCCGCCCCGCCGAAGCCGGCGGCAGGCCGGTCTCGGTCGAGCCGAACGTATTGGCATACGGCGCACGCAGCAGCGAGGTAATCTCCGCCAACTGATGCCGCGGCACCAGATCGGCCATTGCCCCGATCAGCTTGATCCCCTCGGGCACCGTGCCCCGCCGCTTGATCGCGCCGATCAGGTCCTCAATCATTCCCGGCATCACCACGAACCACCAGGTCCGGGTCTGTTCCAGGGCCTCAAGCATCCGGCTTGCATCGTACGCCGGAATGACTGTCACTGTGCCGCCGAGGCATAGGACATGGATCGATTGGTCCGTCGAAACCATGTGGAACATCGGCGCCCAGGCGATAAAGCCGTCGCCCGGAGCGAGGTCGAACTCGACGGCGCTCGACCACATGCGCGCGATTTGCGCCCGATGGCTGATCAGCGCGCCTTTCGGATTACCCGTCGTGCCGCTGGTATAGAGGATGACGTGGCCATCCTCCGCCTCCGCCGCGATCTCCGGCTCGGCATCCGAAGCCCGTGCGAGCAGCTCTTCGTACCCTGTCCCAAAAGCAACGAGCCGCGCCATCGGCTCGCCGAGCCGCCGTGCGGTTTCAAAATGGAGCGGCGAGACGAAGGTCGCACGTGGCTCAGTCAGGCTGACGCAATGCAAGAGCTCACGGTCTGCCAGCCGCCAGTTGAGAGTGCAGACAATCACGCCCAGTTTGCCGGCGGCGAACATCAGTTCGAGATACTCGGCACGGTTCTCGGACAGAATCGCGACGCGGTCGCCCCGTTCGAGCCCTAGGGCGCGCAGCGCCGCCGAGAGCCGGTTCACCCGGGCATTGAAAGCCGAATAGGTAAATCGCCGTGACCCGTCGATGATCGCCAGCCGCTCGGGATGCAACCGGGCGCGCTGGCGGAGCAACACGCCGATAGTGAGCCCCGACGTTGCCCGTGCGAGGCCGGGATCTGCTCCCTGGCTCATGCCGCCTCGTTGGGCCGCCAGGGCAAACGCCGATTGTGCAGCGGTCTCCAGACTGAAACCGCCTGTCCGGCAGAACCCGAAACTTCCTCGTCGGCCAACCAGCGTCGAACCGGGGTCGTGCAGAAAAGCTGTGCCGCTTTTGCGGGCGACAGGTCTAACCGCAGGAGGTATCGTTCCGATGCGTCGCCTAGCATCATAGCCCTATAGTGTAGGGTTGCTCACGCGCAGGCAGGCGGGAGCCGGTACAGTGTGAACCCGCCCCCCGGTTTCCGATGCTTCCCTGACGGGGCTCGCGGTAATCGCCTCGCACCAGTTGAAGTTCAGCGCATAGGCTTCGAGACACAGCTCGATAAACTCCTCCCGCCGGTCGGGCGGAACGAGTTCAGCCACCATCATCCTAGTCATCTCAACATGAACCGCCTCGGCGGGCGCGTCGCCGCCTACGTGCCCCCAGAAATAGAGGAGCCGCTCATCCTGCGGCAGATTGAAGGACAAGCACACTGCGTCCCACAAGGCGCTGATCATCTCCTGTGCATGGGATTCGAACCCGATCATATAGGCGACGTTGCGATTTCTTCGCGCATCCGACAGTCCACCGAGTAGGTCGTCCAGATAGCGTGTGGTGGCCGCACTTCGATGTGGCTGAACGTCCTTGCCAAGGATGGTGCGAATATCCCTGCGCAACCAATGCGCGTGGTAGTTCCTGCGAGTCACAGGAAGCTGGAGGAGACCTTCATTACCTCTCTCCAGCGTAAGCTTATGGCCGCCCACTTCGTCCCATATTAAAAAGCCGCCGAGGGCCCCGGTGATCTCGGCGTTCTTGTCCGTATCGCCTCCAACGCGGAGCGCAGCCTTATAGGTCTCGTGGATGGCGCCGGCCTGGATGAACGGAAAGGCTATCGACATCGCGAGATAATCGGCGATGACCGTTTCAAAATTGTCCTTATTGACCCCATTCCGGAATGGATGGTCCGGAAAACGCTCGCCGATCCGCCGGCTCACCTCCTCGCTGATGGTAATCTGCTGGGTATTCACGGGCTCTGTCATGTTCGATGCCCCTAATCCTGCTTAACCGTTTCCGCCCGTGCCCTTCGCGTCCGGGGCGCGGGGATTGCCTACGTGGATTTGCGGCGGCGAGCCCGGCCAAGCCCGATAAGCGCCGCCAGCGAGGCCTCGGGAGTTCGCGCACCAGGAGTGGCTCCGGGCAGCTGATGGACATGCATTTGCGTAGGGCATACAGAGATCATGCATTATGGCACGTCAAGTGCAAATTTCATGCCATATTCGCAAAATCAGACAATTACTGGGCGGCAACCGATGAATGTAGGAGAACTGTAAAAAAATCCGACGAATTATTGCTTGGTTGCACAGGCGTCTTCCGGCGTTTGGCAGCCGCTCGCTCGGTGCGTCAACGTTTTGTGCGTTGTCGGATTTTTTTACACCTTCATGCCGACAGCAGGGGACGCAGCGACAACTTGGAGCCGGTTCCAAAGAGTTTTTTGATGACGGTTTATGAAGCTGGCTGCCCCGCCTTCGTCGCGACGGATGGAAGGAGTGCGTCCATCTCCAACACGCCGCGGACCGACATCATGCGATGAAAGCCGGGCCTGGATATCCGGCAGAACGGTCCGATACGAGTTGCCTGTACCGTGATTTCACCTGCGAGGTCGGTGGTCAGGATGACTCTGCGGGACCTATTGGTAACCTTGGCGTGGCCCCACACCTGCCGAGCGCCGCGTGCGAAACATTCTTCCACCGATTGCATCAGCAGCGTCTTGTACAAGCCCTGTTGGCGATAGGCCGGAACAGTGAAGGCGTCCCAGAGGAAACCGGTGCCGGCGGGGACCTTCATGCCGATCCCAAAATCAAAAGGCGCTATCTGAGGACCGCCTTCGGCGACGGTAAACCAGATCCAGGATTGGATCTCTTCGTCTGGGCCAACGGCATAAAGGACCCAATGTCCGCCCGTTAACCAACCACGATACCGATCCACGGAATCGCCGCGCAGAACTGCCATACGCTCGGCAATGGCCCCATCGCCCCTACCCGCCAATACGATCCGTCCTTGCGGGACCTGCGGCGGTTGGGACTGGCGTCCCCAGACGAAGAAGCTCCATGTTATGTGATCGACCTGATTTCGGAATGCCCACCACAGCCGACTGAGCTTCTGCCGGACGATTCGACGGATCATCCTATAGCGCCCTCTCGCGTCTTACCGCCTGCGTTATCATGTCACGAACGTTGGCGTTCTGCGACAGACGCGACATTTCTTCGCCCACGAGGCTGGCGTTGAAGGCAACGGTGACTGCGAAGACGCCAACTGAAAGCCGGCAGGATAATCCAACATTCCTCAGATTCCCGGGGCTCATCTAAAGGATGCGACGCGGTAGCCTAAAAGAGGCGGCCGCCGTTCGGCAACGGCCGCTCCGGCCCGATCAGCACGACCGCGCCTTCGACATCGGGGAAGCCAAGGACGAGAACCTCAGACATGAATTTGCCGATCTGCTTCGGCGGGAAATTGACGACCGCTGCGATCTGCCGGCCGGTAAGCGAAGTTGCGTCGTAATGGCGGGTCAATTGCGCCGAAGAGCGCTTGAGCCCGAGTTCCGAGCCGAAATCGATCGTCAGCTTCAAGGCGGGCCGGCGCGCCTCCGGAAACGGCTCGACCGCGACTATCGTGCCGACCCGGATATCGATTTTCGCGAACTCGTCGAAGGTGATCGTCATCGCTGCTCGCGGAGTCATCCTCGCGGCCGCGAGGATAACTCACAGCGCCTGGATGCCATCACAAAAACTGCGCCCGATCGGTGCGCCGAAATCATAGCCCGTCAGGCACCAGGGCCCCGGTCGTCTTACCGGACGGCCCGAACCAGCGCTGGTCGCTCGATTTTCTGCACGATCAGCTGAGCGAGGGCAGGCGGTTTCGGCATTCTGGCCGTTGTCGACGATTTGACCCGCGAGTGCCGAGCGCTGGTCGCCGATCCTCGCTGTCCGGCCTACGGGTCGGCCGCGCTATGGTCTCAGCCGCTGGAACGGGCTCACCCGCTTCCTCGATGACGGCGGTATCGAGATCGACCCCAATGCGGTTGAGCGCGCCATGCGCCCGGTTGTTCTGACGAGAAAAAACGCACTCTTCGCCGGCAGCGACGAAGGGGCCGAGAACTGGGCCGTGCTGGCATCGCTGATCAAGACGTGCAAGCTGCATGGCGTCAATCCCGAGGCCTACTTCACCGACGTCCTGACCAAGCTCGTCAACAACTGGCCCAACAGCCGCCTCGCCGAACCCCTCCCTTGGGCCTGGACCCCCAACGCAGGCTGATCCCGTCAAGCGCCGTTCGCCACGGTAATTAAGCGCCGCTTACCTTTCAGCGGATGGTTACACGGTTGAGGCGATCCTCGCCGCTGAGAACGGAGCGCCGAACGACAGCGTGGTCGCGTTCACGACACCGCTCGTAAGCGCCCAGCAATGGGAGATTGCTCGCGTCCTTTATGGATGAAAACCAGATCGAGGGTGCAGCGCTGTAGCCCTCACAGTGCCCGAGAGCGCGCCGTAGAAACCTATCAACATCCATCGCACCTATCCTCCGTGATCACGGAGGATTTTCTTATCAAACCCTTTAATGACGCCAATCAGGCAGGAGGTACTTAATATCTAATTCGATCACCGACGAGCAATCGAATCTCAATGTTTTGAATTCTTGAACATCTAATTCTATGAGAGAGTACACGTTTATTGCAACCAGGGTCAAGTCGCTTTGCTGTCCCACATACGCGAATGGTTCAACACCGCAGTGGGTACAGAATAAATGGCGAAAATCATTTTCGTTAGCCTTGTACTCGGATAAGTGCTGCTCTCCGGAGAATATTTTGAAATGAGCCCATTGAGCGAGAACGAATGTTAAATTTCGCATTGTGCAGTACGAGCACTGGCACGATAGGAGTTTCTCCGACAGCACGGTTGCTGCGAACCGGACCTTCTTGCACAGACACGTCCCGTCGTAGGTTCGCATTCTCAAAGCCTCTCACGTAATGCCGCTAAGCATACATCCTCAGGCGCCAGAACCACTATAGCTTCAGAATGGCGCCGGTGCGGGTCTCCTATCAAGGGAGCAAGCAGAGCGCCCTCAACGGCGGCCCAAAACGTTCGAAAATGGCAACGCCGCCGAACGTCTGTCTGGACGGACGTCCGGTTCTCCGGCAGCACACTCGTGGACCACGGTCTCGGGCGAGCACCAGCCGAGCCAAGGCTTTCAAGCCGGATGTCTCGCCAATCGTCTCGGCGCTGTCTCGCCGAAACGCGGGGTGTCTCGGTGTCTCGCTCCCCGAGGGCCGAGACAGCGAGACAGTCGCCGGGGCTGGCGCGTCAGCCATCGAGCAAGCCCTGTTCGACGGCCTTCTTTTTCAGCCGCTCGACCTTGGATTTGTGCCGATCGATCAGAGACCCGCCGTCAGCGTCGGTGATTGCCGTCTTTGAAGCATAGGCCGGGTTGAACTGGCCAGCCAGCCAGCGCCGCTGGTCGCAGCGGTTGCGGATTGCATGTACCAACGCCGCCGTCAGATCGTCCTTGGGAATCTCCATCACGCTGTCCGCGATGGCCACAGCATCCTCAGCCAGCGCATGGGCGCTGAGGTGCCGCGCGCGCGCGATTGCGTCCGCAAATTCAAGTCCACGCCGTGTCGAAATGCTCCGCGGTCGGATTGGGATGACGAATGACGGCCAGATCCTGGCCGGATGTGGAAAAAACACGGATCAATCCCATCGCGACCATGGCCATGGCTACGATGCCGAAGT
>JBARKH010000399.1:0-17560 GCA_049801295.1 Allostellaceae bacterium | reverse complement strand
CGCCCGCACCGATCTCTACATCAAGAATATCGGCGACGACAAAAGCCGGTGTGACGAGGCAGTGGCGCGCGGCCGGGCCTATCTCGCCGCCGGCGCCGATTGCGTCTATCCGATCGCTCTGCGCGATTCCGAGACGATGGGGCGCCTCGCCAAGGCGCTCGGCGCGCCCATCAACATCAATGTGCGCGCCGGCTCGCCCAGTGTCGCCGAACTGGAGGCGCTCGGCGTCAAGCGCGCCAGCACCGCGACCGTGCTCCCGCTGATGGCGATGGGCCTCTTGCGCGAGCTCGCCGGCCAGCTGCACGCAACCCGTCGGTTCGACGCGCTCAACCCGGCGATGACCCACCCCGAGGCGCAGCAGCTGTTCGCGCCGCGCTAGGCGGAACGGGAGAACAGCGGCCGACGGTAGGGCCGTTTTTCTACGGCAATCGCCGCAAGATCGCGGTGTGGCGGCCCTGCGGCCTCACCGGGGCCGCAAGGTCGAAATCGTTGAACCAGCCGACAAACTCGAAGCGGCGGCTCAGCTCGACGAGGCAGAGGAATTCCTGCGGGAAGAAAATCTTGGTCGGGACCCGGCTTTCGATCTTGTGGCGCGTGCCGTGGTCGTCGACGTCGAGGGTGACAAACTCGTTGTAGGTTTGCGCGATTGCGTCGATCGGCTCGGCGCGGTAGGTCATCCGCACGCTGACGCCGCCATGATGCCGGGTCCAACGGCGGCGGTAACCGCGAAAGGTCTCGAACCACACGACGCTGTCGAGCAGATAGAGCCCGCCCGGCGCGAGGGCGTGCGCGACCCGGTCGAGATGGCCGAGGAATTCGCGGTTGGAGCCAACATAGATCGAGCCGAGGAGCACGTAGGCCAGATCGACGGGGCCAATGATGCCGGGGTCGAAATCGCGCATGTCGGCGGTGACGAAATCGGCGGCAATGCCGAGGGAAGCTGCTTTGGTGCGGCCCGCATCGAGCATCGCGGGCGAGAGATCGAGGCCGCAATAGCGGGTGGAGCGCCGGTGCCACTCGGCGAGGTAGGGCGCAGTGCCGCAGGCGATCTCGAGGACCCTGTGCACCGGAACCCGGGAAAACTTGCCGATCGCCGCCTCGAAGAAATCAACCTCATGGGCGACATCCTCGACCGCGAAGGCGATGTCGTAATATTCCGGGTGGCGATAGGCCTCCATTACCGCTCGTGCATTTCGTCGCGCGAGAAGGTGCGGAATTTCCGTTGCAAAATTACCGGCTCATCCATAACGGCAGCCAAATGTGCGATGGCGGCTTCGCGCTCCGCCGGCGTCAGCTCTCCGGGATGCGGCGAGACGATCGCCACGGGTCGGCCGCGTTTTGTGATGACGACCGGGTCGCCCGCCATTACCGCTGCGAGCAGCTGCGAGAGATGCCGTCGCGCTTCGGTGGCGCTGATCCGTTTCATGCGAGCCTTATACGCCGAATCTCTCCCGGCGCGAGCGGCGAGCTAAGGGCTAACCGTGCCAGTTCTGACCAAAGGCGACGCTCGGTAATGTCTCAGCTTCGATTTCCACTCAGGGTGGAAATCCCGTCCCTTTGCCGCTACATGCGCCGACGGCGTGGTTGCGCCGAAAGCGGCCGTTCGTTGTACCCCGATGGAACCGCGAGGTTCGACCCTAACGGCCGGTTCGTTTCCGGGTAGCGACACCGGGCAGCCGCGACGGAAACCGGTTCCATGCCCGCGATCAGACGACCGGGCGGTAACGATCTGCGCTCGAAAAAGGTCGTGCGGCGATTGAGCGTTGGGTGCCGGTGAGGGTGATCAGCGGACCAGAGAGGACGCGATCACGACGCGAGCATCGATCGGGGTGTGCCGATGTTGGTGTCGGCTTGGAGCTTGGTCGAGAGCGCGGTTACACTGCCGCCGCCCGGCCGCGTACCGGCGGACGGCGCAACGCCCAGAAGGCGACGACGCCGCACAAATAGGCCGCGATCGACAGGCTGAACGCCACCCGGTAGCTGCCCGTCATATCGAAGATCCAGCCGGCGCCCCATGAGCCGAGCGCGTTACCGAGACCGCTGCCGATCGTGACGACGCCGAGGATCGCGCCGAGCTGGGTGCCGGGAAAAAGATCGGCGGTTTTCGCCGTGATCATCGGGGCGCGGGCACCCCAAGTCAGCCCGAAAAAGCAGGCATGGAGCCACAACAGCAAATGCTGATCGGAGCTGGTGATCGAGAGCGCGCAGATCACCCCAACGATCGAAATCCCATAAGCCAGGATCGCCGAGATCTCGCGCCCGACATAATCCGACATCGTGCCGGTGACCATCGTGCCGAAGACCGCGAGGAGCGCCCCCATCCCTAAGACCGAGGCGGCATAGATCCGGTCGAAGCCGATATCAATCGCGAAGGCGAGCTGGTGCAGCGAGACAAAGTAGCTGCCGAGGCCGGTGAACAGGTAGACCGAGAACAACAGCCAGAAATGCGGCGTGGCTATCGCCTCGCTGAGGGTCCAGCCCGGGCGCGGCGGCGCCGCCGGTGCGGAGGAATCGCCTTCTGCCACCGTGCCGTCGGTGATTGCAGGGACAACCGGGTCGGCGCGTCGGAACAAGGCTCCCAGCGGCAGCACGACGAGGGCCATCAATGCGGCCTGCACCAGGTAGGTCGGGCGCCAGCCGATCCCCGACACCCCCAACTGCACGAGCGGCGCCGAGATTGCCCGGCCGAAGCCGTTGGCCGACTGGAGGATCGCGATCGCCATGCCGCGCCGGCGCACGAAATGGCGCGACAGGAGCGGGACAAACACCACCAGCCCGAGCCAATTGGCTCCGATCGTCATCACCACGCCGTAGAGCGCGATGATCTGCCACAGCGCACCGACAAAGGCGCTGACCGCGAGCCCGAACATCAGCAACCCACCGCCGAGCAGCAACAGCCGACGCGGCCCGAGCCGATCGACCAGCGCTCCGACAAACGGCGAGCTGGCCCCGCCGACCAGTTGCGATATCGAATAGGCGATCGATGTCTCGGCGCGACCCCAGCCGAACTCCTCGATAAAGGCAACGAGGTAGACCGGGTAGGAGTGCATCAGCGCGGAGCTGATCGCGAACGCGGTAAAGGCACCACCCAGCATCAACCAGGCCGAGCTTACCGCCCGCCGCGTCACTGATCGCCCGTTTGATCGATCCTCGCTCATTCCAGCAAACTGCCGGCTCGCCTCGCGACGGCGCAACAGCCAATTCCGCGGCAAGGCGTTGCGAAAGGAGATCGCCATGCCGCGCTTTTATCGCCCGCCGCCGACCCAGACGCGAGGCCTTTGGATCAGCATATTTCGCAAGTAGGCGTGGCTCAGATTGCCCGGGAAGTGCAGGCAGCCATCAGACCCCGCGCCTGTTATGAAATGTTACGGTCGCAGCGCCGTCACTTAGCGGTTCAAGCTGGCCGCCCCGAGTGCCGCGTTTCCACTCGACCTCGCCATTGCTGGGTCCCGGCGACAATGGCCGCCAAGGGGCAACACGCGCCTAATACGTCGGCGCGATGAGCGGCCGCTTACTCCAAACTGAGACATTACTCGCCGCGCCCAGACCTTGACCATCGCCGACCCCCGGCGCACGATTGCCGCCAAGGATTTGTCACACAATCGGAATTGCCGTCGCGACGGCAACTTCGGCGGAGCGATGATGCGACACCGCGGGGGAGGCGCTCACATCGTCGCGCAGACGGCCGAAGGACGCCGGCTGGCGGAAGCCCGCCATGGCGTCCAATGGCGGCGCTGGGGTCCCTATGTCAGCGATCGTCAATGGGGGACGGTGCGCGAGGATTACAGCGCCGAGGGCGACGCCTGGGAATATTTCCCGCACGATCACGCGCGCAGCCGGGCTTATCGCTGGGGCGAAGACGGCATCGGCGGGTTTGGCGACGATCATCTTTACCTGTGCCTCGCGGTCGCCCTGTGGAACGAGCGCGACCCGATCCTGAAGGAGCGGCTGTTCGGGCTGACCAATGAAGAGGGCAATCACGGCGAAGACGTCAAGGAACTCTATTACTATCTCGACGGCACGCCCTCTCATTCCTACATGCGGATGCTTTATAAGTATCCGCAAGCCGCATTCCCTTACAACGAACTGGTCGAAGAGAACCGGCGGCGGTCGGCGCAGGATCCCGAGTATGAGCTGGTCGACACCGGGATCTTCGACGGCGGGCGTTATTTCGATGTCGAGATCGAATACGCCAAGGGCGGCATCGACGACATCCTGATGCAGCTAACGGTGCACAACCGTGGCCTCGATGCAGCGCCGTTGCGCCTCCTGCCGCAGGTTTGGCTACGCAACACCTGGACCTGGGAGCCCGGGACCGCGAAGCCGCGTCTCGCGGCGGACGGACAGAACGCGGTCCGTATCGAGCACCCCGAGCTGACACCCATGCGGCTCATCTGCGACGGCGCCCCCGAACTCCTGTTTTGCGACAACGAAAGCAACGCGCACCGGCTGTGGGGTTACCACCGGTCGGGGTTTCCCAAGGATGGGATCAACGATTATGTCGTCGCCGGCGACCGGGAGGCGGTCAACCCCGGCCGCTGCGGCACCAAGGCGGCCGCGCATTACCGCCTCAACGTACCGGCCGGCGGCCAGGTCCGGGTGCGGGTGCGGCTCAGCGGCGAGGGCAAGGGGCTCGGCGATTTCGCGGCGGTGATGCGGCGGGCCCGCGCCGAGGCGGACGAATTCTACGGCGCGCTGCAAGCGGGGATCGAGGAGGCTGATGCGCGTCTGGTGCAGCGCCAAGCTTACGCCGGCATGCTGTGGTCAAAACAGTATTATTACTTCGATGTCCGCCGGTGGCTGCGCGGAGACCCGCACGCGCCGCCGCCGCCCGAATCGCGCCACACCCAACGCAACGGCGACTGGCGGCATCTCTTCAACTCCGATGTCATCTCGATGCCGGACAAGTGGGAATATCCCTGGTACGCCGCCTGGGACCTCGCGTTTCATTGCGTGGTTCTGGCGCATATCGATCCCGACTTCGCCAAGGACCAGCTGATCCTCCTTACGCGCGAATGGTACATGCACCCGAACGCGCAATTGCCGGCCTTCGAATGGGAATTTGGCGATGTCAACCCGCCGGTCCATGCGTGGGCCGCCTGGCGGGTCTACGAGATCGACCGCGAGGCGCGCGGCGGCGAGGGCGACCGGGCGTTTCTCGGACGCGTCTTCCACAAGCTGATGCTGAATTTCACCTGGTGGGTCAACCGCCGGGACGCCGAGGGGCGCAACATCTTTCAGGGCGGTTTTCTCGGCCTGGACAACATCCGCATCTTCGACAGCAGCCAGAAGCTGCCGACGGGCGGCCATGTCAACCAGGCCGATGCCACCGCCTGGATGGCGATGTACACGCTCAATCTGATGCGGATCGCGCTCGAACTGGCGCCCGCAGACCACGTCTACGAGGATATCGCGACCAAGTTCTTCGAGCATTTCCTGTTGATCGCCGAGGCGATGACCCATCTCGGCGAGTCGCGGTTCGGCCTGTGGGACGAGGTCGACGAGTTCTATCACGACGTCCTGCAGCTCCCCGGCGGGGGATCGGTCCCGCTCCGGGTGCGCTCGATCGTCGGGCTCATTCCGCTGTGCGCGGTCGAAGTCCTCGATGGCCGGGTGCTGGAGCAGCTCCCCGAGTTTTCGAAGCGGCTGCACTGGGTCTTTGAGCACCGGCCGGAATTGGCGCGGCTGGTATCGCACTGGCTCGACGAGAGCGAGCAGGAGCGCCATCTCCTATCGCTGCTGCGCGGCCACCGGATGAAGTGCCTGTTGAGCCGCATGCTCGACGAAGCCGAGTTCCTCTCCGATTTCGGCATCCGCTCGATGTCGAAACACCATGAGCGCTATCCCTACGAATTCGACTGCGCCGGGCAGCAGTTCAGCCTGCGCTATGTGCCGGGCGATTCGGATTCGCGGGTCTTTGGCGGCAATTCGAATTGGCGGGGACCCATATGGATGCCGCTCAATTACCTGATCATCGAGTCGCTGTACCGGTTTCACAGCTACTATGGCGACGAGTTTCGGGTGGAGTGTCCGGTGGGTTCGGGACGCATGCTGAGCCTGGCTGAGGTCGCCGACGAAATCATCGATCGGCTGTGCCAGATCTTCCTGCCCGGCGCCGACGGGTCGAGGCCGGTATTCGGCGCCGACAAGCACTTCAGCGCCCCCGGATTCCATGACCATCTCCTATTTTACGAATATTACCATGGCGACAGCGGTCGCGGTCTTGGCGCCGCGCACCAGACCGGCTGGAGTGGGTTGATCGCGGTGCTGCTGCAGATGCGCGCCGCCGCCCGGACCAAGTCGGCCGCCCAGGCCGCGGTCGCCGCGCGGGACCCGATCGCCGCGGGCGAGTGAAATTGCCGCCACCCTCCCCGAGGTAGAAACCGGACCGTTCGTGACTGCTATAATATGTCCAGCTAACCAGGATCGTTTCCCACGTTTCGTTTGGGACGCATGACCGAAACCGAGTTCCTGATCATAACCGTAGCCGTTCTGCTCCTCGGGCTGGCGCTTCCGGTGTCGCACGGAGCACGCTGGACCCTGTTTCTTTTGCTGATCGGCGTGTTGGCGCTCGCCGCGCTCGGCGGCGGAATGCAGTTCCTCACCAGTATCTTCGACTAGCGACACCGCGCCGGAAACGGTCGCCACGCCCCGCGGCTTGGCGCCGGGCGCATCGTCATGGCAAGCTCGGCCGGTGCATCGCTTGTGGGGTCCGCCATGAACATCGCGCGTCTCGATCACCTCGTCCTCACCGTCGCCGATATCGAACGCACCTGCGCCTTTTATGTGAAGGTCCTGGGCATGGAGGTCGTCACCTTCGGCGAGGGGCGGACGGCGCTGCGCTTCGGCCAGCAGAAGATCAATCTGCATGCCGCCGACGCCATTCCGGGCCTCGTTGCCGACAAACCGACCCCGGGCTCGGGCGATCTGTGCTTCATCACGGAAGCGCCGCTCGCCGAAGTCGTCCAGCATCTCGAGCGCTGCGCGGTGCCGATCGTTGCCGGCCCCGGACCGCGCGCCGGCGCCATCGGCACGATCCAGTCGGTCTATATCCGCGACCCCGACCAGAACCTCGTCGAGATTTCGAATTATTGAGTGGGCCGGCAGGCACGGCCGTGGCAATCTCGGCCGTTCCTCCAGGAATGAGGCCAGCCATGAAGATCGAACGCATCGACCATCTCAACATCACGGTCGCCGATATCGACCGCAGCGTCGAATTCTATCAGCGGGTGCTCGGCATGCGGACCGAGAGCATGGGCGAAGGCCGCGCCGCGCTGTTGTTCGGTCAGCAGAAGATCCATCTCGATCTCGCCGGCGCCACCAAGATGAGCGGCGAGAAGCGGGAGCCGGCGCATATCTGCTTCATCACCGAGACGCCGATCGACGAAGTCGCCGCGCATCTCGAAACCTGCGGGGTTCCGGTGAGGATGCAAGGCCCGCGCGCCGGCGCGACCGGTACGATCCAGTCGCTCTATATCGACGACCCGGACAACCACTCGATCGAAATCTCGACTTACTGAGCGGTTCTGCCGGAACGCGTTTGTTGAACCCGAAGTACCTAGCCTAACCGTCATGGCCGGGCTTGACCCGGCTATCTACATGGATCCCCGGGTCAAGCCCGGGGATGACGATCAGGCGGGGCGCTCAGTCCTCGACTGAGGCGGCGAGGATCAGGCTGAGCTGGCAGAGCGGCCGGCCGCTTTCCGCGGCCCAGGCGTTGAAGGCGGCTTGCACGGCGGCGTGGTCCTTGCGGTTTTTTGGCGGCGCGGTGGTCGCGCCCCAGTGCTTCAAGGCGGCCGTCACCGAATGGGTAAGGACAAAGGTGTCCTTGCCGACCATGCGCAGAAAGCTCGGGCCGGAATTGCCGCCCATCTGACGGAAGTCTTTGCCGAGCGCCTCCCAGAGGCCGACGACATCCTCGCCCGGCCATCGGGCGAGCCAGGCGCCGAAGCTCCCGTGCTCGGCGGCGACATCGAGCATCGCTGCGGCGTTGTCGCGCACCGCCTTGAGCTTACCCCAGTGGCGGATGAGGCGCGCGTCGCCCATCAGGGCTTCCAGCGCCTCGTCGGGCATCGCCCGCACGCGATGCGGGTCGAACCGGTAAAACACCGCCTCGAAGGCCGGCCATTTCGCGTCAACGAGGCTGTGCTTGAGCCCGGCGCGAAACACCCGCAGCGACATCTGCGACAGGTAGCGGTCATCCGGCGTCGCTTTCAGCTCGGCCGGCGTCTTCGGGATCGGCAACCGGGCTTCGAGCGCCGCTGCGCCATGCCGGGTGCGGGCCGCCTCAAGGATCGCCGCGAAGGGTGAGAGTGCCATGGCTGGGCTTCGCTCCTGCCGATTTCGCGATCCCGCCGTTTTACCATCCCCGGGTCGGGCGAAGGCGCTTGATTCGCCCCGATCGGTCAGCCACGATTCCGCGACATGCTTCGCCAGTTCGCCGAGAACCTGATCACGCTATTCGTCGTCACCGACCCGATCGGCTCGATCCCGATCTTCTTGCAGGCCACCGCACGCCTTGACCCGCCGGACCGCCGGAAGGTGGCGCTCACGGCCGTCGCGGTAGCGCTCCTCGTGCTGCTGCTGTTCCTCTATGGGGGACAGTATGCGCTGGACGCCATGCATATCGGCATCCCGGCGTTCCGCGTCGCCGGGGCGGCAGTGTTGTTCATCTTCGCCGTGCAGATGATCTTCAGCGGCCATCACCAGGGCGGCCCAGCCGAGCCGAGCCGCACCGCGGCCGAGATCGCCGTCTTTCCGGTGGCGATGCCGAGCATCGCCAGCCCCGGCGCGTTGCTGGCGGTCGTCCTCCTCACCGACAACAGCCGCTTTTCTCTCGCCGAGCAGAGCGTCACCGCCGGGCTGATGATCCTCGTCCTGGTGGTGGTGCTGCTCGCGTTGTTGCTGGCGGGGCGGATCCAGCGCTATCTCGGCACCGCCGGGATCATGGTCATAACCCAGATCATGGGTCTGGTGCTCGCCTCCTTCGCGGTCCAACAGATGCTCGACGGCATTTTGGAGACCCTCGGTCGCAGCGTCGCTCATTGAATCTGTGGCCGCGAGCTGTCGTGGAGAGGGTGCTCGCGTCAATAGGCCGTAGCGCCCGGCGAGGACTGGGCGACATCGGTCTCGGGGACCGCGAATTTCTCGCGCAGGCGCAGCAGCCGGTAGCCGAGCCCCAAATAGACGCCGCATTCGGCGCGGGCGGCGATGAACTCGGCGGGCGTGGTGTCGTGCCGCTCGCGCAGATGGGCGATGACGACCGAGTCGATCGGGATGCGGCTGAAATCATGCAGCAGCATCCGGCAATGCGCCGCCGCATAGGGACCGATCCCCTTGAAGCTCACGAGGTAATCGTGGTCGAACCGGTCGGGGCTTCCATGCCCGTCGCGGTCGATCGCACCCTCCTCCAGCATCCGCCTTGTGGCGGCAATGACGGTCGGCGCGCGGAAGCCGAGCTTGGCGCGCTCGCGCAGCCGCGCTTCGCCATAGTCGATGACCGCGCCGGGCGTCGGAAAGGCGCCGCCGCCGGGCTCGGCGACAAGGGCGGCGCTCATCCGGCAGGTCCCCGACCAGCTGGTGTTGACGGTGAGGATCGTCTTGACGAAATCCTCGTAGAAGGTCGAACCGCGCAAGAGGCGCCCGCCGCCTGCGGCGATCAGCGCCGCCTCGTCGGGAAAGCGGGGCGCCAGCGCGGCGATCGCCGCCCCAGGGTTCCATTCGGCTGAAACCCAGCGGGCAGCCCGGCGCAGAATTTCCGCTGCCGCGTTTTCGGGAAACCCGTCCCAAGCGACCGTGAGCGTCTGTGGGTCGCGCTGGCGTACCCTGATCGCGCCGACCGAACCGCCGATCCGTTCGGCATGAAGGAGTGTCCCGGTGTCGCCTTCCCAGCGCCACGGCTCGAGGTGGACCCAGCCATGGCTGGCGACCGTGAGCCCGAGATCGATTGCCCAGGCGAGGGATAACGCCCGCTCCCCCACCGAGGCAGAGGAATTGGGTGAAATGATAAGCGGTGTCGCCTCGGACATATCGCTTTGCGTCCTTCGAGATGCCGGCTTCGCCGGCTCCTCAGGATGAGGTTAGGCCTTTAATGCCACATAGATTTTCCTCATCCTGAGGAGCACCCCGCAGGGGGCGTCTCGAAGGACGCGCGGCGCTCGTGCGCGCCGTGTCACGCCTTGTCGAGCGCCTGTTTCAAATCGGCGGCGATATCATCCTCGTGCTCGATGCCGAGCGAGAGGCGGACATAGCCGTCGGTAACGCCGGTTTGCAGCTGTTCCTCGGGCGACAATTGCGAATGCGTCGTGCTCGCCGGATGGATCGCGAGTGAACGCGCGTCGCCGATGTTGGCGACGTGGTAGAACATCTGGAGGGCGTCGATGAAGCGCCGCCCAGCATCCTTGCCGCCCTTCAACTCGAAGCCGAGGAGCCCGCCATACCCGCCTTTGAGATAGGCATCGGCGCGGCGCCGGCTCTCGCCTTCCATCACTCCGGGATAGATCACCTTCGCAACCTTGGGGTGGCCCTTGAGGATTCGGGCGACCGCCGCGGCATTGGCGCAATGCGCCCGCATCCGCAAGGGTAGCGTCTCCAATCCCTGGATGTGCAGGAAGCTGTTGAACGGGCTCGCCGCGGCGCCCAGATCACGCAGCAGCGTCACGCGCATCTTGAGGATGTAGGCGATCGGCCCCAGGGGCTTGACCGCCTGCGTCCACACCGCGCCGTGATAACTCGGGTCCGGCTGGTTGAGGAGCGGGAAACGATCGGCGTGCTTTTCCCAGTCGAAATTGCCGCCGTCGACGACGATGCCGCCGATCGAGGTGCCGTGGCCGCCGATATATTTGGTCGTCGAATGCATGACCACCGCGGCGCCGTGATCGAGCGGCCGGCAGAGGACCGGCGCGGCGGTGTTGTCGACAATGAGCGGCACCCCAAGCTCGCGCCCGATCTTGGCAACCTCCCCGATCGGAAAGACCTCGAGCTTCGGATTAGGCAGGGTCTCGGCGTAATAGCAGCGGGTCTTGGCATCGGTGGCGCGGCGAAAATTCTCGGGGTCGGCGGGATCGACGAAGCGGACCTCCATGCCCATCGTCTTTTGCATCGTATTGAGAAAAAGGTTCCAGGTGCCGCCATAAAGGTCGGTCGAGCTGACGAAATTGTCGCCGGCCTGGCAGATGTTGTTGACGCAGAACATCGAGGCCGCCTGCCCCGAGCCCAGCGCCAGCGCCGCGACCCCGCCCTCGAGCGCGGCCACCCGTTGCTCCAGGACGTCACTGGTCGGGTTCATGATGCGGGTGTAGATGTTGCCGAGCTCTTTCAGCCCGAACAGGTTTGCTGCATGCTCGCTGTCGCGGAACTGATAGCTCGTCGTCTGGTAGATCGGCACGGCGACGGCATTGGTCGTGGGATCGCTGCGATAGCCGGCATGCAGCACGATGGTTTCGGGATGCTTGCTCTCTGTCGGCATAACACTCTCCATTCCGGGATCCGCTGGTGCGGCGCGATTTTGCCATGACGGAAAGCGCGAGGTAAGCGGGATCATTGGCGGGCCTCGATCGCCCGGATCGGCGGGGGAGAAACGGGTGCGAACTGGATTGACCGGGTTCGCGGTGGCGCTCGCGGCAATCGTGGTCGTGGGAGTGCTGGCGGTCGTCTTGAGCCTGTGGGCGTCGGTCGGCGACACGCAGATCAGCGCAGCCGGGTGGGTGGCGATGGTGCTGGGCGTCCTCGTTGCCCTCGCGGTCGGGATCGGGCTGATGGCGCTCGTATTCTTCAGCAGTCGGTACGGCTATGACGAGGCGGACCGCGACCGCCGTTGATCGCCGGCGGCGGATGACCACTTAAGCGGTTGTCCGTGTGCGAAGTTGTGTGCCGCGGCGGTCGGGCCAGAGCGCAGCGAGGCGCCTGATGCGATGAAGAAGTCGGGCCGATGAAAAAAGAGACGCAATATCACGCCTGGTATTGGATCGCCGCGATGATCGCGGTCATGGCGTTCCAGGCGATCTTTGCCTCCTATACCCAGATCGCGCAGATCCCCTACAGCGAATTCCAGGACGATCTCAAGTCCGGCAGCATCACCGAGGTCCGGGTCAGCGGCAACTACATCCAGGGAACGTTCAAAGAGCCCGACAAAAACGGCCGCACCAGTTTTATCACGACCCGCGTCGCCCCCGAGATGGCGCAGGAACTGGAGAAATATAACGTAAAATTCACCGGACAGATCGAAAGCACCTTTTTGCGCGATCTCTTGTCCTGGGTCATCCCGGTCGCGCTGTTCGCCGGCGTGTGGATGTTCATCTACCGCCGCTTCGCCAGCCAGCAGGGGTTTGGCGGGCTGATGTCGGTCGGCCGCAGCAAGGCCAAGGTCTATGTCGAAACCGACACCAAGACCACCTTCGCCGATGTCGCCGGGGTCGACGAGGCCAAGGCCGAATTGGAAGAGATCGTCTCCTTTCTGAAGGACCCGGCGAGCTATGGCAGGCTCGGCGGGCGGGTGCCGAAAGGCGTCCTCCTGGTCGGGCCGCCGGGCACGGGCAAGACGCTCTTGGCGCGGGCGGTGGCGGGCGAGGCCAACGTCCCGTTCTTCTCGATAAACGGCTCGGAATTCGTCGAGATGTTCGTCGGGGTCGGCGCGGCGCGGGTGCGCGACCTCTTCGAGCAGGCGCACGCAAAGGCGCCCTGCATCATCTTCATCGACGAATTGGACGCGCTCGGCCGCGCCCGCGGCGCCTATCCCGGCGGCGGCGGGCATGACGAAAAGGAGCAGACGCTCAATCAGTTGCTGAGCGAACTCGACGGGTTCGACACGCGGGCCGGCATGATCCTCTTGGCGGCGACCAACCGCCCCGAGATCCTCGACCCCGCGCTCTTACGCGCCGGCCGCTTCGACCGCCAGGTGCTGGTCGACCGCCCGGACAAGATCGGCCGGGTGCAGATCCTCCAGGTCCATGTCAAGAAGATCCACATGGCGGCCGATGTCGACCTCGAAACGGTGGCGGCGGTGACCCCGGGCTTTACCGGCGCCGACCTCGCCAATCTGGTCAACGAGGCGGCCCTCTTGGCGACAAGGCGCGGCGCGGATGCGGTGACCCTTGCCGATTTCACCGGCGCCATGGAGCGCATCGTCGCCGGGCTTGAAAAGCGCAACCGGCTCCTCAACCCCCACGAGCGCGAGGTCGTCGCCCATCACGAAATGGGGCATGCCCTCGTCGCCCTCACCCTGCCGGGCAGCGACAAGGTCCACAAGGTATCGATCATCCCGCGCGGCATCGGCTCGCTCGGCTATACGATCCAGCGTCCGACCGAAGACCGCTTCCTGATGACGCGCCAGGAGCTCGAAAACAAGATGGCGGTGCTGCTCGGCGGCCGAGCGGCCGAACACATCATTTTCGGCGAATTGTCGACTGGCGCCGCCGACGATTTGGTCAAGGTGACCGACATCGCGCGCAGCCTCGTCACCCGCTATGGCATGACCGAAGAACTCGGCCAGGTCGTCTACGAGAAGAGCCCGCACAGCTTTCTCGGCGGCGAGGCGCCGCAGATGCTCTACACCGAGCGAAGCTACAGCGAACACACCGCCGGCGAGATCGACGCCACGGTGAAGGCGATCATCGATGCGGCGTTCCGCCGGACGGTGACCCTGCTGCGCGAACAGCGCGAAACCCTCGAACACGGCGCGCGGCTCCTCCTCGAGCACGAAACGCTCGACGAAGCCGACCTCGCCGCGTTGCGCAAGGAGCCAGTGGTCGCCGGCTAGGATTGCCGCCCCGGCGCCGCTGCCCGTCATGCTACACTGGCACCGGCGTGCGGATGCGGGTGAGGGGCGCCTCGCCTGCACCCTTGGGCCACGAGATGATGTGCGACCGAATTCGGCGATCCCAGGATGACTGACGCATTATACCGGCCCGCCGTCCCACTCGCCCGGACGGGGACCGTACCATGACCGACGAGATCGGGCATTTCGCCCTGGTGCTGGCGCTGTGCATCGCAGCGTTGCAGAGCGTGGTGCCGCTCGTCGGCGCGGCGCGCAACGATGCGGCATTGATGGGCTGGGCGCGGCCGGCGGCGCTCGCCCAGTTTCTCTTCGTCGCGATCGCCTTTTTCGTGCTGATGCACGCCTATGCGGTCAGCGACTTCTCGCTGGCCAATGTCGCGGCGAACTCGAGCAGCATGAAGCCGCTCATGTACAAGCTGAGCGGGGTGTGGAGCAACCACGAAGGCTCGATGCTGCTGTGGGTGTTCATCCTCTCACTGTTCGGCGCGATGGTCGCTGGGTTCAGCCATAACCTGCCGCCCCAATTGCGGGCGCGCGTCCTCGCCGTCCAGGCAATGATCGGGGTCGGGTTCCTCTTGTTCATCCTGTTGACCTCGAACCCGTTCCAGCGGCTCTATCCGGTCCCCGCCGAGGGCGCCGGGCTCAACCCGATCCTCGAAGATCCCGGCCTCGCGTTTCACCCGCCGTGGCTTTATCTCGGCTATGTCGGGTTCTCGATCTCGTTCTGCTTTGCGATCGCCGCGCTTATCGAGGGCCGGGTCGACCCGGCCTGGGCGCGCTGGGTACGACCGTGGACGTTGGCGGCCTGGGTCGCGCTGACCGTCGGCATCGCGATGGGCAGCTGGTGGTCGTACTACACGCTCGGCTGGGGCGGCTGGTGGTTCTGGGATCCGGTCGAGAACGCCTCGTTCATGCCGTGGCTGGTCGGGACGGCGCTCCTCCATTCGGCGGTGGTCGTCGAGAAGCGCGACGCCCTCAAGACCTGGACGATCCTTCTCGCGATCATTGCCTTCTCGCTCAGCCTCCTCGGCACTTTCCTCGTGCGCTCGGGGGTGTTGACCTCGGTCCACGCCTTTGCCTCCGACCCGCTACGCGGGGTTTTCATTCTTTTGCTTCTGAGCTGCTATACCGGCGGCGCGCTCCTCCTTTTCGCCTGGCGCGCGCCGCAGCTCACCGGCGGCGGCCTCTTCGCGCCGATATCGCGCGAGGGCGGGCTCCTCCTGAACAACCTCTTGCTGACGACAGCGGCCGCGACGGTCTTCATCGGCACGCTCTATCCGCTGCTCCTCGATGTCGTCGCGCACCAGAAGGTATCGGTCGGCCCGCCGTTCTACACGATGACCTTTGTGCCGATCATGATCCCGCTCTTGGTCGCAATGGCGGTCGGGCCGCTCTTGCCATGGAAGCGCGGCGACCTCCTGGCGGCTCTTGCCCGTCTTAAATTCGCGTTCATGGCGACTGCGGCCGCCGCGCTCGCGACCCTGGCGGCAACGGGCGCCCGCTCGGTGGGCGCGGCCTGCGGGTTGGCGCTGGCGGCCTGGGTGTTGGCCGGAACGCTGACGGAGCTCGCCGAGCGGGTACGCCTCTTCGCCGATCCGTTGGCAAGCGTGTTGCGCCGCGCACTGCATCTGCCGCGCGCCACCTGGGGGATGATTTTCGCCCATGCCGGGATGGCCGTGGTGATCGCCGGGATCACCGGCTCCTCGGCCTGGACCGAGGAAAAGATCGTCAGCGGCCGGCCGGGCCAATCCTTCGAGCTTGCCGGTTACACGATTGCGCTCGATCGCGTGAGCGAGGTTAAGGGTGCTGATCATACCGCGACCCGCGCCGATATGCGCCTCTTGCGCAACGGCCGCGAGGTAGCCGCGCTGCATCCCGAGAAGCGGTTCTACCCGGTCGAGGATGGCGCGGCGACCGGAGTGGCGATCCACACCAATCTCCTCTCCGATGTCTACGCCGTGATCGGCGACCGCGACGGCCAGGGCGGCTATCTGCTTCGCCTCTATTACAACCCGCTGGTGCCGTGGATCTGGCTCGGCGCGGCGGCGATGGCGTTGGGCGGGCTCATCTCGCTCAGCGACCGGCGTCATCGGATCGGCGCTCCGGCCCGGCGGGCGCGGGCGGCAGATGCAGCAGGGGTCCAGGCCGCCGAATGAACAAGCGGGGCTGGATTTTCCTCATCCCGGCCGCGGTATTTGCGCTGTTGGCGGTGGGCTTCTTCGCCGGCCTCGGTATCGACCCGAACGTGCTGCCCTCGCCGCTGATCGACCAGCCGGCGCCTGAGTTCGCGCTGCCGTCACTGGAGAGCGCTCAGCCCGGGTTTTCATCGGCCGATCTCAAGGGACATGTCAGCCTCGTCAACACCTTTGCCTCGTGGTGCGCGCCGTGCCGCGCCGAGCACCCGGTCTTGAACGCGCTCGCCCAAACCAAGCGCGTGCCGATCTACGGGATCAACTACAAGGACAAGGCGGATAACGCGCGGGCCTGGATCGCCGAGCTCGGCAACCCCTACACCAGGATCGGCGCCGATGACGGACGGGTCGGCATCGATTGGGGCGTCTATGGCGTGCCCGAGACCTTCCTCGTCGATCGCCAGGGTCGCATCCGCTACAAGCACGTCGGACCGCTGACCCCGGCCGATGTCGAGCACACGATCCTGCCGCTGGTGGCTCGGCTCGAGCGATGATCCGCGCGCTCTTGTTGGCCCTCACGTTTGCCGCTTCTATGGCGCCGGGCCCGGCGCATGCGGTGCGCCCGGACGAGATGCTGGCCGATCCCCTCTTGGAGGCACGGGCGCGCGAAGTCGGCAGCGAGCTGCGGTGCCTGGTATGCCGCAACCAGTCGATCGACGATTCGGACGCCGACCTCGCCCATGATTTGCGGGTGCTGGTGCGGGAACGCATCAAGGCGGGCGATACGGATGACCAGGTCATCGCCTATATCCGCTCGCGCTATGGCGATTTTGTCCTGCTCCGGCCGCCCTTCGAGGTGGGGACGCTATTGTTGTGGGGCGGGCCCCTACTGATCCTCATCGCGGGCGGGGTGGCGATTGCACGGTTTTACCGCGGAACGGAGAAGACCGCACCGCCGCCACTCAGCGCCGAGGAGCGCCGGCGCCTCGCTTCAGTTCTTCGCGAAGGAACCGAGCGGTGAGCATCGGCCTCGTTGCCGCGCTTGCAGGGCTGACCTTGGCCGCCCTCGCGATGCTGCTCGCGCCGCTGTTCTGGCGCCGGCGCGGCGCGGCCCCGCGCGAAGCATACAACCTCGCCGTTTACCGCGATCAGCTGGCCGAGGTCGAGCGCGACCTCGCGCGCGGCGTCCTGGCCACCGAAGAGGGCGAGGCGGCCCGCACCGAGATCGCCCGCCGCATCCTTGCGCTGAAGCCGGGCGAAGCCGAAACCGGCCTCGGCAAGAATGTGCGCGCGGCGGCGATCGTCGCGATCCTCATGCTGCCGCTCGCTGCCGGGATGCTCTATTGGCGGCTCGGCTCCCCTTACCTGCCGGACCAGCCCTTTGCCGGGCGCACCGCCGCCACACCGCCAGCCGCGACAAACCTATCCCATATCAAGCTGGACGAGGCCCTCGCGCGGCTCGGCGCGCATCTGAAGGAGCACCCCGAAGACCTGACCGGTTGGCTGTTACTCGCCCGCTCCGAGCTTGGCCTCGGGCGCTACCGTGAGGCGGCCGAGGCCTATCGGCATGCCGCCGATCTCTCGGGCCAGCGTGCCGACATCTCCGGCGATTGGGGCGAAGCGCAGGTGTTGGCGGCGGGCGGCACCGTCACCC
>JBARKH010000398.1:0-1679 GCA_049801295.1 Allostellaceae bacterium | reverse complement strand
GCCCGGGGTCATTGCCGACGTTGCCGCGGCGTTGCGCGACGAGCACGTTTCGATGGCGTCGATGATCCAACGCGGCCGCGCCCCGGGCGAGGCGGTGCCGGTGGTGCTGACGACGCATGTGACGCTCGAGGCGGCGATGCGCCGCGCGCTCGACCGCATCGCCGCGCTCGACACCGTGCTGGAGACGCCGCGCATGATCCGCATCGAAGATTTCTAGGAATTCACCACGCGGACATGGAGAACACGAAGATCAAGAAAATTCACCACAGAGGCAGTGAGGCTGTGAGGTTAACGTCTCGCTCTCCTCGCTGTCTCACCGCCTCATTGTGACCTATATCTCCGTGACCTGCGTGTTACCGTGGTTTTAACTGATTGGTGTCGCTAGCGAGGGAGGTCGCCGTGGCCGAAACACCGAACTCGAAGATGGATCGCAATCTCGCGCTTGAGGCGGTCCGCGTGACCGAAGTGGCGGCGCTCTCCGCCTCGCGGCTGATGGGGCGGGGCGACGAGAAGGCGGCCGATCAGGCCGCGGTCGACGCGATGCGCCAGGCGCTCAACACCCTGTCGATCGACGGCACGGTGGTGATCGGCGAAGGCGAGCGCGACGAGGCGCCGATGCTTTATATCGGCGAGAAGGTCGGGACCCTTCAGGGCCCGAAGATCGACATCGCGCTCGATCCCCTGGAGGGCACCACGATCACTGCGAAGGGCGGAGCCAATGCGCTCGCGGTATTGGCGATGGCCGATCACGGCGGATTTCTGAATGCGCCCGATGTCTACATGGACAAGATCGCGGTCGGCGGCAGCCTGCCCGATGATATCGTCGACCTCGACGAGACGCCGGGGATCAACCTCAAAAATCTCGCGCGAGCCAGGAATGCCGAAATCGCCGATCTGGTCGTCTGCATCCTCGACCGGCCGCGTCATGCCGAACTGATCGCCAAGGTGCGCGAGGCCGGCGCGCGCATCATGCTGATCGGCGATGGCGACGTCAGTGGCGTCATGGCCACCTCGGACCCGATGACCGGGATCGATATCTACATGGGCTCGGGCGGCGCCCCCGAGGGGGTGCTGGCAGCCGCGGCCTTGCGCTGCATCGGCGGCCAGATGCAGGGAAGGCTCTTGTTCCGCAACGACGACGAGCGGGGCCGCGCGCACCGGCTCGGCATCACCGATCTCAATCGCAAATATGGCCTCCTCGACCTTGCGCACGGCGATGTGATGTTCGCCGCCACCGGCGTCACCAACGGCAGCATGCTGAAGGGCGTGCGCCGCTTCCCGGGCGGGGCCCAAACCCATTCGGTGGTGATGCGCTCGAAGACCGGCACGGTGCGCTACGTCGAAGCAACCCACGACTTCGCCCGCAAACCGGCTTTCGCCGCGCACGGCCGCTGAGTTGCTTTCGGCATTGATGGGTTGAGCGGGGCCAGACCCGCCACGCTTGCGCTCGCGCGCAAACCGATTCTGCGCAAAACGGTTGGCCCCATCGTTCCTGCGAGAGCGGGAAGCCAGGAGCCGTAATGCTCCGCCGGTCGCCCTGGACCCCTGCTTGTACCGGGGTGACGATGCCTCGTGGATAATCCTCAAGGGTCAGCTTTTCTTGGTGTCGAACGGTCGGTCGGCGGCCGGCACTGGCGGCTGCGCGCCGGCGATACGGGCGAGGCAGCGGCGGCGATCGC
>JBARKH010000397.1:0-10345 GCA_049801295.1 Allostellaceae bacterium | reverse complement strand
AGAGGGTCCCGTCGGCGCCGAGCTCGACCCACGGCGCCGAGAGCTCAGCAGCCCATACAGGGGAGGCCGCGAGGACTAGGAGAAGCGCCGCGATCGAACACAGCAAACGATCCGACACACGGTCATGTGTCCTTCGAGACGGCGCAGAGCCTGTCCTCGGGCGGGCCGAAGGCCGGACCCGGGGGCGCTTCCTCAGGATGACGAAATTTGTATGTGTCATTAAAAACTCACGTCCTCCTGGGGGCTCGCGCAGCGGATGTCTCGAAGGACGCACCGCTCCCCGGGAAGCGCACTTGGTCAGGTTTCGAGCCTCATGCCCTTCTGCACGCCGGGTCGCGCGCCAACGCGGTCGCCCCAGGCTTTCAGGTGGTTGAGCCCGGCACCATCGGGGAGCGCCTTCCTGCCGGCATAGATCGGGTAGACTGCCAGATCGGCGGCGGTCAGCTCGTTGCCGGCCAGATGGGTTGTCTGGGCCAGTTGCGCGTCGGCGAAGCGCCACAAATTGACGAACCGGTCCTCATAAAACTTGATCGCCGAATCGGGCACCTTTTCCGGCATGCGCGCGCCGAGGAAGAAGATCGTCTGGTTGACCGACGCATAATCGGCCGCCCCTTCCGCCATCCACTGGAACATGCGCACCCGCGCGATCGGGTCGGCGGGCAGGAACCTGCCGGTCTTCTCGCACAGATACATCAGGATCGCCCACGACTGGGTCACGGTGAACGGCTTCCCGCCCGGGCCGTCGGGATCGATCAGGGTCGGGATGCGCCCGGTCGGGTTGAGCTTCATGTAATCGGGCTTTTTCTGGTCGCCCTGCCCCAGATTGAGGACATGGATCTTGCAGGAAACCCCGCATTCATTGACCGCGATCGCGGCGCGCTGTCCATTGCCGGTGCCGGCGGTGTAGAGCTCCATCGCCATCGCTACCCTCCTCTATTGCTGGTTCGATTCTGCATCATAGCGCCCGGTTATGACAAAGCGAGCAGCGGCTGGATCTTGGCTTTGACCGCGGCGGTGGCGGCGCCTTCAGCCTTGGCGAGCGCGGCATTGAGCGCGGGGCTCGGCGATGCCTGGCCGGTGGCCGCTTCATAGGCGCGGCATGCCTGCAGCACGGCGAGATCCTCATAGAGCGGCCCGGTGACCATCAGCCCGATCGGCAGCCCGTCGGCAAAGCCGCACGGGATCGAGGCCGAGGGGTTCTTGGTCAGGTTGAAGGCGTAGGTGTAGACCACCCAGCTCCACGAATTGCCGGCGCTCGGCAGATCGTCACTGCGCGGGTCGGCGTAGGCGGCCGGGATCGGCATGGTTGGCGACAGCAGAAGATCGTAGCGGTCGAAAAACTGCCGCAACGCCTGGCCAAGCGCGACCCGCTTGCCGATCGCCTCGACATACCGCTCCTGGGTCACCCGCTCGCCGCGCCGGCACATCTCGACGAGCGCGGGGTCCATCAGCGCCACCCCCTCCGGCGTCTGCGCCCGCAGCAACGCCCAGAACCCGCCGAGCGCCAGGGTCTCGAAGATCGGCATCGGCGATTCGACGAACGGGTCGGCGGGTTCGACGATGGCGCCCAACGCGGCAAAGTCCTGGGCGGCGCGCTCGACCGCCGCGCGCACCGAGGGCGCGGGCTCGTGATAACCGAGGGTCGGCGACAAGGCGATGCGCTTGCCTTTGAGCGAGCCCTCGCGCACCCGCTCGCGATAGGCGATGCCGTCATCGGGCAGGCTGAACCAGTCGCGCGAATCCGGACCCTTCATCGCGTCGAGCATCAGCGCCGCGTCGTCGACGCCGCGCGTCATCGGCCCGACATGGGCAACGTCGCCAAAGGCGCCGGGCGGATAGGCCGCGACCCGGCCAAAGGTCGGCTTCAGCCCGAAAATGCCGCAGAACGAGGCGGGAATGCGGATCGAGCCGCCGGCATCGGTGCCGACCGCGAGCGGGGAGATCCCGGCCAACAGCGAAACCGCGCTGCCGCCGCTGCTGCCGCCCGGTGTGCGCTCGAGGTTCCACGGGTTGCGGGTGATCCCGGTCAAGGGCGAGTCGGTGGCGCCCTTCCAGCCGAATTCCGGGGTCGTGGTCTTGCCGAAGAACACCGCGCCGGCATCGCGCAGCCGCGCGGTCGCCGGCGCATCCTCGTCCCACTTCTGGTTCGGATCAATCGTGCGCGAGCCCATGCGGCGCGGCCAGCCTCGGGTCAGCAAGGTGTCCTTGAGCGCGACCGGGACGCCGTCGAGGAGCCCCTGCGGCGCCCCCTTCTGCCAGCGCGCCTCCGCGGCGCGCGCCGCCGCCACTGCGCTCTCCGGGTCGTAGAGGACAAACGCGTTGAGCGCGCCCTCATAACGCTCCAGCCGGGCCAGCGTTTCGGTCATCACATCGACCGGCGAGAGTTGTTTCGCGCGGTACAGCTCCAATAGCCGGGTTGCCGGCAGAAACGCGATGTCGTCGGCCATGTTTTTCCCCATCTTTCAAATCGCATTCCCGACGATGATCAACTCGTCGCCACCACGTTGATCAGCGCTTCGCCGCGCGCGAGGTGATCGAGATTTGCGGCGATCGCGCCCATCCGCCGATCGCGGGCACCATCGGTCGCGCTCGAGCAGTGCGGGGTCATCAGCGCGTTGGGCAGCTCGTGAAACGGGAAGTTCGACGGCCGTGCATTGGCGTCCGCGGGGCTTGGATAGCGCCACCACACATCGATCGCGGCGCCACCGATCCGCTTGTCGCGCAGCGCCTCGTAAAGCGCCTGTTCCTCGACAATGAGCGCCCGCCCGATATTTATGAGGAGCGCGGTCGGCTTCATCAGCCCGAGGCGGCGCGCGTCGATGAGGCCCCGGGTTTCCGGCCCGAGCCCGGCGGCGATGACGACGACATCGCAGCGCGGCAGCATGCGGTCGAGCTCGCTCAAGGGATAGATCTCCGAGGCGTCGCCCTTGTCGGCGATCGGGCTGCGGTTGGCGGCGACAATGGTGCAGCCGAACGCGGCCGCGCGCTTCGCGACCTCGCGGCCGATCTTGCCGTAGCCAATGATCCCGACCGTTTTGCCGAGGAGCTCGCCATGCAGCGGTCCGCCTCCGGCGCCGCCTGCAAGCCACGACGACTCCGCGCGGAACCTCGTCACGATCTCGACCAACTGATGGCTCAGCGTCAGCATTGTCATCAGCACGTATTCGGCGATCGCCTGCTCGTGCCCGTCGACGTTGCACACGGTGACGCCGCGCGGCAGCGACGGCAGATCGATCAGATCGAGGCCGGCGGCCGGCGACTGCAAGAGCCTGAGGCGCGGCGCCTCGGGGAAATCCTTTTTCCAGACATGGCTGACGACGATCTCCGCCTCGGCCAAGGCCGGGATCAGCCGCTGGCTGTCGCCGATATCGAAAAGGACTGTGTGTTCGATCTTTTCCGTGACCTTGCCGAGGACGGCCTCCACCACCTCGGGCCGACCGCCGAAATTGCCGACAAACGATACTTTCATCAGTAAATCCTCATACCGTCATCACGAGGTTGATCAGCTTCTCGCCGCGGACGCAGCGGCCGATATTCTCGGCGATCTCGTCCCAGCGCCGCCGCACCATGCCCTGGGTCCAGCCCGAATTGTGCGGCGTCACGATGACATTCGCTAATTCGTGAAAGGGATGGCGCGAGCCGCGACGCCGGGGCTCGCCCGCTGTCGGCATCTGCCACCAGACATCGAGCGCGGCGCCGCCGAGCCTCTGATCGCGCAGCGCGGCATAAAGCGCGTCCTCGTCGATCACCGCGCCGCGCGAAATGTTGATGAGGAACGCGGTCGGCTTCATCAGCGACAGGCGGCGCGCATCGATGAGGCCGGTCGTTTCCGGGCCGAGCGCGGTGCACAGCGCCACGGTGTCGCAGAGGGGCAGCATGCGGTCGAGTTCGGCCATCGGGAAAACCTGGTCGACCTCGGGTCCAGGTTCGCGGGGGCTGCGGTTGGCGGCGAGGATACGCACCCCAAACGGCGCCGCGCGCTTTGCCACCTCCTGCCCGACCCTTCCATAGCCGACGATGCCCAAGGTCGAGCCGCGCACCTCGCCGTGCGGCGCGCCGCTCTCGACCCAGCTGGTCCGCCACGAGGCCCGCTCGCGGAACTCGCCGGAGATCTCGAAGAGCCGGTGATGGAGGGCGAGCCATACCATCACGATGTATTCGGCGATCGCGGTTTCGTGCCCAAAGGCATTGCATACCGGGACCCCTTTCGGCAGCGCGGCGAGGTCGAAGAGCTCGATCCCGGTCGCCACCGACTGCACCAGCTTGAGGCGGGGGATCGCCGGGTATTCGGCGCGCCAGTGGTTGCTGACCAGAATATCGGCCTGCGCCGCCGCCTCCGGCGAACGCAACAGCCCCTGCGGGTCGGCGAGGATCGTGACCTCGAGGCCGGGCGGCAGCTCTGCCCTGATGCCTTCTGCGGTATCGGCGGCGACGTTGCCGAGGAACAGGGCTTTCATGCTTTCACCGTATGCTTCTGGAGGAAGTCCTCGCGCACGGTGATGCCGAGCCCGGGGCGATCGGGCACCGCGATCATGCCGTCCTCGACCGGGAAGCTTTCCTCGACGAGATCATGCAGGAGCGGGTTGGCGCCCAGCGAATATTCGACGATGAACCCGGCGGGCGAAGCGGCCGCGACGTGGAGCCCGGAGGCAAAGGCCGGCGCCCCGGCCCACAGATGCGGCGCCAGTTTCAAGTTGAAGGCGCTGGCAAGGGCCGAGATCCGCATCGCCTCGGTAATGCCGCCGCAGATTGCGAGATCCGGCTGCATGATGTCGACCGCGCCCAACACCGCGAGGTCGCGGAAATCGTGCCGGGTGAACTCGCTCTCGCCGGCCGCGATCGGGATGTCGGTGGTGGCGCGCACCGCAGCGCATCCCGCCTTGTCGTCGGCGGTCACCGGCTCCTCGAACCAGGCGAGGTTGCAGTCCTCGACGAGCCGGCAAAAGCGCTTCGCCTCAGCCACCGACAAGGTGCCATGCGCGTCGCACATCAGCCCGATTTCGGGGCCAAGCGCCTCGCGCGCCGCATGCACGCGCGTCGCCGAGTGGCGCGGATCGCCGTCGATGATGCCGACCCGCATCTTGACCGCGCCAAACCCGCCCTTCGCGATATAGCCCAACAGCTGCTCACCGATCTCCTCAGGTCCAGCCCAGCCGCCCGAGGCATAGGCCGGGAGCTTCTCGGCCCGCCGCCCACCGAGGAGCCGCCATACCGGCACCCCGAGCGATTTCCCCTGAATGTCCCAGAGCGCGCAATCCACCCCACTGATCGCCGAGACCGTGATGCCGCGCCGCCCCAATACCGGCAGCACGCGGCCCTCACGCAGCGCGTAATGGGCGCGAGTGCCGCTATAGAGCGTCTCCCACAGGCGGGTGATGTCGCGCGGGTCTTCGCCCACGAGAAGCGACGCGAACTCCTCGTTGATCATGCATGTCAGCGCCTGGTTCTGCGCCATGCCCCCGACCTGGGCCTTGGCTTCACCCCAGCCGGCCAGCCCGCATTGCGTGTCGATCCGCACCAGCGTCCCGTCGAACGACAGAGTCCGGCCGAAATCGCTGGTGTGCTGCCGTTCATGCGGGATCGGGATATGGACCCAATAGGCCTTCACCGATTTGATTTTCATCGCCGCCTCTCGCTCACCCCCGGCCCCACAGGATCTTCGTCGCTCGCCTAGCGCCCTCAGCCATCGCCTCGAACTTGGCCCAGCAGATCGACTCGTGTCCGACCCTGGTGCCGAGCCCGCAATCGGTGCCGGCCAGCAAATTCTCGCGTCCGACCAGCCTTCCGTAGCGCACCAGGCGCTCGGCGACGAGGTCGGGGTGCTCGATGAAATCGGTGCAGTGTCCGACAACCCCGGGGATGAGGGCCGCGCCTTCCGGCAATTTCACCTCCTCGAAGACCCGCCATTCGTGCTCGTGGCACGGGTTGGACGCCTCGATCGAATAGCTCCCGGCATTGACGCGGAAGATGAGATCGATGATGTCTCGAAGCGGGATGTCGTCGCTGTGGGGCCCGTGGAAGCTGCCCCAGCAGACATGGAGGCGCACCTTTTCCTTAGGGATGCCGCGCAGCGCGTGGTTGAGCGCATCGACCCGCAATGTTGCGTATTTGCGATAGTCGGCGAGGCTGATGCCGGGCAGGCAGGCCCAGCCATCCGGCAGGTCCGGGTCGTCGATCTGCAGGAGGAACCCGGCATCGACGATGGCGCGATATTCCTCGCGCATCGCCTCGGCGATCGCGAAGACGAACTCCTCGTCCGATTGGTAATGCTCGTTGGCGATCCAGTGCTCGATCGTTCCCGGCGTGTTGGCCGGCAGAAAGGCGCCAGCGATCGCGACCCCAGAGAGTGCGGCCGTGAAATTGTCGAGGTCCTTCTTCAATTCGGACTGGCCGACATAGCGCAACGGGGCGATGCAGACCGGCATCGTCGGCGGCCCCAATGCCTGGGCACGCGGAATGGAGGCGAAATATTCGGCGAACTTCACCTCGTCGCGCGCCGTCATGCTGAGCCGCCGCCGTCCCGAATTGGGCCGCGCCTCATAGCCGGCGATGCGGCCGCGGACATAATCGGTGAAATTGTATTTCGACAATTCGCCGTCATTGACGACATCGATCCCGCAACCCTGCTGACGGCGCACCGTTTCGCCCACCGCCTCGGCGAGCCGCCGGTCGAGCGCGGCGGCGTCATAAGGTTCGCCCGCCGATTTGGCGACGACCATTGCGCGCAGATCAGAGGGGCGCGGCAGCGACCCGGCATGCGTCACCAAAATGCGATCGGTGCTGTAGAGCATGGCGCCCTCCTCTACCCTTCCCAGCCAGCCTTGCGTAGGCCGTCGAGCATGTGGGCGTGGTCTTCCGGCCGATGCCACGGTACGCGGTTGAGGACATACTTGTCGAAAGTCGCGGGCGCGCTCGCGACAGCCTTTTCGAGCGCCTCCTTTGCCTCCTCGGCACGGCCAAGCTGGCCGAGCGCGGCAGCAAGCCAGCGATAAGAGAACGCAAAATCGGGATACGCGCGGATCGCGTGCCTCGCGGCTTCGACAGTTGCCTGATAATCACGGCAGAAATAGTGGCCGATAACGATCAAGAGGAGATCGAACGCCCTCATCGGATTGCGCGGATCAAGCCTCAGGGCGGTCTCGGCCGCCTCTAGCCCTTCTTTCGGTCGTCCCGAAAAAATCAGCGCTGCGCCGCTTGTGATGTGGGCCAGGGCGAGGTTGGGAGAAAGAGCGAGGACCCGCTCGGCCTCGGCCCGTGCGCCTTCGAGATCGCCACGCCAGCGCAGAATGGCGCTTAGACAAGCGCCGCCTTCCGCGCTGGCCGGGTCGAGGGCAACCGCCCGACGCGCGAGCGCCTCGGCCGAGCGTTGTGCCTCGGCGATACTCAACGTTTGAGAGGTCACGGACGCAGAGACGCGGGCCGTCGCGAGCCCGACATAGCCTCCGGCGAAGCTCGGATCGAGATCGATCGCCTGCTGGAACAATTGTGCGGCTCGCTGATTGTCTTTCGGCGATACCTTTTCCAAATGCCACATCCCGCGCTGGTAGGCGGCCCAGGCGTCGAGATTTTCGGGCGGCTTGCGCATCGCGCGCTGGCGCTCGGCCTCGGCAACGGCCGGGGCGACGGCGATGGTCACGGCCTCGGTGATCTCGTCCTGCACGGCGAAAATGTCGGCGAGGTCGCGGTCGTAGCGCTCGGCCCAGAGATGATTGCCGGTCTCGGCCTCGACCAGCTGCGCGGTGACCCGGATGCGGTTTCCGGATTTGCGCAGGCTGCCTTCGAGGACATAGCGCACCCCGAGCTCGCGCCCGACCTGTTTCACATCGACCGCGCGGCCCTTGTAGGTGAAGCAGGAATTTCGGGCGATGACGAACAGCGAGGGGTAGCGCAACAGCGCGGTGATGACGTCTTCGGCGATGCCGTCGGCGAAGAACTCCTGCTCCGGGTCGTTGCTCATATTGGCGAACGGCAAGACCGCGATCGACGACTTGTCGGGCAGGGGCGGCGCCTGCGGCTCGGCAGCCCCCACCCGCGCGCTTCCCTCCCCCGCAAGCGGGGGAGGGGTAGGGAGGGGGCTTGTCGGTCCGACCCGAAAGACATGTATCGGCTCGGCGATGTTCTTGACCTGCTGTGTGCCGATGTCGGTGAAATGGGCGGCAATTCGCGTGCCGACATGCTCGCGCACCGCCGCCGAGACGCAGATCCCGCCCGGCTCGGCCAAGGCTTCCAGCCGCGCCGCAATGTTAACCGCGTCGCCGAAGAGGTCGCCGTCCCTGGTCATCACATCGCCGAGATGGACGCCGACGCGGAACTCCATGCGGCGGTCGGCCGGCATATCAGCATTTTCCGCGGCGATCGCCTGCTGCATCGCCAGCGCGCAGGCAAGGCCGTCGGCGAGGCTCGGGAATTCGGCGAGGACGGCGTCGCCCGCGGTGTTGGCGATGCGCCCGCGGTGCTCGGCGACCAACGCGTCGATGACCGCCCGGCAGGCGCCGAGGGCGCGCATCGTCGCGTCCTCGTCGGCCCGCATCAGCCGGCTGTATTCGGCGATGTCGGCCGCGAGGATCGTCGTCAGCCGCCGCTCGGCCCGCTCCGCCAATTCAGCGTCCTCCCTGCACGACCGAATATCTCAACATTAGTCACCCCCGCGCAAGCGGGGGTCTAGGCCAACCGGTGAGGCTTACGGCCCTGGATTCCCGCGTTCGCGGGAATGACGGCAGTGCCTTAACGGAAATGGCGGATGATCTCTTCCTCCCACAGATCGAGCTGCTCGAGATCGTAATCGAGCGGCGTGAGGACCAGGTATTCGAGGCCGGCTGCGGCCAGCTCGGCGATGCGTTCGCGGATATGGCGAGGGCTGCCGAGGAGGTAGCAGGTCTCCAGGTGCTCGAACGAGCGGTGCGTCCCCATGATGCGCTCGATCAATGGGCGCTGCACGCGGTGCGCCACCGCCTCGTCGTCGGTCGGTACGATATGGGCGAAGTTGAGGTGGCCGAAGATGACGCTCTGCGGCGGGCGGCCGAGTTCGGCGAGGCGGCGCTGGATCTGGGCCCAGTCCGAGATGACGCTCTCGGTCGAGCCGGCGGCGCGCGCCAGCCAGCCATCGCCACGCCGGCAGATGCGTTCGAGCACGCTCGGCGCCATGTTCTCCGGGTCGGGCGAGAGGTCGGTGACGATCTTCGACCCGCCGGCAACCCATAGCGGCGGCGGCTTCGGCAGCGGCGGATCGATCACCACGTCGTCGAAATGGTAATAGCGGCCGTGGTGGGTGACTGGCTCGCCGGTCCACAGCCGCTCGAAAATCCCGAGGATCTCGTCGGTGCGCCTCCCGCGCTCCCTGAGCGGCACGCCGGCCACCTCATATTCATGCGCGTCCCAGCCGACCCCGATCCCCAATTCGAAACGGCCGCCCGAGAGGAATTGCAGGCTGGCGATCTCCTTGGCGACAAAGACCGGGTTGCGTAAGGCCGCGATCAGGATGCCGGTGGCAAGCCTGATCGTGCTTGTACAGCCGGCGACAAAGCTCAACGTTTCGAGCGGCGACAGCCACGCCGTGCCGTAGAGCCCGCGCGCGGTCAACAGATGCTCGATGACCCAGAGCGACTCGTAGCCGCGCGCCTCCGCGCCGGTCGCAAAGTCGCGCAGCCGCGCCGCCTTCCCATAATCGAGATCGGGGAACGAATAGCTCGGCAACGCCAGCCCGAAGCGCATGATCACACCCTCCCCAAAATAGCGATCCCGGTCTACTCTCGACGCGATCGCCAGCCAGGGAGACCCCGATGACCGAATTCGCCTACGACCACGTCCATCTGCGCAGCCCCGATCCAGACAAGACCGCACGCTATTATGAGCGCATGTTCGGCGCCGAGATCATCAAATCGGTGATGTCGAACGGCATCCCGCGCACCGACATGAAACTGGGCGGCGTGATGTTTTTCATCGCCCAGGTTCCCGAAGAGGCCGCGCTCGCCCAAAAGCCCGAAGGCAGCTTTGTCGGGCTCGATCACATGGGTCTGCGAGTCCGCGATATCGACAAGGTGTGCGACGAGCTGAAAGCGAAGGGCGCCGAATTCACCGTCGAGCCCAAGACGATCCGCCCCGGCGTGCGCATCGCCTTTGTCCGCGGCCCGCAGAACGTCTTGATCGAACTCCTCGACCGCGACGTCGCCTGACGACCGGGCGCCGGGCTTTTCGGAGTTAGGCAATGCGGTTCGCGTTCCCGACCGTCTTGATCGCGGCGGTGCTTATGGGATTGGCGGCGCTCGTCATGCACCGGCCTGACCAGAGGGCAGTGCCAGCACCACCATCTGCCGCGGCTCAAGCATCCGGGCCGGCAGTAATGACG
>JBARKH010000396.1:0-25909 GCA_049801295.1 Allostellaceae bacterium | reverse complement strand
GCTCGCGGGCGACGTCGATTTCGCGGCGGCGCGCCGGGTCGCCGGGGCGATCACCCCGGTGCCCGGCGGGGTCGGGCCGATGACGATCGCCTGTCTCCTGCGCAATACATTGTTGGCGGCGTGCCGGCGCCGCGGCCTGCCCGACCCTCTTCCGGCGCGGGCCTGACTGCGGAACATTAGGCTCTCGCGGGAACCGCGAGCGCCCATGGCATGTTCAACCGTGTGACCATCCTAGAAAGGGAGTCCCCGGTCATGATGAACAAGACACTGACAAGCCTGGCCTTCGCAGCCGGATGCGTTCTGGCATTGGGGGCGATGCCGGCGGCGCACGCGCAAAACACCAACCCGCTACTCGTGACTAATGGCCCGCAGGCCAGCGGAGGCGATTTCGGCGACTGGTCGGCGCGGCGCAACGTCATCGAAAGCGCGCAGTACGATCGGCTGCTGCAGACCAACCTGGCCTTCCGGCAGGCGCGCATGAACAAGGAATGCGGGCGGATCGACGATCCGCAGCTGCACGGTCAGTGCATGGCGAGCTTCGACCAGTTTGAGCCGGTGATGGTCGGCTCATCGATCCCGCCGACCCGCTATCACCGCGGCGCCGGCAACTAAGCTCGGCCGCTACTGATCCGGCGAGAGGCCGCCCCGGTTTGGCCAAGACCAGGGCGGCCTCTTCGTTCCCGGCCGCATTCAGTCGCCGAAGACGTAGCGCTCGATCGCGACGGCAAACCCGTCTTCCTCGTTCGATAAGGTCGTCGCCTGCGCGGCGCGTTTGACTTCGTCGGCCGCATTGCCCATGGCGACGGCGAACCCGGCCTTGGCGAACATTTCGAGGTCGTTCTCCATATCGCCGAGCACGAGTATTTCCGACTGCGGCACCCCGAGGCGTTGCCCGAGCATTTCGACGAGGCGCCCCTTGTCGATGCCGAACGGGATCACATCGCAATAATAGGGCTGCGAGCGGGTGGCGCGCGCGCTTCCGGCGAGCGCCGTCTGCATCAGATCGGTCACGAGCGCGACGCGGTCATGGTCATCGCTCGGGCCGACGATCTTGCCGACCGCCGCGAAATGCGAATCATCGAACGCCGGCACGATTGTCGGCGGGGTCTGGATCGTGTGGGTCTCGTGATCGACGTGGTCGCCGGTCGGGTTGGCGATCAGCCATTGATTGCCGATAAACACCCAGCAATCGATTGCGTGCTGGTGAAAGAGCGACACCGCCGCCCGGGCTGCATCCGGTGGGATCAGCTTTTGTTCGACAATGGGCAGATCGGGCAGATCGGGTTCGACGATAGCGCCGGCATTGTAGCCGCCGAAGGGGAGCACCAGGCGCAGCGGCTCGATCATCATGCGCAGCCCAAACGGCGGCCGGCTGCTGCAAATCGAAAACCCGATGCCGTTCTCATGCAACCGATGCACCGCCGCGATGGCGCGCGAGGTCAACACCTTATCCTGCGTCACCAGGCTGCCGTCGACATCGGTGATGACAAGCGAGATCCGCCTCATGGCGCCGTTCCCCCGGTCCCAGTCATGATCACGACCCCGCTCTCCGTGGCGACGATTACAGCGGAGCTGCGCCCGATGAAGAGCCCGCTTTCCATGACCCCAACCGTCATCTTGATCAGCCGCTCGATACGCTGCGGGTCGTCGATCGGGCCGAAACGGCAGTCGACAATGAAATTGCCGCCATCGGTCACGAAGGGCTCACCGTCGGCCTGCCGCAGCTCCGCTTCGGCGCCAAGCCTCTCGAGTGCCGCGGCGGTCGCCTGCCAGCCGAATTGCGCCACCTCGACCGGGACCGGCATGTGCTGGCCGAGCCGGTCGACCAGCTTTTCCTGATCGACGACGACGATAAAGCGCTGGCTTGTCGCCGCCACGATCTTCTCGCGCAACAAGGCGCCGCCGCGGCCCTTTATCAGATCGAGGGTGCCGCGCTGCACCTCGTCGGCCCCGTCGATTGCCAGGTCGATCCGGCGATATTCGGCGAAGCTCGCGAGCGGAATGCCAAGCCGGCGCGCCAAACTGGCGGTGTGCTCCGAAGTCGGAATGGCGACGACGGCGAGCCCGCCGGCGACACGCAAAGCCAGCTCTTCGACGACAAAGTCGGCGGTCGAGCCGGTGCCGAGACCGATGACCATCCCAGTTTCGACAAACTCCACCGCGCGTTTGGCCGCGGCCCGCTTCAGGCGATCGCGATCCACGCTCACCGCGCGCGCTCAACCGTCTTGGCCGGCGCCGAATGGCGGATCGCCGCAATCGCCGCGGCGTAATCCGCGGCACCGAAGATCGCCGAACCGGCGACGATCGCGGTGGCCCCGGCATCGATCACCTGCCAGGCATTGGCACCGCTCAGCCCGCCATCGACCTCGATGATGGGATCGACCCCACGCTCGTCGCACAGTTGCCGCAAGGCGCGGATCTTTGGCAGCATCGAGGCCAGAAACTTCTGCCCGCCAAAGCCGGGATTGACGGACATCACCAGAACGATGCCGCACAAATCGAGGACCTCCTCGATCTGGGTCAGCGGCGTCGCCGGGTTCAAGACCGTGCCGGCGACCTTGCCGAGCTCGCGAATGAGGGAAAGCGTGCGGTGGAGATGCACCGTCGCGCTCGGTTCGCAATGCACCAGGATGTGGTCGGCGCCGGCCTTCGCAAAGGCCTCCAGATAGCGCTCCGGCTCGACCATCATAAGGTGCACATCTAGCGGCTTCGTGGTGACGCGGCGCACGGCTTCGACGACCACCGGGCCGATCGTCAGGTTCGGCACAAAGCGGCCGTCCATCACATCGACATGGATCCAGTCGGCGCCGGCCGCATCGGCGGCGCGCACCTCCTCGCCGAGCCGGGCAAAATCGGCCGAGAGGATCGAGGGTGCGACGATCACGGGTGCGGTCATCGGGAGAAGCAATGCTGTATCGCGCCCAATGCTCTCATCGGGCGGTCCTCAGAATAAGGCGGGCCGTCGATCGCGCTAAGCGAAAAGCGGCTCATGTCTTCAGATAAACCTCCAGCACCCGCGGGTTTTTCCGGATCTCGGCCGGCGTCCCCTCCGCCAGGATCTCGCCGTAATCGAGCACCGTGATTCGGTCGGCCAGTTCCATCACCACCTGCATGTCGTGCTCGACAATGAGGATCGTCAGGTTCTGGGCAATGCGGCGCACCAGCTCCATTGTCTCGTGGGTCTCGGCCGCGCTCATCCCGGCGGTCGGCTCGTCGAGGCAGAGGAGCCGGGGCTCGGTCGCGAGCGCGATGCCGATCTCCAGATTGCGCTGCTCGCCATGCGACAGATTGGCGGCCAGCTCTTCGGTCTTGCCGCCAAGCCCCACCTGCTCCAGCGCCGCCTCGGCCTTCTCGACGATGTCGCGGTAGGTGCGGTGGTGGCGCATCATGCTCCAGCCGTGGCGGCGCGACTGGGCGGCGATGCGGACGTTTTCAAGGACGGTCGCGTTGGGCAGGATATTGGTGATCTGGTACGAGCGCGCGATGCCCTTCTGAGAGATCCGGTCGGGCGACAGCCCGGTGATGTCGTCGCCGCCGAACCGGATACGCCCCGACGACGGGCGCAATACGCCGGTCAAGCAGTTGAACAACGTCGATTTGCCGGCGCCGTTCGGGCCGATGATCGCGCGGATTTCGCCGGGCGCAATGGCCAGATTGACGTTGTTGAGAGCGCGCAAACCGCCGAAGTGGATCGCGAGGTCCTCGGTCGCCAGAATCGGCGCCGCGGCCTCGTTGGCTGCGAGAATGGGCGCCGCGGCGCCGGCCAGTTCGCCGGCCATCTAGGCGGTGAAGGTGCAGGCCGGCGGCACCACCGTCTTCTGCCAGGGGATCGTGTCGTGGACCTTGTAGGTGCCGCCCTTCATCTCGAAGATGATCTCGCGGACGAACGCCTGATGGTCCTCCTTGCGCAAAATCTTGTCGCCTTGCGGGAAGTCGTCGCTGGCTTTCATCTCGAGCCCTTCGAGGGCGGCGATCAGCTTGTCGGTGTCGGCGCGGCCCTGGAAGCCTGATTTCTCGATGCCGATTTTGACGGCGTTCATGGCCTCGTAGTTCGATTGGACATAGCGGTCGGGCAGCGTGCCCGCCATTCCGGCCTTCTTCAGCCGGTCCACCGCCTCGTTGAAGAAGGCATGAAGCTCAGGGGTGTCGAGCGGAGGGTCGAATACCGGGACATAGCGATCGATGCCGATAAAGCCCTCGATCTTGTTGCCGAGCGCCGGCAGCTGGCTCGACGAGGCCATCGCCCCGTCGCCAGCCCATTTGTATTTCTTGGCGAGACCCAAATCATATCCCTGATTGATGATGTGGATCGCGTCCGGGCCGAAGAAGATGAAGAACAGCCCGTCAAAATCACCGCTGATTTTCGACAGGAACGGGGTCATGTCGGCGGTACCGAGCGGGATGCCGAGGGTACCGACGACCTCGCCGCCGTTCTTCTTGATCTCGGCGGCATAGGCGTCGCGGGTCGACTGGCCCCACGAATAGTCGGCGAAGGCGATTTGCCATTTCTTGCCGAGTTTGCTGACGAGGTAGGGGGCGAACGCCACCGCCTGCGCCGGAGCGAAATCATAGGGCCGGAAGGTGTAGCGATTGCACTTGCTGGTCGTCAGCGTCGTGTCGAGACAGACGCTGATCATGTTGACGACCTTGTGCTCGACGAAGACCGGCACGCAGGCAAGGCAGATATTCGACAGGTACCCGCCGACATGGACGTCGATCTCGTCCTCGGTGACCAGCTTTTCCACCGCGCGACGCCCGGTATCGGGCTTTGATTCGTCGTCGGCGACGATCAGTTCGACCGGCCGGCCGAGAATGCCGCCTGTCCGGTTGATGCGGTCGACCGCCATCTGCAGCCCAATGAGCGCGGTCTTGCCACCCAAGGCGGCGACACCGGTCAGCGGTTGCTCGGTGCCGATCCGGTACGGTTTGTTGGCTTGGCCGAGCGCGACCCGCCAGGGTCCGGCGGCAACCCCGATCGCCGCGGCACTACTCACCAGCGCACGGCGGCGCGTGATCACACCGCGGGACTGTTGATCGCTCGTCATCTCACCCCTCCCCTGTTCCGCGCGAGCCGAGCGCGCGGACCCGCAAAACGAAGGCCCAACGACCCAGGCCAGCCGGATCGTCTGGCAACCGATGGTAACGCGATTGCCGGGCTGCCGGCCAGCTTCACGAAGGACTCAGCGAGCCGCGGGCGCGAGGCCCATCTGCTCGAGGACGGCGCTGCCCAAGAGCCCATAGGGGTTGCACAGCGTTTCGGGCAGTTCGAGGTGGCTGTAATTGTCGCCGACGAGCAACTGGACGGGCTTTCCGGCATCGCTCACGGCGGCGGCGAAATCCCGCGCCTGGCGCTGGAACTCCGGCGTCTCGTAGGTGCCATAGGCGACGATCAAGGGCGCGCGCAGGCGCTCAAGATGGCGCTGCGGGCTGAGCGCCGCCACCATCTCATCGGTGAAACTCACATAGGCGTTGCGGTGCGACAGCCGCACCGGCGCCAGATCGTACATGCCGCTGCTGCACAGCCCGCCCTTGATGAGGTCCGGCGGGAGGTCGAAGTTGCGCTGCCAATCGGCGGTCAGCGCGACGGCGGCGAGATGCGCGCCCGAGGAGTGGCCGCCGAGATAGAGCCGGCCGGGATCGCCGCCGAAGGTCGCCGCGTGTCTGTAAACCCAGGCGATCGCACGGCAAACCTGGTCGGCCATCGGCAAGAGGCTCCCGCCGCAATCCTGCACCCAGGCAAAGTCCGGCACGACATAATGGGCGCCGGCGCGAACGAACATCTCCGCCGGCGCGGCGTAATTCCGGGCCCGCCCCGCGCGCCACGCTCCGCCATGGATGAACACGAAAACCGGCGCTGGAGCCGGCGCCTTTGTGCGGAAGATGTCGAGCCCTTCGATCTCGCTCGGCCCGTAAGCGCGCGGCAACGGCGGGCCGATGCGGGCACGGGTCCGCTCGCTGTTGCTGATCCAGCGGTCTCTCAGCTGCTGAATGTTGGGCTGGTAGGCGGCCTGATTGTAGGCCGCGTCGAGCTCGGCCTGATCGTAGTCGAGAAAGACGATCGGCCCTTTCTCGTGCGGCGGCGGCCCGGGTCGGCGCGGGTTTGCGGTCAAGCGCGCTCCGCCGTGGTGCGTCCTTCGCGACGGCGTGTTGCGCACGCCTCCTCAGGATGAGGAACGTTTGTTTTTTGTATCAAAAGCTTACCTCATCCTGAGGAGCGCTCTGCAGGAGCGCGTCTCGAAGGACGCACTCCCGCGACCAAATACTCAAAGCGGTCCTTCACCCGGGGAAGAGGGCGAAGCACTTGTCGGAATTGAAGATATAGCTCTCGACATAGTCGACGATCACCGGCTCGCGCCCGAGCGCGTGCATCGCCCCGCCGAGGCAGACCCAGTTGAGGAACTCCTGCTGGCCGGCGTCCTCGATCTCCTCGGTCGAGAGTTTGCCCCAGCGTGCGAGCTTTCCCGAGCACAGCTCGTCAAAGCGGGCGCGGTCGCTGGCGTTGTCGGGATAGAGGTAGTGGTTTTTTGGCGTCAAGAACGCGTGCGACCAGCTCGATGAGGCGACGAGCGCCACCCGCCACGGGCTGTCGGCGAGCGTCCGCGCCACCGCGCTCCCGACATCGAAGCAGCGCCCCGGGTTGGGCCCCGGCGGATCGACGAGGTTGGGGTCGGCTTCGCCCGTCAGGTGCGCCGTCGAGCCGCGCTTGGCGATGACCGAGGAGCCGTAGCAGTTCACATGGAACGGGATGACCGGATAGGGGAAGCCCTTCCGGTCGTAATCGAGATAAAGGATCGTGTTGATAAACGCATGCGGCAGCCCGTTTTCGTAGCGCATGCGGTAGGCGTAGCTGACGTCGTAATCCTCCTTGATCAGCTTCGCCGCGAGCGTCGAGGCCGCGGCGTGATGGCCCTTGGTGTGGATCACGGTGTCGGCGCCCTCGTTCCAGACATTGGCGCTTGGCCGGCCTGGGCGCGCATAGGGCCGCGAGTCGACGCTGTCCAAAGCAAACACGCAAAACGAGGGCACCCCGTCCTCGCGGAAATTCTCGTACTGGTCGTCGCCCCAGATCAGCACGACATCGGGCTTGAAGGCGTCCAGCGCCTCGCGGCACTTGCGGAACCCGTTGACGAGGCGGGCGCGGTGCTCCTTCGCCGCGGCGAGGGGATCCGCCCATTCCTTGCGCATCTGTTCCGGCCAGCGCGCCGGATCCTTCATCGCCTCGGGCACCTGGTCGCTGTTCAATGTGCGGTCCAACAGCCCGGCCATCTGCTGGTCGGACTGGATGAGGCCGGGATAATGCGTGACGCCGATACCGAGAATGTCGCCCATCGTGCGCTCCCTCTCCAGGCGGCGCTCGCCGCCGATTGCTCATCATAGCACCGAGCGGGACTGGTCGGGAGGGAGAAACCGCTGGTAGGGTCTATGGTGTGGGCACATCACGGGGGGAAGCGCGCGATGGCATATTGGCTGCTGAAATCCGAGCCGACGAAATATTCCTGGGACCGGATGGTCGCCGACGGCCGCACCCACTGGGACGGGGTGCGCAATGCTCAGGCGACAATCAATCTGAAGGCGATGCAACAAGGCGACCGGGCCTTTTTCTACCATTCGAACGAGGGGAAGGACATCGTCGGCATCGTCGAGATCGTGCGCACCTTCTATCCCGACCCGGACGATCCGAGCGGCAAGTTCGGCATGGTCGATGTCGCCCCGGTAATGCCGGTCAAGCGGCCGGTCGGGCTAACCGAGATGAGGGGGGTGCCCGAACTCGCGGGGTTTTCGCTGTTGCGCCAGTCGCGCCTCTCCGTGTGTCCAGTGAGCGGCGCGGAATGGTCGGTCATCTGCCGGATGGCGGGGGTCGCCGCGTAACGACCGCTGCTGCAAACCCGGCCGCCGCTTCAAAACCCCACCGGTTGGGCGTACACTCGGCCCCGCATCGCTTGAGATATCCGGGCGCGCCGCGCCGTCGCCGATAAATTCAGGAGCCAGGAAATGGCAGAACAGATCGCAGAACAGAACGACGTCTCCGAAGCTGAGATTGCGGTCCATTGGCAGGAAGAGAAAAAATATGACCCGTCGCCAAAGTTTATCGCCCAGGCCAATCTGACCGACAAGAAGGTCTATCAGCGGTTCGCGCTCGATAAATTCCCCGAATGCTTCAACGAGTACGCCGCTCTCCTCGATTGGTACAAGCCCTGGGACAAAACCCTCGATACCAGCAACGCCCCGTTCTGGCGGTGGTATGTCGGCGGCCGGATCAACGCCAGTTACAACTGCGTCGACCGCCACCTGGCGAAGAACAAGAACAAGACCGCCATCCATTTCGTCCCGGAATTGGAAAACGAGCCGATCCAGCACATTACCTATCAAGAGCTCTATGTTCGGGTGAACGAATTCGCCGCGCTGCTCAAAGATTTCTGCGGGCTGAAGGCGGGCGACCGCGCGACCTTGCACATGCCGATGGTCGCCGAATTGCCGATCGCGATGCTCGCGTGCGCCCGGCTCGGGGTCATTCACAGCCAGGTGTTCAGCGGGTTCAGCGGCAAGGCCTGCGCCGACCGCATCGTCGACTCGCAGAGCCGCGTCTTGATCACGATGGATTCCTACTATCGCAGCGGCAACCCGCAGGACCAGAAGGAAAAGGCCGACATCGCCGCCGAGGACGCCGCTTCGCAGGGCCACGCGGTCGAAAAGGTACTGATCTGGCAGCGCCATCCGGGGAAATACTCGAGCGCGCACCCGGTGGTGAAGGGCCGCGATCATATCGTCAACGACCTCTTGCCGAAATATCGCGGTCACCGGGTGGCGCCGGAACAGATGCCGGCCGAGGCGCCGCTGTTCCTCATGTATACGAGCGGCACGACCGGTCGGCCGAAAGGGTGCCAGCACAGCACCGGCGGGTATCTGGCCTATGTCGCCGGAACCTCGAAGTATATCCAGGACATCCATCCCGAGGATGTCTACTGGTGCATGGCGGACATCGGCTGGATCACCGGCCATTCCTACATCGTCTACGGGCCGCTGGCGCTTGGCGCCTCCTCGGTGATTTACGAGGGCGTACCGACCTACCCCGACGCCGGCCGTCCGTGGCGGATCGCCGAGGAGCTCGACGTCAACATCTTCCACACCTCGCCCACCGCGATCCGGGCGCTGCGCCGGGCCGGGCCCGACGAACCCAACAACTACAGCTACAGCTTCAAGCACATGACGACGGTCGGCGAACCGATCGAGCCCGAGGTCTGGCGCTGGTACCACAGCGTCGTCGGCAAGGGCGAGGCGGTGATCGTCGACACCTGGTGGCAAACCGAAAACGGCGGCTTTCTGTGCAGCACCGTGCCGGCATTGGGCGCGATGAAGCCGGGCAGCGCCGGGCCGGCGGTTCCCGGCATCCACCCAGTGATCTACGACGACGACGGCAACGAGATCCCGATGGGCGCCAACAGGGCCGGGAACATCTGCATCCAGAACCCCTGGCCCGGCATTTTCCAGACGATCTGGGGCGATCCCGACCGCTTCGTCGCGCAGTACTATGCCCGCTATTGCAAGGACAGAAACAGCAAGGATTGGCGCGACTGGCCCTATTTCGCAGGCGACGGGGCGGTGCAGGCGGCCGACGGCTACTATCGCATCCTCGGCCGCATCGACGATGTGATCAATGTCGCCGGCCACCGGCTCGGCACCAAGGAGATCGAGTCGGCGGCGCTGACCGTCCCCGAAGTGGTCGAGGCAGCGGTGGTGCCGGTCGCCGATGCGATCAAGGGCCGGGTTCCCGATCTCTATGTCGCGCTGAAAACCGGCCTGCACTCGAGCCCGGAATTGCACAAGAAGATATCCGACGCGATCGTCTCTGAAATCGGCCCGATAGCGCGCCCGGCCCATGTCTGGATTGTGCCCGACATGCCGAAGACGCGCTCGGGCAAGATCATGCGCCGGGTGTTGGCGGCGATATCGAGCGGCCAGGACGCGGGCGATGTCTCGACGCTGGCCAACCCCGAGGTCGTTGAGGAATTGCGCCGGATGGTGACGCTCTAAGATGGCGCAGGCTGGCGGGACAACCCGGATAAGCCGGCCGGGGGCGTGATGCAGGCCAAACACCCGTCTCTGGCAGCGTCTTTGCGCAAGCCGATGAGGCCCGCCCGCGCCGCTGACGACGCTGACGGACAGGCCCTTTTTGACATGGCTAACTTGCGCCCGGAGCGAACAGGCCTGCCGTTCGTCGTCTTCATTTCGCAAAAGGGCGGTGCCCGGCATGATGTCCGGGTGAAGATCGCCCGCGGTGCCAAGGTGCGGCCCTCGGAGATGGTTACCGTCGCGCTGCGGCCAAATGTTCGCGTAATCCGAGGATTGCTCGGTCCCGATGATCTGGATCTGTTGACCGAATGGATCGAGCTGAATAAGGACGTACTGATCCAATATTGGGACGGAAATATCGAATACACCGAGGACGCGATCAGTGCTCTGCGGTCACTTCCCCGACGATGACGCGGCAAACCCGGTGTCGCTAAGCGGCGTGGCTCTCGGTGCGGTCGGTCAGGAGCGCGTAGAGCGCGTCGGCATTGTCGGAGCCGCGCAGCTTCTGGCAGATCGCGGTATCGCGTAACAGGCGCGAAACCCGCGCGAGCGCACGCAAATGCTCGGCGCCGGTCTCGGCCGGCGCCAGCAGCACGAACATCAGATCGACCGGCTGATCGTCGATCGCATCGAACGCAATCGGCCGCTCCAGCCGCGCGAACAGCCCGTAAAGGCGGGAGAGTTCCGCCAGCTTGCCGTGCGGGATGGCGATGCCCCGGCCGATCCCGGTCGAGCCGAGGCGCTCGCGCTCAGTCAGCACATCGTAAATGCGGCGCTCGGCGATACCGCTCAACGCTGCGGCACGCCGGGCGATCTCCTGGAGAGCCTGCTTCTTGTTGCTGACGCGCAATTGGGCGATGACGCCGCGCGGCATTAACAGGTCGGCGATTTCCATCATTTGCGCCCCGCCGCCGCGCTGGCGCGGCGCGCCTCGAACGCCGGATCGATCCACCCGATATTGCCGTCGCCGCGCCGGTAGACGAGGTTGAGCTCGCCATGCGTACGGTTACGGAACAACAGCACTGGCGCATCGGCAAGGTCCATCCGCGTCACCGCTTCGCCGACGGTGAGCTGCGGCAGCTCGGTGCTCATCTCCGCGATCACGATTGGAGAGGTGCCGTCGGCCGCGCTGTCCTCGGTCGCGGCCTCGTCGTCCACGGGGGCGAGAACGAAGGACCGCGCTATCTCAGGCCGCTCGGCGGGGGCGCGCGCTCTGCCATGATCTTCGTGCAGCCGGCGCTTGTAGCGCCGCAACTGCTTTGCCAGGCGTTCGGCAGCGGCATCGAAAGCCGGATAATGATCGCTCGCGACGGCGCTGCTGTTGATGACGATTCCCCGCCCGACATGCAGCGAAATCTCGGCACGAATAAGATGGGCTTCGCGGGCAAAGACGGCATGCGCCTCGATCGCCGTTCCAAAGTATTTGCCGAGAACGGAATCGAGCGCGGACTCGACATGGCGACGCAGCGCATTGCCGACATCGACCTGCCTACCGGTGACTGTCAGCTGCATGGCCGAAAACCACTCATTCCGGGCGGGACCGCTCAGAGCGCCGTCCCCGCACCCTGCCGTCCAGGGCTTGGCCCTGGGACGTCGGGGAGGAGGCGCTGAAGCGAAATGGGCATGGTGCGCAATTGGGTCAAGCGCGGGGCGCGCAACGCACGCTCACAGCGCCAACATTTTTTCTCGGCGGCGTTGCACCGACGAGGGAATGCGCATGGACTCGCGGTACTTCGCCACGGTTCGGCGGGCGATATCGACGCCTTGACCCTGCAGCAATTCGACGATCCGCTCGTCGGAGAGGGTGTCGTTCGACGGCTCGCCCTCGATCAGGCCGCGGATGCGGAAGCGGACCGCCTCGGCCGAGTGGGCGTCGCCGCCATGCGAGGCCGCGATCGCCGAGGTGAAGAAATACTTCAGCTCAAAGAGACCCCTCGGGGTCGCCATGAATTTGTTGGTGGTGACCCGGCTCACCGTGCTTTCGTGCATGCCGATCGCATCGGCGATGTCGCGCAGGATGAGCGGCCGCAGCGCCTGCACGCCGCGGCGGAAAAACTCGTCCTGTTGGGTCACGATCTCGGTCGCGACTTTGAGGATCGTCGTGGCGCGCTGGTGCAGCGATTTGACCAGCCAGTTCGCCGCGTGCAGCCTGTCGGTCAGATACTCGCGTTCGGCCTTGCTGCGCACCGCGTGGCTGATGCGTGCGTAGTAACGATTATTGACGAGCACTCGCGGCAGGGTATCGGCATTCAGCTCGACCAGCCAGCCGCCCTGCGGCTGCGCCCGCATGATGATGTCCGGGATCACCGGCTGAGCGAGCGGCGGGTCGAACGCGTGCCCCGGCCGCGGGTCGAGCGACTTGATCTCCGCCACCATATCGGCGAGATCATCGGCGTCGACCCCACAGATCCGTAGGAGCGCCGGAGCGTTGCGCGCCGCGAGCAGCGGCAGGTTGTCGAGGAGCAGCCGCATTGCCGGATCGAGCCGGTTGCGGTCGCGCAACTGCAAGGCGAGGCACTCCGGCAGATCGCGGGCAAACACCCCGGGCGGATCGAACTCCTGCAAGCGGGCGAGGACGCGCTCAGCCCGCGCGGGCGGACAGCCGAGCCGCTCCGCCACGTCCTCAAGGCCGCCGCGCAGATAGCCCGCCTCGTCAAGCTGTTCGAGCAGGTGAAAGGCGATGACCCGATCGGCCATGTCGGGCAGATCGGCGCCGATCTGCTCGATCAGATGCTCGCGCAGCGTCCGCGGGCGCGCGGCGGCCTGGTCGATGCCGCGCATGTCCTCCTCGTCGCGGCCGCCACTGCGGATCTGCCAGGGTTGGGTATCGCCGCCGCGGTCGAGCGAACCGTCGCCTTCCTCGCCCGAGGCGTCGCGCCAGTGATCGGCAGTATCGCCGGCGAGGTCCCCGGCAAGTGCGCCCGCGAGCTCCTCCGGCAGCGTCACGGCATGACCGTTGGTCTCCGCGGGAACCGGATCGGGCGCGGCCACCGGCGCCTCGTCTGCGTCGCGCTCGCCATGGTCGAGCAGAGGGTTCTGCTCGATCTCCGCCTCGACAAATTCTGCCAGCTCGACATTCGAGAGCTGCAGCATCTTGATTGCCTGCTGCAGCTGCGGCGTCATCACCAACGCCTGGCTCTGGCGCAATTCGAGCCGTTGCGAGAAACCTAATCTATTCACGAAACGCTCCGATCGGAGCGGCTTATAGGCTGAATCTTTCGCCCAGGTAAACGCGTCTTACCTCGGCGTCGGCGACGATCTCTTCGGGGGCGCCCTCCATCAGCACCCGTCCTTCATGCAAGATATATGCCCGATCAACGATTTGCAGCGTATCGCGGACGTTATGATCGGTAATGAGGACGCCGATGCCACGGTCCTTGAGGTGCGCCACGAGGTCGCGGATATCGCCGACCGCGATCGGGTCGATCCCGGCCAGCGGCTCATCGAGCAGAATGAAGTTTGGCTCGGTTGCCAGCGCCCGGGCAATCTCGCAACGCCGCCGCTCGCCGCCCGACAGCGCCATCGCCGAAGCGCGCCGCAAATGGCTGATCGAAAACTCAACCAAAAGCGCGTCGAGCATGGCCTCCCTTGTCTCAGGTTCGGGTCCGGCGACCTCGAGAATGGCGCGAATGTTCTGTTCGACCGTCAGGCCGCGAAAGATCGATGCTTCCTGCGGCAGGTAGCCGATGCCGAGGCGAGCCCGGCGATACATCGGCAGTTCGGTGATGTCCCGCCCGTCGAGCTCGACCGTCCCGGTATCGGCGGCAATGAGGCCGGTGATGATATAAAAGCAGGTGGTTTTGCCGGCGCCGTTGGGACCGAGGAGCCCCACGACCTCGCCGCGCTGCACCGATATGTTGACGTCGCGCAACACCGGACGGCGCTTGAAGCTTTTGCCGAGGCCGTGGCCGACAAGGCCGCGATTGTCGGCGACAAGGCGCGGTCCCTCGCCGGCCCCGTGGCCCAACCATTGCGGCCCGGCGTAGCTCGGGGGTGTCTGCCGCATCACGGCCTCTTGTCACCGGCCGCGGCAGGTGCGCGGCTCGGCGTCGCGCCGGATACCGTGGTTCCTGCGCGCTGATCCTGGCGAACAAAGAGGCCTTGGACCCGCTGGTGTGGCGCATCCGGGGCGCTCCCGGGCATCATGCGGCTGATGTTGTTGTTGAGGTCCATGACCCCGCGTTGTCCTCTGATCACGTCCTTGCCACGCTCAATGACGACGTTGCCGATCAGCGTGGCGATGCCGGTATCGGCCTTGTAGACGCCGAAATCGCCGCGTCCGGTGTCAAGGTCATTGGTGATGACGACATGGCCTTGCGCATCGACCCGGCTGATTTTCGAGTCCGCTTCGGCTGTGCCGCCGGTTGTGCCGCCGGGGGCAGCGGCGGGCGTGACCGGTGGTTTCGCGGGCGCCGGTGGGGGACGCCCGGCTCGCGCGCCGCCTTTTGCCGGCTCCGGCGCGGCCTTGACGAAGTAAGCGGTCAGGACGTCGCCCTTGATGGTCTTGCCGTTGCGGATCGCGACCGCATTGCCGCGCGCTACGGCAATCTGCTTCTGGTCGTACCATTCGAGGCTGTCGCGCGCGGTCACGACATCGGTCGGCGTCGTCATCTTGAGCCCTTTGCCGGTGACGACAGCGATCGCCCGATCGACATCCTCGACAGCACGGTCGCCGACCACGCTCTGCGCCCCGCGCATCAGCGTCACATGGCCCTCGGCCTCGACCCGGTAGATCTCGGTATTGCCGCCGGTGTTGCCGCGTTTCGCCTCGCGGTAATGGGCGATCAGCGTATCGGCATGGACTTCGCTCGGGCCGCGGATCGCGACGGCGTTGCCGCGCGCGATGTAGAGGTGCGCGTCCTGTTGCCACTCGATCCCTGAATCGGCGTGAATCTGGACCGGCTCGTTGTCGCCGGCGGCCACCGCCTGCGCGCTCGGCCGCGACAGCGGAATTCCGCAGAACAATAGGGCGAGACCGATTGCGGCCGTGCCGCCCGGCCGCTTCCGGTCATGGCATCGCGGCATCACTACGCTTTCTTACCGGCTGCCGGCTTAGTCGGCAGCGGTCGATGCACCGGATGCGGATGCCCGCTAGCGGCATTGGCCGTTGCCGGCTGCGGTGCCGCGTGCCCCTTTGCCGGCGGCGCTGGCATCGCCGCCCTGAGGGCCGGTTTCGCCTCGGCCTCGACCCGCGCCGCGGCCGCCGCGACCGGTGGCGGCAAGGCTGCCGGCGCGCTCTTCGTGGTACCTGGCCTGGCCTGCTTGAGCAGCATGTCGGACTTACCAGTGAAAATGATGCTATCGCCCTTGTCGCGAATCCGGAACCCTTGGGCTTTGACATCGCCCGAGGGGCCCTGCCCCTCGACCGGATCGCTGCCCTCCGCCGCGTTGTTGGCAACGTCGACCCGGGCGGTGTCGGTGACAAAGCGGGTGCCGTTCGGATCCACCAGCGTGACGTCACCGAACAGATCGATAATCTGCGCTTGCGACTGGTAGATCCCGGTCGCTGCGGTGACGACGATATCGGCGCCGGCATGCGATTTCATATCGGCCCGCGGCCCCTCCAGCGACATCAGATCCTGCCGATCGGGCACCTGACGACCGACTGCGGCGGTAACCACAAAGGGGCGACCCATGCGATCCAATCCGGCGTAGTGAGGATTGACCATCCGCAATTGGCGCGCCTCGCGCAGATCGATCGCCGGAAAGGCCAGCCGCATGCGGTCCCACAATGGCGCCAGCTGCGGCCACACGGCAATCAACAGCAACAGAGCCAGCCCGATTGCAGGCAATAGGCGTTTCAGGACGGCGACACGCCGGCTGTGGCGATTGTCCGGGGCGGCGCTGGGCCAGGCAGCGGCGATCCACGCCGGAGTCACCAGGACGGCCGCTTTCGGCTCGCCCTCGTGGTGCCGTTGCGCGCGCAGCGTGGATCTGGATATGGCAAGCCTCATGCGACGCCGGCGCGCAAGCAATCGTGCATGTGCAGAAACCCGGCTGGACGCAAGCCGTCATCGACGACGAACAGCGCGGTGATCCCGAACCGGTTCATCAGACCGAGCGCCTCGGCGGCCAGATGGGCGGCGGTGATCGTCTTCGGGTCGCGGTGCATGATCTCATCGACGCTGCGCGCCAGCAGCCCGTCATCCATGTGCCGGCGCAAATCGCCGTCGGTGATCACGCCGACCAGCTTCCCATCCGCTCCGGCCACGCCGACGCAGCCGAAACTCTTCTCCGACATGACGAGGATCGCGTCCGACATCGGCGCGTCGGGCGAGACGAGCGGCACGCTGTCGCCCTTATGCATGATCTCGCCGACCCGCAGCAGCCGGCGGCCAAGCTCGCCGCCCGGATGAAACATTTGGAAATCGGCAGACGAGAACCCCTTTCGTTCGAGGAGCGCCAGTGCGAGCGCGTCCCCAAGCGCGATCATCATCGTCGTCGAGGTGGTCGGTGCCAACCCCATCGGACAGGCCTCCGCGGCAATTGGCAGCGGCAGCACCACGTCGGCCGCCTCGGCGAGGCTTGAGCCACGCCCGCCGGTGATCGCGACGAGCGGGATCTTGAACCGGCGCGAATAGGCAATGATAGCGGCCAGTTCGGCGGTCTCGCCGGAATTCGACAAGGCGAGGACTGCATCGTCGATGCCGATCATGCCCAAATCGCCGTGGCTGGCTTCGGCCGGGTGGACGAACTGCGCCGGCGTACCGGTCGAAGCGAGCGTTGCCGCGATCTTGCGGGCGACATGCCCGCTCTTGCCGATCCCGGTCACGATCAGCCGCCCGCGCGCCGCCGCGCACAGATCGAGCGCGACGCCAAAGGCGCTGTCAAGGGTTTGGGAGAGCTGTTCGAGGCCCTCGATCTCGGCACGAATGACCCGGCGGGCGACCGCAAGATCGCGGACGAGACCGTTCGCCTGAGGGCGGTTGGCGAGGCTGGTCAATGCTTTGTCGAGTCCCGCGTCGATGGCCTCTTGCCCCAAAACAACTCCCCCTGCCGATATGGCGACCCCGGTGTGTGACGGGCCGCATGCGCAACAATGCTAATGCGCGAAGATGTCTTGCTCCGCCCAGCCCTCCAGATCAAGCAGGGCCCGCGCCGGCAGGAAATCAAAGCAGCTGCGTGCCAGTTCGGTGCGATGCTCGCGCGCGAGCATGACGTCGAGCCGCGCGCGCAGCGCGTGCAGGTGCAGGACGTCGGAGGCGGCATAGCGCAGCTGGTCCTCGGTCAACGACGCCGCGCCCCAATCCGAACTCTGCTGCTCCTTTTTCAGCTCGACCCCGAGCAGATCCTTGCACAGATCCCGCAGGCCGTGCCGGTCGGTGAAGGTCCGCACCAGGCGCGAGGCGATCTTGGTGCAATAGAGGGGCTCCGGCATCACGCCGAGATAGTGGTAGAGGATCGCGATGTCGAACCGCGCGAAATGGAACAGTTTGGCGACCGCGGGGTCGGCGAGCAGCCGCTTCAAGTTCGGGGCGTCGTAGCAGCCGGCGGCGAGCTGCACGAGGTGCGCATCGCCGTCGCCGCGCGACAGTTGCACCAGGCACAGCCGATCGCGATGCGGGTTGAGCCCCATCGCCTCGGTGTCGATCGCGACCGAATCGCCGAACAACAGCCCTTCCGGCAGGTCACCGCGATGCAAGTGATGGGTCATGCGTTGCCGTCCTGCGCCGCGCCGGGATTAGCGTGCGCTGGATACAGGCTCCACCCGGCGCGGTTTCGCCGAGCCCCTCTTACCGACATCATCAAAGAACTCTGACCTCGCCGCAGAATACCGAGGAAATATCTACCCCGGCGGGCGGCGCGTCAATTCGACGAGGTCCGGAGCCTTGATTGGGTCAGCCGCGGCCCGCGGCGGAGGACTTCGTAGTCCAAAGCTGATCGAGGCTCCACGCCCCCGCGCCCACGACGAAGAAGTAGAAGAATATGAAGCAATAGAGAATCGCCCCATCGCCGCCATTGACCAGCGGGAAAAAACTCCTCGGCGCATGCGACATGAAGTAGGCGAAGGCCATTTCGCCCGAGAGAATGAAGGCCACCGGCCGGGTGAAGAGGCCGACGGCAATCAGCGCGCCGCCGATCGTCTCCAGGAGGCCCGCCAGGCCCGGCACTAGGCTAAACAGCACATAGGGGTGGTGGTTCGGCGCAGCCGGGAAGTTGAAGATCTTGCCGAGACCGTGCTCCAGATAGAGCAGTCCAACCATGATCCGCAGGATGCTCAGCACGCGCGGCCCCCAGATCGGCCGCAAACTCGCCCAATCGAACACGATAGCGCTCCTTAAGGACAGTTTCCCCCGCGCGGCTGTTGGTTCGGCCGCTTGGCGCAATTCTAGCGTAATCGGTGGGGAGCCGTCAGAATTATTAGATTAGGTGATGGTGCGCCCGAGTGGAGTCGAACCACCACTCCTTTCGGAACACGGACCTGAACCGTGCGCGTCTGCCAATTCCGCCACGGGCGCCCGTGGGTTCAGCCGGCGGGAGATAGGCCGACCCTCTCGCATTGTCAACGACTACGGTTGCGCAAATCCGCCGGTCTGGCGCAGCGCCTCGCTGAGCGCGATCGCGCCGGCGAGTGCGACGTTGAGCGATCGCGCGCCCTCCTGCAAGGGGATCACGATTCGAGCGAATGCGGCGTCATGCACGGAATCGGGAACCCCCGCGCTCTCGCGGCCGAGAAGCAGCGTATCGCCGGCGGCGAAATCGAAGCGGTAGAGCGGGACGGTCCCGCCGGTCGTCAGGAGGATCAGCCGCGAGCAACTGTCGCGCTGCGCCAGGAATGCGCTCCACGAGGCATGGCGGCGGACCTCCACCCGTGCGGCATAATCGAGCGCGGCGCGGCGCACCCGCCGGTCGTCGAAGAGGAAACCGCAGGGCTCGATCAGATCGACCCCGGCCCCCAGGCAGGCGGCGAGGCGCAGCAGAGCGCCGGTATTCTGCGGGATATCGGGCTCGAACAGGGCGAGGCGCAAATTCTAAATTCCGCGTAGGTCAACGCGCAGTACCGCCGCTATTATAGGAACGCGCATTGACGCCGGCCGGCTGCCGTTTTATGCGGCAGTCTGTCGCATAGTTCGGCTTCTTCAAGCGTATAGCTTGCCGCGACGGGCGCCCCCGGGGGCGGTCGGCAGCGGATCGAGGGTGGGGATGACCGATCTGGCGCATTCGCCTGGTGACGCGGAGCACGGCGGCGGCTCGCGGCGCGATTTTCTGTTGCTGACCGCCGGCGCGCTCGGCGCGGTCGGCGCCGCGGTCTCGATCTGGCCGTTCATCGACAGCCTGAACCCGGCGCGCGATACGCTGGCGCTGTCCTCGACCGAGGTTGATCTGACGCCGGTGCAGGTCGGCCAGCGCCTCACCGTCGCCTGGCGCGGCAAGCCCGTCTTCATCGACCACCGCCCGCCCGAGGAGATCAAGGCCGCTCAGGATGTCGATGTGTCGAGCTTGCGCGACCCGCAAAAGGATTCCGATCGGGTGAAAAAGCCGGAATGGCTGATCGTCGTCGGTGTGTGCACGCATCTCGGCTGCATCCCGCTCGGCAACAAGCCCGGCGACGATCGCGGCCCCTTTGGCGGATGGTTCTGCCCGTGCCACGGTTCGGTTTATGATACCTCGGCCCGGATCCGCCAGGGTCCAGCGCCTCTCAACCTCGCCGTACCGCCCTACGAATTCACCTCAGACACCGCCGTCAAGATCGGCTAGGAAGCGCCATGGCCGCATCCTCTTCCAGCGCCCAATCCGGCGCCCCATCGAGCGCCCCTGCCCGCAACTACGGCCGGATCATCCGCTGGATTGACTACCGTCTGCCGTTCGTGGCGACCCTCGAGCAGCACATCACCGACTATCCGACGCCCATTAACCTGAACTATTGGTGGAATTTCGGGTCGCTCGCCGGGATCGCCCTCGTCATCATGATCGTGACCGGCATCGTGCTCGCGATGCACTACACGCCAGAATCGAGCCTCGCCTTCGATTCGGTCGAGCGCATCATGCGCGACGTCAACTATGGCTGGCTGATCCGCTACATCCACATGAACGGCGGATCGATGTTCTTTCTGATCGTCTATATCCATCTGTTCCGCGGGCTTTATTACGGCTCGTACAAATACCCGCGCGAGCTGTTGTGGATCCTCGGCGTCGTCATCCTAATCCTGATGATCGCCACCGCCTTCATGGGCTACGTCCTGCCGTGGGGTCAGATGAGCTACTGGGCGGCGACGGTCATCACCAATCTGTTCTCGGCGGTGCCCATATTCGGCCAGGACATCGTCACCTTGCTGTGGGGCGGGTTCACGGTCGGCAACCCGACGCTCAACCGGTTTTATTCGCTGCACTATCTGCTGCCGTTCGTCATCGTCGCCGTCGTCGGGCTGCATCTTATCGCGCTGCATCAGCATGGTTCCAATAATCCATTGGGCATCGACAAACGCGGCCCCCAGGACACGATCCCGTTCCATCCGTATTACACGATCAAGGATATGTTCGGGCTGTGCGTGTTCCTGTTGGTATTCGCGATATTGGTATTCTATCTGCCGAATATGCTGAGCAGCTCCGACAATTACATTCCGGCCAACCCGATGGTGACACCCAATCACATCGTGCCGGAATGGTACCTCTTGCCGTACTACGCGATCCTGCGCTCGATCACCTTCGATTTTCTCGGGATCCCCGGCAAGCTGATCGGCGTCGTCCTGTCGTTGGGATCGATCATCCTGTTGTTTCTGGTCCCGTGGCTGGACACTTCGCCCGTGCGCAGCGCCCGCTTCCGCCCGATCTGGCGCTGGTTCGCGATGCTGCTGCCGCTCGACCTGATCGCGCTCGGCTATGTGGGCAGCCAGCCGCCGGCCGGGTTTGTCGTGACCCTCGGCCAGATCGCGACGGCCTATTACTACATCCACTTTCTGATCCTGATGCCGCTCATAGGCAAACTCGAGACGCCGCGGCCGTTGCCGATCAGCATCAGCGCCGCCGTGCTGACGGAAGGGCACTGAGATGGCGATCCCGGTTGCGCTCGCGCTGGCGGCGGCGCTCGCCCTCTCCGGCAGCGTGTTCGGCACTGCCCGCGCCCAGCAGGAGGCGCCGACCCCGCCGCGGCAGAATTGGACGTTCGAGGGCGTGTTCGGGACCTATGACCGCGCTGCGCTGCAACGCGGCTTTCAGGTCTATAAGGAGGTCTGTGCCGCCTGCCATCCGGTGAAGCACCTCGCGTTCCGCGACCTCACCGAGATCGGCTATAGCGAAGATCAGGTCAAAGGCATCGCCGCGCAGGTCAAGGTGAGCGATGGGCCCAACGACAGTGGCGAGATGTTCGAGCGCCCGGCGCGTCCCTCCGACCCGATCCCGGGTCCCTTCCCGAACGACCAGGTGGCGCGCGCGGCAAACAACGGCGCCTTGCCGCCCGATCTGTCGCTGATCACCAAGGCGCGCGAGGGCGGGCCCGATTACGTCTACGCGATCCTCACCGGGTTCAAGGACGCTCCGGCCGGCTTCAAGGTGGGCGAGGGCATGTACTACAACGAGTACTTCACCGGCCACCAGATCAAGATGCCGCCGCCGCTCAGCCCGGACCAGGTCAAATATGCCGATGGCACGCCGGCGACGGTCCCGCAGATGGCCCACGACGTCGTCACCTTCCTCAGCTGGGCGGCCGAGCCCACTCTCGAGGCACGGCATCGCATCGGCTTCAAGGTGATCCTGTTCCTCATTGTCGCGACCGGCGTCTTCTACGCGGCCAAACGCAAGATATGGTCGCGCATCCACTGACCCCCGGTCCGATCGCGGCACACGGGTAAATCGATTGCGCCCGCGAGCGGATTGCAAAAGCCCGCAAAGCGGTGAACCAAAACGCCACGAGCCGGCAAGAGCCGGCTCGTTTGCTAACAAGGTTCTATGGCAGGTGCTCGCACGGGGGCTTGAGAAAAGGTGCTGCGTAGACTCGGTAAAAGGTTCTGGCCCACCGTGGACCTTTACAATGTGTTACAATTCTTAACAAACTGTCAAGAGTTCGGCTGATCCGAGTGCGCGACGCGACCTGCGACAGGTCGCCGCGGCAGTCGATCGGTTGCGTCGGCTTCTCGCCCGATTCTCGACTGACGCTGAGCTAGCCGCCGCTTCCCGCACTCTTCTTCAGCGCCAGCAGATCCACGAGAAAGCGGTCGCGCTCGGCGGCCAGTGCGGCGATATCGCGGGTCCCCACCTCGGCGGCGACGCCCTCGACGAGCGCCGCGCGCACCTCGGGCGTGAGACGCGGGCTGCCGAGATCGTCCCACCAGCCTTCCAGCGGCGGCCCAAGCTGATCGAGAAAATGCGCCATTCCGCCGGTCCCGCCGGCGAGGTGAAAGGTGAGGTGCGGACCCATCAGCGCCCAGCGCAACCCGGGTCCCTCGCTGATCGCGGTATCGATGTCGGCGACGCTGGCGACCCCGGTGGCGGCGAGATGAACCGCCTCGCGCCACAGTGCCGCCTGCAAGCGGTTGGCGACGTGCCCCTTAACCTCGCGGCGGATGTGGATCGGGCGCTTGCCGACGCTCGCGTAGAAGGCCATTGCCCGCTCGACCGTTTCGGGCGCAGTCTGCGCGCCGGCAACGACCTCGACCAGCGGGATCAGATGCGGCGGGTTGAACGGGTGCCCGATCACGCAGCGCTCGGGATGGCGACAGGACGCCTGCAGGCGGCTCATCAAGAGCCCGGACGAACTGGAGGCGATGACGATTTCCGGCGGCAGCACCGCGTCGATGCGGGCGAGGAGCGGCTCCTTGATTGCCTCGCGCTCCGGCGCATTCTCCTGAATGAAATCGGCCCCGGCGACGGCGGTTTCGGGATCTGCACAAAAACTGAGCAATTGGTGCGGCGGCGTCGCCGCGAACGGGGCGAGCCGCGCCAGCACGGGCCAGGCGGCATCGATGAACTGGCGCAATCGCGCTTCCGCCTCGGGTGCCGGATCGCTCGCGCTGACCGTGAGGCCGCGCGACAAAAAAATCGCCGCCCAGCTCATGCCGATCGTGCCGGTTCCAACCACCGCCACCCGGCGGATTGGGCGTTGCTCCATGATGCGCCTCCCTTGCCGTGGCGAGCGGCCGCATCGACGAACGCGGCCCGGCCTTGCTGAAGTCGGCCGCTCTATCCGACCCGGCCCGGCCCGATCCGATCCCCGATCCGATCCGATCCGGAGCTTAATCGGCCTTGCCCGAGCCGTCCACGCCACGCGATCTGCGCCTCGACTTCTTTCGCGGCGTATCGTTGATATTCATTTTCATCGATCACGTCCCCGAAAACTTCCTGAGTTATTTCACGCTGCAGGGGGTTACCTTTTTCGACGCCGCTGAAATCTTCATCTTTATTTCCGGCTTTACCGCGACTCTGGTCTATGGCCGCCGCCTCGACAGCAAGGGCGCGCTCTATGCCACCGCGCAAGTGCTGCGCCGGGCCTGGCAGCTTTACGTCGCGCACATCTTCCTGTTCGTCCTGTTCGTCGCCGAGGTGTCCTATACCGCGAGCGCCTTCAAGAACCCGATGTACAATGAAGAAATGCGCGTCGCCGATTTTCTGTCCGAACCGCATATCGCCGTGGTGAAGGCCCTGCTCCTCGAGTTCCAGCCGGCCTTTCTCGACATTCTACCTTTATACATAGTCATGCTCTTAATATTTCCGGCGATCCTGCTTGGAACCCGCCGCCACTGGCTCTGGGTGCTGGTGCCGTCGGCGGCTCTCTACCTGGCCGTGCAGATTTTCGACATCACCGTGCCGGCCTATCCGGAAGGCCATGTCTGGTTTTTCAATCCGCTTGCCTGGCAGTTTCTGTTCGTCGCCGGGGCGGTGCTCGCCCACCGCGCCGCCCAGGGAAATGGCTTTTCCGGACTGCTCAGATTCGCCTATCCGCTGGCCGCGGTGGTCCTCGGCCTCGCCGTGGTGGTCAGGGTGAGCTGGACGATCCACGGCGTTTGGGAGCCGTTTCCGGGGCTGTTCCTTAAGGAATTGTGGCCGGTGAACAAGAACAATTTGTCGCCGCTGCGCCTTGTGCCGTTTTTCGCCCTGGTCGTGCTGGTCGCGCGCCTGGTGCCGCGGCAGGCCCGCTTTCTCACCTCCGCGGCGGCGCGGCCGCTGGTGCGGTGCGGGCAACAGTCGCTCGAGATCTTCTGTCTGGGAATTCTCCTGTCGGCGCTCGGGCATTTCATCCTTTCTGAATATGATTCGGCGATCATCATGCAGCTTGCGGTCAACGTCGTGGGGATCGCGGCGATGGTTCTGACCGCCTGGATGATCGACTGGTACAAAACGATGGATCGAATGCCGATCGTCCGGCCGGCGGTGCCGCGGGGCCGCGAGGATGGGGACGCGCCATGAACCGCCGGTCGCTGCTGTGCCTCGCCGGTGCCGCGGCGGTGAGTTTCGCGACCCCTGGGACCGGTCGTGCCGAAAAGACCGCGTGCGAGGTTCCGCCGGAGCTCCTGGAGATCTCGGTCAAGCTGCCGCATCTGGCCGAGCGGCTGCGCGCGCGCCAACCGGTCAATATCGTCGCGATCGGCGGGGCCTCGACCAAGGGCGCCGCCGCCGGCGCGCCCGATCTGGCCTATCCGCAACGCCTCCAGGTGGCGCTCGCGGCTTACTACCCCGATGTCCCGATCACCGTCGTCAACAAGGGCGTGCCGCGCCAATCGACGCAGCAGATGGTGGACCGGTTCCCCACCGACGTTGTCGACGAAACCCCGATCCTGGTGGTGTGGGAGACCGGGATCAGCGATGTGGTGCGCGGCGTCGAGATCGACGATTTCGCTGCGACGCTGCAGGGCGGCATCGACGAGGTCAAAAATCGGGCAATCGACATCCTATTGGTCGATATGCAATTCTCCCGCAGGGCGTCGACCGTGATCGATTTCGAGCAGTATCTGAACGCGCTGCATCGGGTCGGCGATCTGAACGGGGTGTACGTTTTCCCGCGGTTCGAAATGATGCGCTACTGGAGCGAGCAGAACGTGTTCAATTTCGACGAGGTTGCCGCCGACGAGCGCGCGCGGCTGGCGGCGAAGGTCTACGATTGCATCGGATTGAGGCTCGCCCAGGCGATCGAGGCTGCGGTGCAATGAGCCCTGTCGCATCGCTCGTGCTCGGCGCGGCGCTGGGTCTTGTAGCCGGCTTGGCCAATGCCGCCGATCTTGGCACCCCGAAAACGGCTGCGAGCTGCGGCGCGCCGCCGGCGCTCACGGTCATCGAGCCGGCCGAGGCGCGGATCGCGGCCCGGATCGAGCGGCGAGAACCGCTGACCATCGTTGCGGTTGGCTCATCCTCGACCCAAGGAGTCGGCGCGAGTGCCCCGGGTTTGAGCTACCCGAGCCGGCTCGCGACTGAGCTCAAGAACCGGTTTCCCGGTATCGATATTCAAGTGATCAATCGCGGCAGAGGCGGTGAAGACGTCTCGGAGGAACTGGCCCGGCTGGACCGTGACGTGATCGCCGAACACCCCGAACTCGTGATTTGGCAAGTCGGCACGAACGCGGTGCTGCGCCGCGACGACCTGGACGCCGACAAGGAGTTGATCGAGCGCGGCGTCGCGCAGATCAAAAAGAATGGCAGCGATCTCGTGCTGATGGACTTGCAATATGCCCCGCGCGTGCTCGCGCGTCCGGCGTACGCGCGGATGGAGCAGCTGATCTCGGCGGTGGCAGAGCACGCCCGTGTCGGCCTGTTTCACCGTTTCGAGATCATGCGCTATTGGCAGAGTGCGCACGAGGGCGAGACCCCGAAGCTGGTCGGACCCGACGGGCTGCATATGACGGATCGCAGTTATGGCTGCCTCGCGGTCGAGCTTGCCGACGCGCTCGCGGGCAACTGGCGGGCGCAGGCG
>JBARKH010000395.1:0-2146 GCA_049801295.1 Allostellaceae bacterium | reverse complement strand
CTCCTGCCCCTCGCCCGCTGGCGCGGGAGGGGTTTCGCGGAGATCGTCCGGCCGCATGCTCGGTTCCCGGGTCAGCCGGCCGCATTGGCGAGGCCGGCGAGGTCGAGCCACGCGGGCTCGTCGAGCGTCGTCACCCCGAGCGAGGCGGCGCGCGCGGCCTTCGACCCGGCATCGGCGCCGATCACGACATAGTCCGTCTTCGCGGACACCGAGCTCGCGACGTTGGCGCCCAATGCCTCGGCCCGCGCTTTGGCTTCGGACCGGGTCATCGCTTCGAGGCTGCCGGTAAAGACGATCGTCTTGCCGGCGAGGGGCGAGGCCGCCAGCTGAGCCCGGGCCTCGTAATCAATGACGGTCACTTCGCCCGCGAGATCGTCGAGGACGCTGCGGTTATGCGGCTCGGCGAAGAACCCGATGATGTCGGCTGCCATATCCTTGCCGATGCCGTTGACGTCGAGAAGATCGGCGCGGGCCGAGCTTTCGAGGTCTTGCGCCGCCTCCATCTCGCGACGCCAGGCGCCAAGCGAGCGATAATGCCGCGCGAGGAGCCGCGCGGTCGCCTGCCCGACCTGCGGGATGCCGAGCGCGTTGATGAAGCGGTCGAGCGCAATCCGGCGGCGCTCGTCGATCGCGGCGATCAGCTTCTTCGCACTGACCGCGCCCCAGCCCTCGCGTTCGGCGATGGTTTCCGCCTTCAGCCGGAAGATGTCGGCGGGCTGGCGAATAAGCCCGTCCCGCCAGAATTCGGTGATGTGCTTCTCGCCCAGCCCCTCGATATCGAAGCAATCGCGCGCGACGAAATGCTTCAGCCGCTCGACCGCCTGGGCGGCGCAAATAAGGCCGCCGCTGCAGCGCCACACCGCCATCCCTTCTTCGCGCACCGCGCTGCTGCCGCAGACCGGGCAGTGATCGGGGAACTGGTAGGGCACCGCATCGGGCGGCCTGCGGTCGAGGACCACGCCGACAATTTGCGGGATGACGTCGCCGGCGCGCTGGACGGTGACGGTATCGCCAATCCGCACATCCTTGCGCGCGATCTCGTCGGCGTTGTGCAGCGTGGCGCGTTGCACGACCACCCCGCCGACCGTAATTGGATCGAGGACCGCCGTCGGGGTCAGCGCACCCTGGCGCCCGACGGTGATCATGATGTCGCGCAACACGGTCTGCGCCTGCTCGGCGGCGAATTTATGTGCGAGCGCCCAGCGCGGCGCCCGGCTGCGCATCCCGAGCCGGCTCTGCAGCGCCAGATCGTTGATCTTGTAGACGACGCCGTCGATGTCGTAGGGGAGCTGGCTGCGATGCTCGGCAATCTCGCGGTAATAGGCAAGGACCGCGTCGACCCCGTGGCACAGCCGCGAATGCTCGTCGACCGAAAACCCCCAATCGCGGAACCGCGCCAGCGCCTCTTCGTGGGTGCGGGCGAAAGCCGCGCTCGCCTCGCCCCAATGGTAGGCGAAGAATTTCAGCGGCCTGCGCGCGGTAACGCTCGAATCGAGCTGGCGGAGCGACCCCGCCGCGACATTGCGCGGATTGGCGAAAGCGGGTTCGCCGGCGGCTTCCCGCTCGGCGTTGACCCCGAAAAACCCGGCCCGCTCCATATAGACTTCGCCCCGAACCTCGAGGATCTCGGGCCAACCGGTGCCGGCGAGCGAAGCGGGGACACTCCGGAGCGTGCGGATGTTCGCCGTCACGTCTTCACCGGTGACACCATCGCCGCGGGTGGCGCCGAGGACGAGCCTGCCCCCTTCATAGCGCAGCGCCGCGGAGAGCCCGTCGATTTTCGGCTCGGCCATCACCGCGATTGCGTCCTCGGCGACCAGCGCCAGATCCTCGGGCCGGCGGAAGAAGTTGCGGATTGTGGCGAAGAAATCGCGCACGTCCGCTTCGCCGAACGCGTTTTCCAGGGACAGCATCAGCGCGCTGTGCGTGACCTTGGCAAAGCCCGAGGCCGGCGCCGCCCCGATCCGGCGCGACGGGCTGTCGGCGCGGACGAGCCCGGGAAACCGCGCCTCGATCGCGGCATTGCGGCGGCGCAGCTCGTCATAGGCGGCATCGGAAATTTCCGGCGCGTCCTTGGCGTAGTAGAGCTGGTCATGGTGGAGGATCTCGGCGGCGAGCCGCGCCAGTTCCGCGCCCGCCTCTGCCT
>JBARKH010000394.1:0-9251 GCA_049801295.1 Allostellaceae bacterium | reverse complement strand
TGCTGCAGCCGCGCGGCGGCGTCGGCGGCGGCACGCTGCCGGGCTGGCTACTATGCCGCGGGCTGCGGCACCGCCGAGATCACAACCGCGGACGCGGCCATGACGGTTCTTCGAGAAGGTCGAGCGATCCGGCACCTCGCCGTCGAGCCCGAGCCCGCAGAACCACGCATAGGCCAGCTTCAGATGCACTTCGTCGCAGAGCCGAGGCTCCGAGCGAATGCCCAAGCAATAGCCGACGAGCAACATCGGGATCATCAGTTCCGGGTCGATCGAAGGACGCCCGATCGGGCTCTAGAAGGGCCGCAGGTGAGCGCGCGCACCGGACAGCTCGACGAACCGATCGATCGAACGCAGCAGGTGATCGGCCCGAACACGCCGTTCAAGCGAAAACTCGTCGAACAGCGCCGCCCGCCCAACCCGAGCTTCCCCCATCATCACGTTCACTCCCGGCCCCCGACGACCAGAGTGAATCAGCGACACCGAACACGCGCAATCCCCAGTTTCTCAACAGAATCCGCCGAGAACGGACCTTCCTCGGGTCGGAAGCCGCCGGTCGGTTCGGACCCCTTTCAGGCCTTCGATCCGGTCCGAGAAATCAAGACTTTCGCACCATTCCGGCCTTGCCGCTCGCTCACTGCCGTAATGGTGCCCCGTCTGCTCGCGCCCGATCAATTATTTCTGGACAACGCCCCGGGCCAATAAATACCTTGGCGGTGCGGATTGCGGACAGCCGCCTCGTGCCGTCTACCGGCTCCCGATATCGGGAAACGATTATGACCACGATCGATCTGAAATCGCTGGTCGGCCGTCTCAACGAACCGTGCCGCGGTGCGCTCGAGGCAGCGGCCGGGCTCACCCTTTCCCGCACCCATTACAATGTCGAGATCGAGCACTGGCTGACCAAGCTGCTCGATATCGCCGACGGGGATGTGCCCGCAATCCTGCGCCATTTCGAGGTCGACGAGGCGCGCCTGCGCACCGATCTCAACCGCGCGATGGACCGGATGCAGACCGGCAACGCGCGGGCGCCCAGCCTCTCGCCGGAAATCGTCGAGTGTGCAAAGCAGGCCTGGCTTTTCGCCTCCATCGAACAGGGCGCCGCGCGGATACGCTCGGGGCATCTGTTGTGGGCTCTCCTCGCCGATGAGACCCTGGCGCGCCGCTCGCGCGATGCGTCGGGGCAGCTGCTGCGCATCCCCGCCGACACGCTCAAGCGGGAGTTTATCGCGATCACCGCCGGCAGTGGTGAGGCCGCGAGCGCGGTGGGATTGAGCGAGGGTGCGCCCGGGACAGCGGGCGCCGAGCGCCCGTCGGCACCAGCCGGGACGGGCGCGCTGGCGCAGTTCACGATGGATTTGACCGCGATGGCGCGGACCGGCCAAATCGATCCGGTGCTCGGCCGCGACAGCGAGATCCGCCAGGTCATCGATATCCTCACGCGACGCCGGCAGAACAACCCGATCCTGACCGGCGAGGCCGGCGTCGGCAAGACCGCGGTCGTCGAGGGATTCGCGATGCGCATCGCCAAGGGCGACGTGCCGGAGGCGCTGCGCGAGGTGACGGTGCGGACCCTCGATCTCGGCCTCCTGCAAGCCGGCGCCGGGGTCCGGGGCGAGTTCGAGAACCGTCTGAAGTCGGTCATCGAGGAAGTCAAGGCGAGCCCTCGTCCGATCATTCTGTTCATCGACGAGGCGCACACGCTGATCGGTGCGGGTGGGGCGGCTGGACAGGGCGATGCGGCGAATCTGCTGAAGCCGGCCTTGGCGCGCGGCGAACTGCGCACGATCGCCGCCACGACCTGGGCCGAATATAAGAAGTATTTCGAAAAGGATGCGGCGCTGACGCGGCGGTTCCAGGTGGTGAAGGTCGAGGAGCCGAGCGAGGCGACCGCGATCGCGATGATGCGCGGCCTCGTCGCCACCCTCGAAGAGCATCATGGCGTGCGGATCCTCGACGAAGCGGTGGGCGAAGCGGTGCGGCTCTCGGCCCGCTTCATCCCGAGCCGTCAGCTGCCCGACAAGGCGGTGTCGCTGATCGACACGGCGTGTGCCCGGGTGGCGATGAGCCAGGCGGCGGTGCCGCCGGCGATCGAGGATCGCGAGCGACGGATCGCGCTGATCGACACCGAAGCGGCGATGCTTCAGCGCGAGATGGCAACGGGCGCCGATCATGCGGCGCGCCAGGCCGAACTCACGGAGGAACGGGCGCAGGCCGCGTCAGAGCTCGACGCGCTGACCAAACGTTGGGAAGAGGAAAGGAAGCTGGCCGGCGAGATCGCCGAACTACGCACCGCGATCGAGACCGCGCCGGCTGCCACCGATCAGGGACCGGCGAAGACCCGGCTCGCCGAGCGTGCTGCCGAGTTGCGCGAGCTGCAAGGCGAAGAACCGCTGATCTTCCCGGTGGTCGATGGCCAGGCGATGGCGGCGATCGTCGAGAGCTGGACCGGCATCCCGGCCAGGCGCATGCAGTCCGACGAAATCCGCACGGTGCTGCATTTGAAGGAGGCGATGGCGCGCCGCGTCGTCGGCCAGACGCACGCCCTGCAGGCGGTCGCCGAGGCGATCCAAACCTCGCGCGCCAAATTGACCGACCCGAGGAAGCCCATCGGGGTGTTCCTGATGGTCGGCCCGTCGGGCACCGGCAAGACTGAAACCGCGCTGACGCTCGCGGAGTTGCTATACGGCGGCGAACAGAATTTGACCGTCCTCAACATGAGCGAATTCAAGGAGGAGCACAAAGTCAGCCTGTTGATGGGCAGCCCGCCGGGCTATGTCGGCTACGGCGAGGGCGGGATCCTGACGGAGGCGGTGCGGCGGCGGCCCTATTCGGTCATCCTTCTTGACGAAATGGAGAAGGCCCATCCCGGCATTCAGGACGTGTTTTTCCAGGTATTTGATAAGGGGATGATGAAGGACGGCGAAGGCCGAGACATCGATTTCAAGAATTGTGTCATCATCATGACCTCGAATGCCGGGTACGAGCTGATCGATAAGTTGTATGCCGACCCCGAAACCGCGCCGGAGCCGACCGCGCTCGGCGAGGCTTTGCTGCCGGAGCTGATGAAAAGCTTCAAGGCGGCGTTTCTCGGCCGAGTGACGCTGGTGCCATACCTGCCGCTATCGGATGGGGTGATGCGGCAGATCGTCGAACTGCAGCTCGGCCGCATCGGGCAGCGGTTGCGAGAATCCTATCGGGCGGCGTTCGAATACGACAGGGCATTGATCGAAACGATCGCGGCGCGCTGCACCGAAACCTCCTCGGGGGCGCGCAATATCGAGAAGATCCTGTCGCGCACGCTGCTGCCGGAGCTCTCTGCCGAAGTGCTGGCGCGGCTCGGCGAGGGACGCCCGATCGATCGGGTATGGGCCGGCATGGACCCCTCGGGCGCGTTTTGCTATCGTATTGAGTAAGAATGTTTCCGACAAATGACTAACGGAGGGTTCCAGTGCCCATCTACATGAAATACGGAAGCATCAAGGGGTCGGTCACCACGGACGGCTTCAAGGACTGGATCGAGTGTCAATCCTTCAGCTGGGGGGTTGGCCGGGCAATCGGCACCGCGGCCCGCGGCGCCTATTCGCGCGAGCATAGCGAACCCTCGCTCAGCGAGGTCAGCGTGACAAAGCTGGGGGATGTCTCAAGCCCCAAGCTGTTCCTGGACGCGGTCGCCGGCAAGCTCGACAACAAGGTCGAGATCAAGTTCACCACGACCACCAAGGGCAAGGTCGAGACCTTTCTGACCTACAAGCTGGAAAATGCCGGGCTGAGCCACTATTCGATGAGCAGCGGCGGCGACATGCCGATGGAGTCGCTGTCATTGAACTTCACTAAGATTACCGAGAGCTTCACCGCGTTTGACCCGAGCATCAGCGGCAGCCCCGAGACCGTCGGATACGACCTGACCCAGATGAAGACGATCTGATTGTATTCGAGGGTGCGGGCGCTCTACAAAGTTGAAACCAGCTCGCAAGCGTCCGCGCTCCTCGAAGGTAAAAATCCGCGAACTAAGGAAATCGCTACTGGCGTGCGAGTATCGCCGGGTCGATCCGAGGCGGTATGGCTCACTCGCAGGACGAACGGGAAAGCGAACCATGAGCGACAATCTGATAGTCCGACTAACCGTCGTCGGTCATGCGAGCAAGCGTTGGCTTGGCGCAAGAAGCCAAGCCGAAGCAGAGCGTCTTAACCAACAACTGTCGGAGGCGCGTGCGCAAAACCTCCGTAAGCCCGTTGAGGATATCATCAAGAGAGAACTTCCCGGTGTGAAGATTGAGGTACCCGCGACGGGAGTCGGCAGCCATGAAGGGTTTCCACTGGCCGGCGAAAACAACGCCGCCATCGATCGCAGCGTCGTCGTCATGATCGAGCTGACTACGACACATGCAGGTTCCAGGACGGAGTTCCGTCCGCGCAAGCTCTACGTCCCAAGCAAATTCTGGGAGCTTGAGGTAGTTGCAATGGTAGACGTTAGTGGCGGCATCGATGGTACCTTCATGCGAATCGTTATACGAAATGCAATGTCTGGCCACAAACTCACCCTCGCGGGGTATCTCTTCGGTGGTTACTTAGACCCAAAAAATCCATTTCACTTTGGTAGCAAACATCCTCCTAACCCAAATGATACTCTTAAGCCAGTCGGTAACAAGGTTACTTTTACGACCAAGGAAGCCGAAGATTTTGATTTTTTCATCGGCTCAGAAAACGGACAATGGGTCCGCGTGGTTCATGCTGGAGTTGGCGTCATCAGGAAGCGAGAGACAACTTTTCTTCAATTTACGGGACTTGACACGCATCCCAGCTCATTAGTATTCGAGTACAAGAAGGGCTGGGCGCTACCTACGCTTAACATTTCCGTTGTGACTGGTATCCTCAAGGTAGAGGGCCCCGTGCCGAGCGATTTCGTTGATGACACCAAGATGGTTACTGTACCGACCCAAGATGTGCATCATAACTACGATGGCTTGCTTCTCAGTTTCCCGACCGGAGAGGCGGGTCTGCACGATCTGACGAGCAAGGATCAACAACGCCTGACGGATTTTGTGACCAACAAAGCCCGCGCAATTGCCGCATTGGCGAGCGATGGCTTCACGGTAGGGAATCCGCCGTGATATTCGCTTTAAAATAAGTCATCTGCCCCACGCGAGAGGTGGGCGATGGAGACGATCCGACACGTGGTGGGCATCCGCAACGGCCTCACGGTGATGCCGAACGACCCCGGCGATCTGCAGACGATAACGGGGCTCCTCGATCGGATTTCACTCGCAAACGGCGGTACGGCGGACATGCCCGGTTCGTGGCTAACCGACCGGGCGGCGCTGATCGCCGAAGTCACCGGCGCAATCATCACTTTCCAGACGGTCAACAACCGACCGGTCATCGACGGGGTGGTCGATCCGGGCGGCGGTACGCTGCAGCAGATGAACGCGCTTGCCGGGCCGGCGCCGATCGTCGCCACCGTCGCCGGTAGTGGGTCCGGTTCAAGGACGTGGCCGGTCGCGGATCCCGCAAGCTTCGACGGCCTGCGCCCGCTGCGGCGGCGCGATATTTCGCCGAACATCACCCAACAGCTGGTCAGCGTCGACGCCAGTTCGGAAAAATGGTTTGGAGTGGTCGTGCCGCAGACCCCGTCCGGCGAAATCATCGGCGGCGCGCCGCATATTTTTTTCACGCCCTCGCCGTGGCAGCACCATCCACCTTGTTCAGACCGTGCTTACGACGTGTTCGATTCGGTATGGCAAGATCTTGCGGACAAATACACGTCTATCATCGGTTCGCAGCTGGTGGTCTCCGGCGCCCGACAAATACTTGTTATCCCGTTCTACAAGAATGCCCAAGCCAGCGATCTCGGGAATTTTCTGGCGAACTGGAAGGAAGTGATCTCGGCGGTGCTGACAGCGGCGATCGGTTCGATCGATCCGTTGTTCCTGCGTGATCGGTTCGACTTCGACAGGATTTTTTCGTCCAGTTTCAGCAACGGGATCGTGACGCATCAGAATTTCAACACGCGGGGTGCCAACGCCGCCGCGATGACGCGAATGGCCTTCGATCTCGATGGACAAGCCGCCGGATCGCTGTGGCGCCCCACCAGAGCGGTGGTCTACAGCAACACTGCGGCGCCACACGGCATCAACCCCGTGGGCACCAATTGGTTTGTCGGAGGCCGCTTCGCCGAGATCCGGACCGGCTATATCGGGGGGAATGATCACGGCCTGTGCCCGTTTCTGCTGCTGCACGGGCTGTCGCGGTTCGGGAACCTCCCCTGAGCCTGTGAGCGCCTCCTACCATTCGAGGCTGCGGCGAACGGTAATGTCCGGCACAGCGGGCAGCACCTCGATCGTTACCGCGGTGATGTTGTCATCGGCGCGGCGATCGAGCGCTGCAGCGATCAGGCGCTCGGCCGGCGAGGACTCATTCGCCGCCAGCAGCCGGGCGATTTCGGCCTCCGGCACGATCTTCGACACCCCGTCGCTGCACAGCAGAAACCGGTCGCCAAGGCGCAGCCGGTCGCTGGTCTTGTCGAGCTCGAGGGTCGAGAAATCCGCGCCGACCGCGCGGGTGATCACATTGGCGCGCGGGTGCGAGAGTGCTTCCTCAGGGGACAGAGCGCCGGCATCAACCAGCTCCTGAACGAGGCTGTGGTCGTGGGTGACTTGGCTGAGCCGCCCGTCACGCAAGAGGTAAGTACGCGAATCGCCGGCCCAGAGGCAGGCATAGTGGTTGCGGTGCGCGAGCACGACCACGATCGTCGTGGCGAGAATGGCGTGTTCGCCGCGCCGCGCCGCTTCGGCACGTATATTGTCGTGCGCTTGGGCGATCCGCAGGCGCACCTCCGCCAACAACTCGGCCGCGCCGAGCCCGGTCGGCACCTCGCACAGAGCTTGCGTGACGATCTGCGCGGCCACATCGCCCGCTTCGTGCCCGCCGGCCCCGTCGGCTACCGCCCAGATCCCGAGGTCCGGCCGGTTGACGAAATTGTCCTCGTTGCGGGTCCGCACGGTGCCGACATGGGTCGCGGCGCAGGAACGGAAGCGAGCGGCACATGCGACCCCAGCGGTGATGGGCACAAGGCTCATCGTCAAGGCTCCCGAAAATCTGCTTTTGAAACCACGGCGTCGGCGTCGAGCATGCCGAGAAAGGCCACAGTGTCCGGAAGCGCCTCGGTGGCAAAGGCGCTGCGGGGAACGCGAGGCGATCCGGCGCTCCACCACAGCGCCCCGGCGGGCGGGCATAGTTCCGGGTCAGTGCCCGCATCGCCAGGCTCGGCCGAAGCAGCGGTGGCGAGTTGCGCGGCAAGCGTATCCGGCGCGAGTTCACAGTTGAGCGCTTCCAAACCGAGGCCTTCCGCGGCCGCAAGAAAGCCGCCGCCCTCGCGGATCAGCGCGGCGGGATCGGCGTTGCCGGTGAGCGCCGCGAACGTCAGCGGAAAATGACGGCCAACGCGGTCGACGCTCGGCATCCACAGCCCGAGCACGCTGTCGGGGCCGCAGATGCCGGGCGACAGCGCGAACCGCCAGATCGGCGCCTCGAGCCATGCCGCGTCCCAATCCTCGCCGAGGGCGCGTCGGCTCGTCGCCAGGACCAGTTGCAGCCAGTCGTACCACGCCTCGACAAAGCTTCGAAGCAGGCCCGCCGTCACGAAGTCACCGCGCGCAGGCAGCTTCCCGCAGAAGCCGATCGCCGTGGCGCGCAAGATGGCAGCGGTCGGCGCCACGCTCAGAGGTTCGGACATCGGAATTCTCGCAGGACCGCCCGATCGAACGGGTTGAGCACCGAGCCCGCGCGGAGCTCGAAAACCGCCTGGCGGTCCCCGGCGCGGAAGGTCAACTGGTAGCGTTCGGCGGAACCCGCCCGTTGCAGGTTTCCCTGATCAAATAGCCGAAACAGCGCCCATGGCCCGGACGCCTCCAGCGCGCTCGCGCCGCCGGTCGGCGCAGGGTCGAAGACCAGCCGGACGCTGCTCATGCCCGAGGGCCCAGGCCAAGTGACCTGCGTTGCGCGGGCCGGGCCGTGCGCGTAGCTGATCGTGGTCCCTCCCAATTCGAGAGTGACTTGCTTCGCGCCGCCATCGAGAAAAACCGGGGTCAGATCGAAGCGCAAGCTGGGCGTATTTCCGCCGCTCCCAAAGAACAGGTCGCGGATCACCGCGGCGCGTTGAAACTGGGCGAGATCCGCCGGCGAAACCGGCGCCGCCACACCCTCTACCGGCTGTCCTTTCCATGCGGCGCCGCTGACGTCGATATAGGGGCGAAGCTGGGTATTGACGAAGCCGTCGAGCATTCCGCCCGGAGCGAATAGCCTCGCAAAATCGTCGAGCGGGATGTCGTTGGCGGAGCCGGGAGTAAACGGATAGCGGCCGGTCACCGCCTGACGGCAGAGGGCAGCCGGGCCACCGCTGGCGTTAAACGCTTTTTTGACCTGCTCGACCGTGCTCCCGGTGCGCACCAGCGTCGCGTTGCTGATCATCGCTTCGAGCCAGCGCGCGACCGGCTGTGGCGCGCCGGTCGCGTCGGCGCGAAGCTGGAGGATTGCATCATCGCCGGTCGGGGCGGCGGGGGCGGCGCTCACACCCGGCGCAGCGCCAAGCTTTGCCAGCTGCTGGCGCAACGCGTCCATCGCTTTCAGCGTCTGATCGATCGGCGCGCCGGGCCCGCTTCCGACAAAATCGCGCAGCACCCGGTAGCGCTCGTCGATCGCCTTGCCGGGGGGTTCGGGAGGTGGCGCCGCGCTCTGCGCCGAGAGCAGCGGCCGCAACCGGACCGTCGCTGGTGGTGCCTTTCGCTCCAACGCAGTCTTGGCGGCTTCTTGGCCGGCCTCCTTGCCCGCGCTCCCGGCGGGCGCCGGCGGCGGGTGCGACAGGGTGAGCTGGCGAGCGGCCGACGCGAGCAGATCGCGCATCGGCGATTGCGGCGAGGCGAGAATATAGAGTTCCTCGACGGCCTGCTCTGGTGAGCGCAGCGGGACGATATTGAGGTCGCCCAGCATCGCGTCCCACTCTTTGGCGTAATCCGCCTCGTAGAGCGCGATGACGTCATGTTCGAGGCGCTGGGCTTCGGCGCTGTCGGGCGCCAGTTCGGCCCGCTTACCTAGCACCCAGCTTTCGCTGGCGACCTGCTTGGTGGCATTGCCCAGCGCGGGAAGCAGCACATTGTACAATCCGTCCACAGTGTAAAACCCGGGGATGCCCTCTGTCAGCGGCTTGCCCGAGGCACGCACGAAGACGCGCGCCCCGGCCGCGCCCAGGGCATCCG